>JAZKZQ010000278.1:0-5837 GCA_045612745.1 Cellulosilyticum sp. | reverse complement strand
TTATAATGTAAAGTTTTGACCCTTTATTGACAAAATATGAAACTTTACATATAATCGAATAAGAAAAAGAATAAAGACGCTAAATGAAGCGTATATATATATTAACTACAGTGAAAAGAAGGAGTATATAAATAAGGATTTTCAGAGAGGAAAGTAGAGGTGTGAGCTTTCTAATACCTATTTATAGAAGCAGTCTTGGAGTAAGTATTTTGAACGTACAAAGATAAGCTTATAAGCATATAAATTCTCGTATGAGTAGAGGTACTCGGGTGATTTCGTTATGAATCGTGAAGGTGATATGCATTCTTGCATGTAACTAGGGTGGTACCGCGAGAAACCTCGTCCCTAATTTGGGATAGAGGTTTTTTTGTGTATATGGACTTATTTTCCAGTCAAGGAGGTTAATATGGATATACTACGTTTAGTGAATAAAGATTATGGTTTAAGTAAAGAATTTAAACCAGTCCACTTGATGCAAGATTCTTTTTCTAAGATATGGCTTTGCAGAGAAGTTTTCTTGGCTGTTAGAAAGGTCAACTTTACATTGCATCACTTAGGGCTTGAGCAGGTTATAATAATTAGCGGTTATCGCTCTTATGCTTATCAAGAAAAGCTTTTTACACGTAAAATTAACCATTATAGAGAAAAAGGTTTTGATGAAGAAACAGCAAAGCTTCATGCGTCACAGATTGTAGCAATTCCTGGACATAGTGAACATCAATTAGGCTTAGCTGTTGATTTAGCTATATGGTCTATGAAAGATTTAGAAGACCCTTTGACAACGGATTTTGAAAAAACAGCTACTGGGCAGTGGCTTTTAGCAAATAGTATGCGTTTTGGTCTTATTTTACGTTATCCTAAAGATAAAGTGGATATTACACATATTACATATGAACCTTGGCATTATAGATATGTTGGATGCAAAGCAGCTTATGAGATGTATCAAAAAAAGCTTTGTTTAGAAGAATATCTTTGTGCAACAAAAGGTTAATATAAATTGAAGAAATCAGGAGGCACAAATGAAAAACTACAGTTTAAATGAACTTAGAGAAATGTATTTAAAATTCTTTGAAAGCAAAAATCACCTTCGTGCAAAAAGCTTTCCATTAGTACCACAAAATGATAATAGTTTATTATTAATTAATGCAGGTATGGCACCACTTAAGCCTTACTTTACAGGTCAAGAAGAGCCACCAAGAAGAAGAATGACAACATGTCAAAAGTGTATCCGTACAGGTGATATTGAAAATGTAGGTAAAACAGCACGTCATGGTACATTCTTTGAAATGCTTGGAAACTTCTCGTTTGGAGATTATTTCAAAGAAGAAGCCATTGAATGGGCTTGGGAATTTGTTACAAAACATCTTGAACTTCCAGTGGAAAGACTTTATGTTTCAGTTTACGAAGAAGATAAAGAAACAGCTGAAATCTGGAAAAATAAAGTAGGTGTTGCAGAAGACCATATTGTATTTCTAGGCAAAGAAGATAACTTCTGGGAAGCTGGTATCGATGGACCATGTGGACCTTGTTCAGAAATTTACTTTGACCGTGGACCAGAGTATGGTTGTGATAGCCCTACTTGTGCAGTAGGTTGTGATTGTGACCGTTATATGGAATTTTGGAACTTGGTATTTACACAATTTGAACGTCATGAAGATGGTACTTATACACCACTTGAACAAAAAAATATTGATACAGGTATGGGACTTGAAAGACTTGCAGCTATGATGCAAGGTGTAGGTTCTATCTTTGATGTAGATACAGTTAAAGCGATTCGTGACCACGTATGTGAGCTTGCAAACGTAAAATATGGCGAAGAATACAAAAAAGACGTGTCAATTCGTGTTATTACAGACCACATTCGTTCAGTAACATTTATGGCAGCTGATGGGGTACTTCCATCAAATGAAGGTCGTGGCTACGTTATGAGAAGACTTCTTAGACGTGCTGTAAGACATGCTAAATTATTAGGTATTCAAGGTCTATTCTTACAAGAGCTTGTAAAAACTGTTGTAGAAAACTCTAAACATGAGTACACAGAACTTGAAGATAAATTTGAATATATTGTTAAACTGCTTACTGTAGAAGAGAAAAACTTCAATGAAACAATTGACCGTGGTCTTAATATCTTAAAAGGTCATATTGAAGAAATGAAAGCAGAAGGTAAAACTGTATTAGATGGTAAATCATGCTTTACACTTTCTGATACTTATGGTTTCCCAATTGACTTAACACGCGAAATCTTAGAAGAACAAGGTCTTAGTGCTGATGAAGAAGGTTTCAAAGTAGAAATGGATGCACAACGCCAAAAAGCACGTGATGCACGTGGTGGTTCTAAATACATGGGTGCTGACGAAACAGTATTTAACCAAATGGACCCAGCTATGAAAACAACATTCGTAGGTTACCACAATACATCAGTAGAAGGTGCTTTAGAAGTCATTGCAAATGATGAAGCACTTTTAGAAGTGGCAAATGCTGGTGATGAAATTTATGTTGTTGTAAGTGAAACACCATTCTATGCAGAAAGTGGTGGGCAAGCTGGTGACCTTGGACTTATTATTACAGCTACAGGTAAAGGTCAAGTTACAGATACAAAGAAAGTAATTGGTGGTAAATTTGCACACCATGTGACAGTAGTAGAAGGTACACTTGAAAAAGGTCAAAAAGCTACATTTGCAGTTGATCATGCAACACGTATGGATGTATCTCGTAACCATAGTGCAACACATATTCTACAAAAAGCACTTCGTGAAGTAGTAGGTGGACATATTGAACAAGCTGGTTCAAACGTAACTAAAGATCGTTTACGCTTTGACTTCACACACTTTGAAGCTTTAACACATGAACAAATTGAAAAAGTAGAGGCTTTAGTAAATGAAAAAATCTTAGAAGGTTTAACAATTGAAGTAAAAGAAATGTCAATTGATGAAGCTAGAAAATTAGGTGCCATGGCACTCTTTGGTGAAAAATATGGACAAACTGTACGTGTTGTTAACATGGGCGGTTACTCTATTGAGCTTTGTGGTGGTACACACCTTCAAAATACAGCAGCAATCGGTACCTTTAAAATCATCTCTGAAACAGGTGTAGCAGCAGGTGTAAGACGTATTGAAGCTGTAACAGGTAGAGGGGCAATTGCATACTACCAAGAAATGGAAAATAGCTTAAATGAAGTAGCAATAGCTGTAAAAGCTAAAAAAGCAGATGTTGTAAAACGTGTTGAAGCAATGGCACTTGAAGTGAAATCACTTGAAAAAGAAAATGAAAAATTAAAATCTGAAATTGCTGCAAGTAAAGCTGGTTCATTATTAGATCAAGCTGAAGTAGTAGGTGCTTTCAAAGTGCTTGCAACTAAAGTAGATGGATTAGATATGAACGCTCTTAAAAACATGGGTGACTCATTAAAAGATCAACTTGTATCAGGCATTGTTGTATTAATGAGTGCAGTAGAAGATAAAGTAAACCTTGTTGTGATGGCAACACCAGATGCAGTAAGTGCAGGAGTACACTGTGGTAAAGTTGTTTCTGAAACAGCGGCAGTAGTAGATGGAAAAGGTGGTGGCCGTCCAAATATGGCACAAGCTGGTGGTAAAAATGCTGCAAAAATTGAGGAAGCATTAGAAATAGCTAAAGCTGTTATCAAAACTCAATTAAACGCTTAAGAAAACTTAAATTTTAACATAATTTTTTAGGGAAACACTTGACGAATACCCTAAACTACTCTATAATTTAGCGTAGTGCTTTAATCTTTTCTCCGTACAAATGCATAAAGCACGACATCGCACCGGAGGGAGGGAAAAAGAAATGTCAGAGGTTACAGTTCGCGAAAATGAATCATTAGATAGCGCTCTTCGTAGATTTAAAAGAAACTGTGCGAAAGCAGGTATCATGCAAGAAATCCGCAAAAGAGAACACTATGAAAAACCAAGTGTAAAACGTAAAAAGAAATCAGAAGCAGCACGTAAAAAGAATAAACAATACTAATTGAAATTCTTTAACTATAACTATTTCAAGTTTCTATGGGCCGTAAGGCCTATAGAACTTGTTTTAAAGGATGATGTAAATGTCTTTAAAAGAACAACTTCTTTCAGATATGAAAGAAGCCATGAAATCAAAAGATATACTTCGCAAGAATACAGTCCAAAGTATACGTGGTGCTATTCTTCAAAAAGAAAAGGACTCACATGAGGATGTAGATGAAGAACAAATTCTTGAGATTGTTATGCAAGAAATCAAGAAACGTAAAGATGCACTTACTGATTTTGAAAAAGGAAATCGTCCTGATTTAGTAGCGGATGCTCAAGCAGAGATTATTATTCTCCAAGGATATCTGCCTAAGCAGCTTTCAGATGAAGAGCTCTCTATACTGATTCGTGAAATAATCGAACAAGTCGGTGCCACATCTATGAAAGATATGGGAAAAGTTATGGGACTTGCCACAGCAAAAGTTAAAGGCAAAGCTGATAACGGAAAAGTAAGTAGCATTGTAAAACAATGTTTGATGAATCAATAAAATATGTAAGCTTGTTGAAGGGTGTTCATTTAATGACATCCTTTATTTGCATTTATAAGAAAAATGTATTAAGTATCAGTATAGAGGCACCAGGTATTGGTTCTATATCAATATTTGGGGTATCCTAAGTATGTTAATCTATAAGCAGTTAAGAGGAGTTTTTAAAATCCTTTTAGCTGCTTGTTTTATTGCACATATGTAGTATTCTACTTCTAAATCTCTCGAAGTTGCGATCCCCATAGGCATTACGTTTTAAAACTTTGATTTTATTATTGATTCCTTCAGTATAACCATTGGTATAAGGTGTAGTAAATAAATTAAGAGTACCTCTCATCTAATGATTCATAGTTTTTGCAAAGGATATAAAGTATGGTAAGTCACTATTTTCAGAATAAATTACCTAAGAAAAGAGGCATTTGCTAACTTTTCACTTATATAAAGCATCACAGTTAGTCGCACCTTTTGGTGTTCTTTCCATAGTTAATTGATTTATCTATAGGCACATCATAAAATGATATTGTGTCTAACTAAACTATAAGTGGTATGCTATTCTAAAACAGTGTCGATGAGATAATTGTCTTTCAAAAGAGTAATAATATTATTGGCATGAATTGCTTGATAAATCTGCTAAACTACCTATAAATCAAATTATTCTTGTAGAGGCAGTAGATGAAAAAGATATATTATCTACTGGAGGAATTAAAGTAAGTTATAAATGTGTTAATATAGATACCTCTTCAAAAAATAATATTGCCTTGACAGTAGCTTTTTTTCATGAGCTGTAAAAGCAATGTTAAATACATTCTTGAAAAATAAGAAACAATCAATAGATTTAACATTCAAGTCGAAAATATGTTGCAAGCATTACTGCATGTACATAAAGAACTGTTTGATATATCTTTCAAAGCAATATTTTTAATATTATGTCAACAAAGTTTCTTTGAGACAACATAGGAATTGGCTAAAGAATTATTAGCAAAACAAAAGGATGTGACTATTGAAGGTTATACATAAAAACTAAGAAAACCTGGTATATATGCTGAAATGCTAGTTAAATATGCTGTTTTATATATAGATGAAACATGTATACAAGTAAATAAAGAAGAAGGAAAAAAGCTAGTAGCCAATCATGGATGTAGGATATCCAAGGTGGTATGCATGAAGTAATTGATGTAATCTTCTTTTACCTAAAAATTTGTGGGGGAGTCATCTTAGTTCACTTACTACAGTTAGAAGAGTATGGCTATTTGCAGATACATCGAAAGATATTACTATAAATAGCCATGCTTTTCTAAAAAGTGTCTTAACTAGATACTGTCTG
>JAZKZQ010000277.1:0-2099 GCA_045612745.1 Cellulosilyticum sp. | reverse complement strand
GATGGAACCAATATACTATATAAACCATGATGGTATTATATATAAGTCTTAATTTTAAACCTTTTATTTAAGGTTTTATTTTCATGCTCTGATTTATGAGGGTATTTTCTCCTTATTTTCTAGGAAAGTAGCACTTTCCTACGAAAATCTAAAGGCTCCAATGCCTATAGTTAAGCATGGTAAACAGACCTTCGCTAGAAGGTCTACTTTTAATCTTCTACTAAGCTCTCTCTACTACATATCCTTTGGCTTGGAGTTGCCTTATTAATCGCTGTTCTCTTTCATAATCTTTTTTTGCTAAATACTCATTTTCTTGTTCTTTATACATTTCTCTCGTACTTAATAGTTTATAACACAGTTTTAATAATGTATGAGCTAATGCCAAAAGTGCTTTCTTTTTTCCCATTCTACTTACCATCGACCAGTATTTTTTACTCATTCTACTATCTTTTCTTAAAGTTGCCGCCCATGCACACTCACACAATATACTTACTAACCATTTATCTCCATGCAATATGTGACTTCTTTTTTTACCTGCACTTTCATTATTCCCGGGGCAGATTCCTGCCCAAGAACTTATTGCACTACTACTTGAAAACTGTTTCATGTCTGTTCCTATTTCTGCAATAATTACACTGGCTCCTCTTTTATCAATACCTGGTATACTATCTAAAATCTCTACTTCTTCTTGCTTATCTTGCAGTATTTCATCTATCAATTTCTCTACTTCTAACAACTGTTCTTCTATGAATTTAATATGATGCATATTTATTTTTAACATCTGTCTATGATGCTTTCTTACTTTTCCATTTAATGCTTCATACATTTCCTCTACAGTCGCCTTTAATCTTCCTTTTCCTCTTCCACTATAAAGACTCTCTACAAACTCTTTTGTTATTGCCCTTTCTTCTATGATTTGATTTAATATTTGCCTTCCTGTTTCTCCAACTATATCTGATAATACTGTAGAAACTTTTATGTTTGCATCTTGTAGCACCTTGTGTACTCTATTAATCTCTCTATTTAATTCCCCTTGCAAACTTTTTCTTAATCTTGTTAAATCTCTTAAGTCTCTAATTTCTTCTTTTGGCACAAAACTCTTCTCAATCAACCCACTTCTTAATAACTTAGCAATCCATTCTGCGTCTTTTACATCTGTTTTTCTTCCAGGTACATTTTTTATCTTTTTAGCATTTGCAACTAATAAGTCCATATCTTCTTCTTCTAAAATATTCCATACTGGTTTCCAATACACTCCTGTGCTCTCCATTGCAACATGTGTACATTTCATCTCTGTTAAATAATCTAATAACTCCATTAAGCCTTTTGTAGTAGTTGTAAATTCCTTTATTTCTTTTTTAGGCGCCTTTACTAATTCACCGACTAGGACACATACCATAACTATATCTCTGTGTACATCTAATCCTGCACATCTTTCAATAATTGCATCCATTGTAATTCTCCTTTTAAGGTATTTAACAGGCTTATAACAACTGATGATTTAAAAATTTCCTACTCGTGTTTTATACACAATACCTTGTTCTTGCAGTTGTTATTTCTCAGTTTCCTAGACGAAATCTTATTGTCAGAAAGTGCGACGAGCTATGCCTACTATTAGAAGTATTACCATTTAGATACCAAATTTTCATTATAGCTTGTGAAAGCTGATTTCATGTACGTTTCCTAGAAAATAAAAAAAGAAACCTAAGATTATTAAATCTATAAGGTTTCTCTCTTTTCATTTACACACGCAGTAGGATTCGAACCCACGACATTCTGATCCGAAGTCAGACGCTCTATCCAGCTGAACTATGCGTGCTTATTTAGTTTGTATAGTGAGAACTAATTCTTACTACTTTATGATTGTAGCACTTTTGGCTAATGAGTTCAATAGATAGCCTACCTATTCTTCTCTATTAATTTTCATTTTATAAAGGGGATGTCGCAAAATGGTCCACTGGGTCAAGTGCTACTACACGCTACAAACCTCGTAATCTATGAAGTGCTAAGTTCGATACTTAGAGAAACGGCGAAAAACTTGCTTCACTTCGTTACGCTTCGAACACTTCGCCTAAAACCTCTCTAAGTATCTTCACTAA
>JAZKZQ010000276.1:0-9210 GCA_045612745.1 Cellulosilyticum sp. | reverse complement strand
GGATATTTTACGCTTACGTATGAAAGGTAATTGTTAAGAAGGATAAAAAGTTATATAATTGGTTTAGCATTATTTATTTTTAGAATATTTATCCATGGGAGGATAGCAATTCATGACGAACAACAAGGTAGAACAGTTGTTAAAAGAAATGACACTTGAAGAAAAAGTAGCACAAATGGTACAAGTACCATATTCTGTTGTTGGAAGAGAAAAGGCCCTAGAATGGGCTAAAAGGGGAGTCGGTTCATTCCTTCATGTCTTAGGAGATCATGCGAGAGAAGTGCAACAAGTAGCACTTGAGTCTGGACATGGTATACCTGTTTTATTTGGAATTGATGCGATTCATGGATATGGGCTTAATGACAAGGCGACTATTTTTCCATCACAGCTTGCAATGGCTTGTAGCTGGAATAGGGAAATTATAAAGAAGATGGGGAGAATTACAGCAAAAGAAGTAGCTGCAGATGGCTTACATTGGACTTTTTCTCCTGTTTTATGTCTTGCAAGAGATACAAGATGGGGAAGAGTAAATGAAACCTTTGGGGAGGATGCCTATCTTACAGGGGAATTAGGTGCTGCTATTATTGAAGGCTATCAAGGTGATGGAATTGATAAACCAGATAGTATACTAGCTTGTGCAAAGCATTACATAGGTTATGGTGAAGCAGTAGGTGCAAGAGATGCTTATGATACAGAGATGACCTATCGTAAACTGAAAGATGTGTTCTTACCACCATTTAAAAAGGCTGTAGATGCCAAATGTGCTACCATTATGACAGCGTATGGTTCTATTGATGGTCAGCCTTTCACAATAAGTAAAAAGGCAATTAAGGATATATTAAGAGATGAATTGGGATTTGAAGGTTTTGTGGTAACGGACTGGGATAATGTAAATAGCTTAGTAAATAATCAACATGTGGCTGCTGATGTGAAGGAAGCTTCTAAACTGGCAGCAGAAGCAGGAAATGATATGATTATGAGTAGCCTAGAATTTTACGAGTGGGCTATTGCCATGGTGAAGGAAGGGAAGTTAGCTGAAGCTGTTATTGATGAGGCTGTAAGAAATATCCTTAATATTAAGGTGAATATGGGATTATTTGAGCATCCTGAAAAGGATATAGATACAGCATATATAGGGTGTAGGGAGCATTTGGCATTTAATAAAGAGATGGCAAATGAATGTGTTGTCTTATTAAAGAATGAGAATGTACTTCCTATTAATAGTGCCATAAGTAAGATTGCTGTTATTGGACCCAATGCAGATGATATAAAGGCACAATACGGTGACTGGGCATACTTCACACATCCGACGCCAAATCCAGATAGAGTGCCTGTTAGACCATATACTACTGTTTTAGAGGGTATGCAAGAGCATGCTGGAGAAGGGGTAAAAATAAGTTATTGTAAGGGCTGTAATGTGCTTGAACATCCAACAGATGATATTATGGCAGCCAAAGCCCTTGCAGAGGCAAGTGATTTAGTTGTCTTTGTGATTGGTGATGAAATTGACCAAGTTGGTGAGTGTAAAGATCGTGCAAATCTTGAACTATCTGGTAAGCAATTAGAGCTTTTCCGCAAGCTTAAAGAAACAGAAAAACCAATTGTAACTGTGCTGGTCTCTTCAAAACCACTTTGTTTAGAAGAGGTAGTAGAAGGCTCAGATGCATTTATTGTAGCTTTTAATGGTGGAATGTTTGGCGGAAATGCTGTGGCAGAAATACTCTTTGGCAAGCAAAATCCATCAGGAAAACTACCAATTTCATTCCCGAGACATAGTGGACAAATACCAGTATATTATAATTACTTACCAGGATGGCATGGTGGAAAATATATGGACTTATCAAAAGAGCCATTATTTGTTTTTGGGCAAGGGTTATCCTATACTACCTTTGAATATGGATCTATGCAAGTAGAAGAAACACATTTAACGGTAAGTGTTGATGTCACTAATACAGGCAACCGAGATGGCTACGAGATTGTACAACTTTATTTTAATGATAAAGTAAGTGCTGTCATGACACCAGTTAAACAACTTATTAGATTTGAAAAAGTGTTTATTCCAGTAGGAGAAAAAAGAACAGTAACATTTAAGTTAAACTTAGATGACTTTTCTTTTGTAAATCATGCAGAAAAAAGGGTTACAGAACCAGGTGAGATAGAACTGATGATTGGAAGTAGTTCATTAGATGAGGCATTACAGAAAACAACTATTAACATATAGCTATAAAAAATCAAATGGGGGAATATTATTTATTTTTAATAAGCATGGTAATAGCATTCACTAAACAAAATTGGTGAGTTCTATTTTTTATGGTTTTAATTAATTATTACTAATCAAGATATTTCTGATGCCATGAGTGGTAAGGTTTAGCAATAAGTCGATAAGCTCTTCTTCAGGAATATCTTTTTTGTTCTGATACCATCTAGAAATGGTAAAGAGAACAGCAGCATTTTGATATTCTATGATGTAGTCTAGTTGTTGAGAAGAATGAGTATATTGACTCAATTGATTTCTAATGGCAGGAGTCAGTTTTTGAATAAGCTTAGATCGAAACCGAGTATCACCATGTTCACCTAATAAAACTGGGAGATAGGGGCTATAGGTTTCAAAAAGTTGGATAATCTTTTTTAAAACTATAGCCTGATTGGAGCAATTCATTAAAGGGATAAGTATATGGTTTTTAAATTCATCTGGGGGAATGATTTGCTCTTCAATGGTATCTAATACATCATAAATATCTTGGAAGTAAGCATAAAAAGTAGAGCGATTATATCCTGCAATCTTACAAAGCTTTGTTACAGAAACATTAGAAATCCCTCCTTCTGAGTAAAGTTTCCAAAAAGCTTCAATAATATTTTGTTTAGTAATTTTTATACCTGATAGTGAATCCATATACTTTTCCACCTTTACTTTAAAATATTTAAATTTAGTATACACATTAAAACAAGTAAAAACAACAAAATAAGAAAAACTGTTGATTGAAGTAATTCTATTATTGATTAAAATTAGAAAAAAGGGGCCTCATACTCTTTAAATAAATAAAATAAGTTATAGAGGTGAATGATATGAAGATTTATTTTGATAAAAGTATAATTGGAAAAAATTTACCCAATTTATACCATATTGATCAGCGATTTAAGATTTTCAGATATGTTGAGATACAAAAAAGAGGAAAGGAACCTGAAGCATGGTTTATTGTAAGATTTCAACTTAAAAATATGACTGTTAGTAAAAATAGATTTTTTTCTATATTTCCCATGCTGTTACTATTTTTCTTTAAAGGCTTTCGATCAAAATATTGGCTAATGGATGAAAAGACCAATACCTGTATGGGAGTATATAGGTGGCAAACAATAGAAGATGCTGAGTATTATTCCAAATCCATTGCCATGAAATTTATGACTAAGCGCTCTAACAAAGGAAGTATTCACTATTGTATAGGAAAAGGAGTACAACCAAGATGCGAATTTTAGTAGTTCCCTTACCTGCACTCGCTCAAACCAATGGTTCTCAAGGAAGAGTTAAACAGCTTATTGCTGGATTTAAAGCAAATGGGTTTGAAGTAGCTACATGTGCAGCACTGGATTATAATTTTAAGAAGCAAGAAGATGTACCAAACTACTTTTTAGAAGTACCTATTCCTCTGGGATTACCATCTATTATGGGAAGAAATTTTTTTCACTTAGCCACTAAGTTAGGGGTTTCTGAAAGAAAAACTATTCATAGTTTTGAGGAAATATTATTTTTAACAGGTGCACTAAATGAATCGTATTTTGCTAAAAACATAGAATGTGTTAGAATGGCTATCAGAGCATATCAACCAGATATTGTTTATTCAGAGTTTAATCTTGGAAGTATAGTAGCTGGGAAATTAGAAAAAGTTAAAGTGGTTACTAATTATAGTTATCCTATACAACCTAGTTTTTCTTGTACCCCTTGTCTGGCTGGGGGGGTTAATAGAGTGCTCAATAAATTAGGATTGCCCAAAATAAACTCTGCACTAGAATTATTTGACTTAGCAGATTATAAGATTGTTCCTAGTTGTTATCAATTAGAACCTATAGAAGGGGAAAATGTTATATTTACAGGGTCTTTTCTTCAAGATATGCAAGCTATTCATGATGACCATAAGCGTAATAAAATAATTGTTTATATGGGAAGTGGGATTGTATCAGGAAAGAAACTGTTACAGTTGATGAAAAAAGCTTTTTATAAGAGTGAATATGAAGTATATGTTGTAGGTCAAGGGTTAAAAGAGGAAGTAAATGAAAACATACATACAGCTGAAAGGTTTGATTTTACTAAACTTTTACCAACGGCTGTAGTAATGATTCATCATGGGGGGCAAAATAGTGTAATGGATGCCTTAAGATTTAGTGTTCCTCAGTTGATTTATCCAGGAAAAATGTTTGAAAGAAGATATAATGCCCAATCTATTATGAGAGAAGGAGCTGGCATTATGTTGAAAAAAGAAAATTTTACAAGTCAAGGAATTATAGAAGGAGTTAAACAACTTACCAACTATCTAACTTATAGAGAGAGGTCTAAAATGCTGTGGAGTGAGGTTGTAAAGTTGGGAGGGATGAATAAGGTTGTTGACCTTTTTAATAAATTCTTACATATTTAAAAGGTGAATTAGTTTAAAGAAGCAGTAGTGGTTACAACTACTGGAAGTGAAACAAAGTGATCTAAAATACCGATAGTTTGCATACAAGTACCATTAAATTTAGTTTCAAAAAACGTAAAAATAATGTAATTAGTAGATGTTGTAGATTTTTCAATAAGTGTTGGCCCCATTACTTGTAAGAATACTTCAGCAAGGCCTTTATCTGAGTTTGTTATTTGAGTTTGATATTGTGTTTGAGCCCAACAGAGATAATCTTCCTCTGTGGGATTGGTAAGTAAGCAAAAAAAAGCAGCTGAAATGAGAAGTAAAGTAGCAATAAGTGGTTTTAAAGAATGCATATTAAGAACCTCCTGTACAAGTATTTTATAAATTTATCTAAGTATCACCTTAAAATATGAAATTATACACCATATGTTTTATTTTTAAACACTAAATAAATTATTTAGATATTTGAAATTAACAGATTATAATAAGTATAAAAAAAAGATTTTCTGTTCATACTTAAAAGGGTGATATTATGAATGAAAATAAAATGATTTATTATACCAAAATAATATTTCGACTAGTAGGTGTATGTCTTTCATGTGTTCTCTTGATATACTTATTAAAGTATATGACCGATTTAGAAATATGGCTTAAGTCAATACTACTCATAGGTTTATTAGGTGCAATGTTCCTAAATATTTATAATGGACGTGAAAATCGTTATAATGATTTTAAACAACCTATAGAAGGTTTAAGCAAACTAGATACAGGGAGTTTTACTTATTTTATTGAACGTCTTTATCGTACACTAGGTTACTATACGAAAGTTCAAGGTAAACCAAATAAACTTAAAGATGTACAAGAACTAGTGCTTATCAAAGGTCAGGAACAAATTATCATGCAGTGCTATAACAAGGAAACAATCAGTCTAGAAGCTGTGCAGCATCTGGTAGGTCGTATGAGCTTTTATCCTTCCAAAGCCAAAGGGCAAATTTTGTTTCTTGGCATACCAGATGAGAAAGTACAACAACTTGCACATTTGAATAATATTACAATCATAGAGGGGCATCAGCTGAAAAAACAAATGACAGAAGCAGCAGAGTTTTTAGAAGGATATTTAGATGGGGCTATTAGTGCCTTTTGGTGTCATCCTTTGAGATGGTTTAGAAAACATTTTTTAGAAGATGAACCACGTTTTATGAACGATAAACCATGGTGTGCATGGATAAAATTAAAGTTACAAAATATTAAGTATGAAATAAGTGATACGCAATCACCAAAAGAATATGGTGTACAATTTGTTGCAGTAAAAGAAGGGGAGAGTATTGCCGTTAGATGCATTGGTATTGATCATAAGGTAACTACTGCAGATCTCAATGCACTGAAGGCAAGTATTCCTTTTTATCAGGTTCATAAAGCCATACTATTTACTAATAGCCATATCTCACATGAAGAAAAAAGCCTAGCTAAACGTCTCCATATTCAGCTCTTGACTTTTGATGATTGTCTTAAATGGTTTAGTACACAAAAATAAAAAACAGCTGTGACCAAAAAGTGTCACAGCTGTTTTTTTTATACAAATCTTCTAAGAATAGAAGGTACTGGTACTGCTACAGGAACTTTGAATTTAACAATTTGCATTGGATGTGGTGCTGATTCAATGGCTTCACCATCTTCATTCCACATTTCTTCAATTGTTGTTTTAATAAAATCACCATGTGGTATTAAAATTTCAACTTCATTTCCTACAGAGAATTTACGACGTTGCTCTACAGTAACCATACCTGTTTCGGCATCATAATCACGGATAACACCTGAGAATTCATAGTTTCTAACATATGAATTATGCCCGTAAGTTTGATCCTCTGAAGTTGGTTTATGTTCATAGAAGCCAGTCGTAAATTGACGGTGACTTGCTTTACTTACTTCTTCAAGGAAGTAAGATTTTTTAGCTTCAAATTCAGCAGGATCTCTGAAGTAAGTATCAATAGCATCACGATAAGCTTTAACAACTGTTGCAACATAAAGTGGTGTTTTCATACGTCCTTCAATTTTAAAGCTATATACACCAGCTTCTACAAGCTGAGGGATATATTCAATCATACAAAGGTCACGTGAGTTATAAATATAAGTACCACGTTCATCTTCTTCTACAGGCATATATTCACCAGGTCTTGTCTCTTCAACAACATGGTATTTCCAGCGACATGGTTGTGCACATTCACCATGGTTTGCATCACGGTGTGTCATATAGTTACTAAGTAGACAACGGCCAGAATATGCCATACACATTGCACCATGTACGAAAGATTCAATATCGATATCTTCTGGAATATTGTCATGCATTGCTTTAATTTCCTCAAATGAAAGTTCACGTGCTGTTACAATACGTTTTGCACCTTGTTTTGCCCAGAAAAGAGCAGAGTGGAAGTTTGTATTATTAGCTTGTGTAGAAATGTGTACTTCCATATTAGGAAGTACTTCACGTACGACACTAAATACACCAGGATCTGCAACAATAAGTGCATCTACACCCATAGCTTCTAAACTTAAGAAGTATTCTTTCATACCTTCAAAGTCTTGGTGGTGTGCAAAAATATTAACAGTTACATAAACCTGTACACCATGTTCATGCGCAAAGGCAATCCCTTCACGCATTTCCTCTTCTGTAAAATTTTTAGCTTTTGCACGAAGTCCATATTGACTTCCCCCAATATATACTGCATCTGCACCATAAAGTACAGCTACCTTTAAATTTTCTAAACTTCCTGCGGGTGCAAGAAGTTCTACTTTTTTAGTTCTCATTTTCTGTCCCTCCGATTTTGTAACTTAGGGCAATTCCATCACCAAATGGTAAAACACTAGATTTTAGTTCTGGTGTATGCATAATTGTCCATAAAAAATCACGTAGTCTTGAATGGGTTGTACGTTGTCTACGTTCGATTAAATAACGTGATTTTGCAACAGCCCCCTTGTGTAATACATTATCTGTAATAAGTAAACCATTTGGTTTTAAGAGTCTAATGCATTCTGGTAAAAAGTTAATATATTGTCCTTTTGCACAATCCATGAAAATCACATCATAGTGTGCACTAGGAAGTGTGAGGAGTGTTTCAGCTGCATCTCCTACAATAATTTCAATTGTATCTTCAAGTCCGGCTTTTTTAATATTCTTTTCAGCTTGTTTTAGCATATATGGAAAACGCTCAAGCGTTGTAATATGTCCACCTTCTGATAAGCATTCACTCATTAATATAGAAGAATAACCTACAGCGGTTCCAATTTCTAAAATTTCTTGTGGTTTAATAAGGGATAATATTACTTTCATAAAATCTGCCACTTCAGGTTTGATAATTGGCCATGTTTCCTCACCCATGGCAATTGCTGTTTCTATTTCTGCTAGTATAGGATTTTGTGGTGGTGTATGAAGTGCACGAATATATTCAACAATATAACTATAGTTAATTTCGCTCATAAAAAGTCCCTTTCTAAAATGTTCTCCTAACACAATATAAAGGAAAAAACGTTTTAATTCAAGAGGTATTTGAAAAACATGCAAAAAAGAGGTGTTAAAACACCTCTTTTTAAAAATAAATATTATTCATAAAAGTTTTTATCAATACTTTGCTTATATTGAGATTTAGCTTGGCTATGTTCCATAGCCGTTTGACTAAATTGGTGCGTTCCTGTCTCAGGATTGGCAACTACAAAGTAATAATAATCATGAGCTTCTGGTAGAAGTGCAGCTTCAATACTTGCTGCCCCTGGATTGCAGATTGGACCTGGTGGTAGTCCGGCATAGAGGTAGGTATTATAAAGACTATCTACCTTTAAATCATCAAAGGAAAGATTGGCTTTACGCTTGTCTAAAATATACTGAATTGTAGAGCACATCTGTAGATTGATATGTGCATCTAAACGATTATAAATAACCCCTGAAATAGTAGCCCTTTCTTCTGCTAATTTTGCCTCACCTTCAATCATAGAAGCAATGGTTAAAATATCATGTAAACTATAATTCGTATTACCAAAATAAGTGCTATAATGATCTGTAATGTCTTTAAAACGAGAGAGCATTTTTACGATAATTTCTTCAGGTGTTGCACCTTTTCGAACAATATATGTATCTGGAAACAGATAACCTTCTAACTTATAAGTTACATCATCAGGAATATCTTTTAAAAATTCGTAATCATAGGTTCTATTTTGAACAGCATCTAAAAAAGCAGTACGCTTTACAATTCCTTCAGATTCTAATTTAGAGGCAATTTGTGGAATTGTGTAACCCTCTGGGATCATAAACTGAACTGTTTCAGCTACATCTGTAATATCTGTAGTAAGCATAGCTAAAATTTCACTACTGGACATATTACTACTTACCACATATTTACCAGGTTTAAAGGGGGGAGTTACCTTAGCTAAATAAGCTTCTATCTTAAAATACGGTATATTTGATATAAATCCATTTTGTTTTAATTCATGGGCTAAGTCTTTTATTGAAGTTTCAGAGTTTATTTCAAGTGTTATCTCAGAAATATTTTGATTAGCTTCACGGCTGGCTTCTTGAAGTAAAATATTAAAAGTATAATTATAGAAA
>JAZKZQ010000275.1:0-26916 GCA_045612745.1 Cellulosilyticum sp. | reverse complement strand
TACTGGTAGCATTGGTGAAGCCATTGATGCACAATTTGGTTCTTATTCAAACTTTAGACGTGCATTTACCGCTGCTGCCATGAGCGTCTTTGGTTCTGGTTATGCTTGGCTTACATTAACACCTAGTGGCCGCCTTGAAATTATCACAACAAGAAATCAAGATACCCCACTCCCACTTAACCTCATTCCACTTCTTGCTATAGACGTTTGGGAACATGCTTATTACCTCAATTATCAAAATAACCGTGACCGCTATATTGAAAATTGGTTTAATGTTATCAATTGGCCTTATGTAAATATGATTTATGAAGCTGCCATGAAAGAATAAGCTCTCATTAAAAAATCCCCGTAGTTACTATTTTTTGAATATATCAGAAAAAGAGTGACTACGGGGTATTCATAACTTTCATTTTATGATATGATGAAAGTTATGAAATAAAAGCTACGTTACGAAAGGTAAAATTTATGAATTTTAAATCACTGGGAATTAATGAAGATACAATTAAAATATTACAACGTTCGGGAATTACTACACCTACACCTATACAAGCACAAGCTATTCCACTTATTAAAGCAGGCAAAGATTTGATTGGACAAGCCCAAACTGGAACAGGGAAAACCCTTGCTTTCCTACTGCCTCTCTTTGAAAAAATTAATGTAAAAACTACTTCTACACAAGTACTTATTCTTTCACCAACTAGAGAACTTGCCCTTCAAATTACAACAGAAGCTCAAAAACTTGCAGAAGGCCGTTCTATCAATGTCCTTGCAGTTTACGGCGGCAAAGATCCTAATAAACAACTTAAGAAATTAAATAATGGTGCTCATATTATTATTGCGACACCAGGTCGTCTTTTAGATTACATTGGGCGTAAAACCATCGACCTTCGCCAAGTTAAAACCTTTGTTTTAGATGAAGCCGACCAAATGCTTCTTATGGGCTTTAAAAATGAAGTAGAATCTGTTATTTCACAGCTTCCTAAAAAGCGTCAAACCCTTTGTTTCTCAGCAACTATGGATAGTGCTGTCAAAAAACTAGCTTATCGCTACACAAAAAATCCAGCAGTAGTCACTATTGCCAAAAAAGAAGTAACACTAGAAGGCATTCGCCAAGAGCTTGTAGAAACTACAGACCGCTGGAAACAAGCAAGTCTCATCAAAGCACTGGAGGAAGATAATCCATTCTTAGCCATTATCTTCTGCCGCACAAAACGCCGTGTAGATACTTTATATGAAGCTTTAAAAAGCCGTCATTATAATGTAGCCAAACTGCATAGTGACGTCCTACAATCTAAACGCGAACGCATTATGAAATCTTTTAGAAAAGCTGATATTCAATACCTGAGTGCAACAGGTGTGGCTGCAAGAGGATTAGATGTAAGTGGTGTCACACATATTTATAATTATGATATTCCTGAGACACCAGAAACTTATATTCACCGCATCGGTCGTACAGGTCGTGCTGGTGAAGAGGGCTATACTTGTATGTTTGTAGACCCTAAAAATAAACCAGATTTATTAGCTATTGAAAAAGCTATTAAAATGGAGCTTCCTCGTAGAATAGTAGAATTTGAACGTTAAAAAATAGAGTTATATCGCAAAATGGTCCGATGGAGTAGTGGTGGCTAATAGCTACGCCTTCCGTAACCTGTAGCACTCGGTTTATCGTGCTGCTCTAAGCAAAGGTAGTCAAAGCAACGTGGAAAAACTCGCTTCACTGCGTTCCACTTCAAACATTTCCACTAAAAACGCTTTGACTACCTTCACTAAGAGCATCAGTAGCTTACTACAGAGGTAGACTATTAGCCACCACTACTCCATCCTTCTTTTGGGATATAAAAAGCGAGAAGAGAAAGAAGGATATGTAATAAAAAATCAAAAATAGAAAGTGGGATGTTGCAAAACTACCTAAATAGTTTTGTAACATCCCACCTATTGTCATAATTAAGCTCTTGCTACGTTAGCAGCTTGGTCTCCACGATTTCCTTGAACGATATCGAAAGTTACTTTTTGGCCTTCTTCAAGAGTTTTGAATCCATCACCTTGAATAGCTGAGAAATGTACGAATACATCATCTCCGTCTTGTCTAGCGATAAATCCAAATCCTTTTTCTGCGTTAAACCATTTAACTGTACCTTGATTCATAGTGGTACCTCCTTAAAAATAATTACACATATTTACAAGCCAAAAAATAAAATTCACATGTTGTCACAAACAATATTCCCCCTTTTCCTACCATCTGCTGCATTGTCAATCTAGGGCAATATAGTTTCTGATAACATGTGAAATTTAGAAGTTGCTTTAAATACATTACAGTCATTATATACCCAATTTGTTTCTTTGTCAAGAAAAATTCCATTCAATTCAAGTATTTTTATTTTATATTTTTATTTTTAGTATATTTATTATTTAATGTCTTTTAAAAAATTATTATTTTTTCACGTACATGTAGCACGCCATTCTTAATAATATAAAGAAAAATAGCTCTTAAATTTGCATTACTTTACAAATTAAGAACTATCTTCTTTTAAAATACTATAAACTTATTAATAATATCAATAGTGACTTTAATGTTAGTATCAATAAATAAATGTTCCCCTTCTATAAGATGATATTCAAATGTATTGGTTGTGTAAGCTTTCCAAGCAACTATATCTTCTTCTAATACACCTAAATCTCTAGTTCCTGCTAAAGCTAGTATTGGCACATCTACTTTAATCCCTTCCTTATTACAATATGTTTCTGCCATTTTAAAGTCTGCTCTTAGTAAAGGTAAGAAAATATCAACAAGACCTTTCGTACTAATAACTTGCTCTGATATTCTTCCGTACATCATCATTGCCTTTAAAAATTCGTTAGTTTCTAAATGATAGATAGGATAAGGCTCAAGCTCTGATGGTATTTTACACCCTGCCACTATTAATCCTTTAAAGAAAGGATTTCTTTCTTTATTAAAAATAATTGCTAACTCATATGCTAATCTACTCCCTAAACTGTGACCAAATAAGTAGAACGGATATTTGCTATCTAATTCTTGAGAAACAATATCATTATATAGTAACTCTATCATTTCACTAACCTCATCAATAGGTTTTTCCATAATACGGTCTTCATGACCTGGGTAATGTACAGGCAATACTTCTATGCCTGTTTTAACCATGGATTGCCATTTTCTAAAAACCGTAGCACTAGCCCCTGCATATGGCATACAAAATAAGTAACATTTGCTTTGCATTTTTTTGTTATTAAAAAATGTTCTCTTTATTTCCATTAATACTCTTCTCTCCTATTCTCCTTGTTGAAGTAAAACCATATGTGCATATAGTCCATCTTTTTGCATGAGTTCTTCATGAGTACCTTGTTCACTAATTAAACCTTGTTCTAAAACAATAATCTTATCAGCATTTGCTACTGTTCGCATACGATGAGCAATAACAATAACTGTTTTATTAAACAACAAGGTTGATAATGCATCTTGTACTAATGTTTCACTTTCAGCATCCATAGATGCTGTAGCTTCATCAAGTAAAATAATAGGCGCATCTTTTAATAAAGCACGTGCAATAGAAATACGTTGGCGTTCCCCTCCTGATAAAGTACTACCGTTTTCTCCAATATTTGTTTTATAACCATTTGGCAAACGTCTAATAAATTCATCACATTGAGCTGCTTTAGCTGCTGCAATAACTTCTTCATCTGTAGCACTTTGTCTACCTAAACGAATATTTTCCATAACCGTATCATCAAATAACATCACATCTTGGAATACCACTGCAAAATTTTTAAATAATGTTTCCGGCTCTACAGTGGTTACATCAACACCACCAATAGTGATTTTACCAGTATCGGCATCCCAAAATCTTGCTGCTAATTTAGAAACTGTTGATTTACCACTGCCTGATGGTCCCACTAATGCTGTAACTTCACCTTGTTTTGCTACAAAAGAAATACCATTTAATACTTTTTCTTTATTGTAAGAGAATGTTACATCTTTATACTCAATATCATAGCCTTTATTGTTGCATACTGATTGACCTGTTTGTTCAGGAGTCCCTTCGATTTCCCTCATACGTCCTACACTAACTTGTGCAGAAAAGAATTCAGCTAATAGCATAAAACAACTATTAAATGGATCATAGATTCGTCCTGCTACAATAAGGTACATAATAAACATTGGAACAGAAAGTGTATCCATTGTTACAAGATATCCACCTACAATAAATACAGCAACCATACCAAATCTTAATAGGAATTGCGCAGTCGTTGTGGCTGCACCAGGTGTAATTTCATTTTTAAAAGAACAATGTACAACATGTTCAAGTTTTCTTTCTAGTCCCTCTAAGTATTCTTCTTCCCTTGATGAAGACTTTAATTCTTTAATCGTATCTAGATACTCCTGTACACCGTCATAAGCTGCTCTCTTAGCATCTAAATTTTTCACTTCTGCATGGGTTTGTGCCCGTCTCGCTAAGAGGATTACAATTGCTGCTACTGGCACTGGAATCACAATGCATAAGCCCATTCTCCAATCAATAATAATTAAAGTAATCGACATTAAAACGAACATTGCACATGTTCCAAATAATTGTGGAATCGCATTTGAAAACGTTCTTTCCAGTGCTGTACAGTCTCCCATGATTGTTGTCGTTAAGTCAGAAATATTTTTTTGGCCAAAAAATGCTAATGGTAGTTTACGAAGTTTTTCAGCTAGAACAATACGTCTATTCGCACTTTCTCTATAAGCTACCATATAGGTTTTATTGTACTGATATGTTTGGGCTATAACAACTACTAAAAATAATAGCACTGTTAATATGCAATATACATGTGTAGCTCTTGTAATTTCAGCTGCTTCCCCATTAATTAAATTAAAGAGATCTAAAATCGTCATCATTAATAAACTAATTGGCAACATTAAACTAATATTACCTAACATATTTGAGAAAATACCTTTATTTAAATCCCTTGCCCCTTCGTCACTTAAAGCAAATATACGTTTTAACATCTCCTACACCTCACTTCCAATATGCCAATTTGTTGTCTTCAAATAGTTATGCCACATGGATGCATATTCCCCTTTTTGTGCAACTAATTCATCATGTTTACCCTTTTCAATGAGTTCACCATTTTTCATAACTAAAATCTGATTTGCATCCTGGATAGTCGATAATCGGTGGGCAATCATAATAACTGTTTTCCCTTTTACCAATCCCTCAAATGCTTGTTGGATTTGTTGTTCATTTTCAGGATCAGCAAAAGCTGTTGCTTCATCTAATATAACAATTGGTGCATCTTTCAAGATTGCTCTTGCAATGGCAATTCTTTGTGCTTCACCACCCGATAAATAAACCCCTTGACTACCAACTACGGTATCAATCCCCGCTGGAAATTTTGCTAAAATATCATCACATTGTGCAAGATGAGCTGCCCTCAATGCTTCTTCTCTTGTAGCAGTTGGACGTGCTGCACAAATATTGGCTAATAACGTATCTTTAAATAACTTAGAGTCTTGGAATACAAAAGCAACTTTTTTCATTAAGTCCGCATGAGATAAATCTCTTACATCCACGCCACCAATTTTAACACTTCCCTTTTGTATATCATAAAATCTCGGAATTAAACTAGCCGTTGTACTTTTACCAGAACCAGAATGACCAACCAAAGCAGTCATAGTACCTGACTTAGCTGTAAATGATAGGTTTTTAACTGCTGGACTTGTTGCATTCTCATAAGAAAACGTAACATTTTCAAAAGTAATATCACAACTATTAGTGGTTTTAGGTGCATTTGTTTCATCTTGTGGCTTAGCAGTAAGGATCATATCTATCCTGCGCATTGCTTCCATAGCTTGCATTTTGTAGTTAGACATATACATAATTTTATTTAACATAACTGCACACGCTGGTGAGAAGATAACGTAGAATAAGAAATTTTGCATAAAACTAACTAAATCCTTAGAAAATACTGCACTAATAAGTGCTACCGGTACTAATACTATGAAACTGGAGTTAATGATTGCTGTAAAAAACACCATTCCCTTACGGCAAGACATTGTATAAGCTAAAGCTTGATCCCGATAAGCATTAATTGCATTATTAAATTTTGTAAAAGATTGAACAGTTTGACCAAATACCTTTACCACTGAAATACCACGAATATACTCTACTGCTTCATGATTCATGACTTCCAAAGAATCTTGATAACTTTGCATGAACTTCATACTGTCCTTACCAATTAAAGAACCCTGTATTATAAATCCTAGTACAAAAAGTAACAGTAAAGGTACGCCAATACGCCAATCAAATAAAAGCATCAGAATAATACTTGCAACCATTGTCACTTCTGCACCAATCATATCTGGCAGTTGATGGGCAATAAAGGTTTCCGTTTGAAAGCTATTCTCATCGATAATTTTTCTTAATTTGCCACTAGGATTTACATCAAAATAACCTATTGGCATTTTTGCTAAATGTTTTAATGCTTCCATTTTAAGATTTTTCTCTGTTCTGAATGCTACAACATGTGAACATAGTAGCGCACAAAAGTAAATCACTAGACCTACAAACTCAAAAATCAAAGCATAAATTCCCCATTGCATTAGACTAGCAGTATCTAATGCACTTCCCGTAAATACAGCAATCACTTCGCTCGCAACAAAATATACACATAAAAATGGCACAAGTATAAGTAGTGCACTAACCCCTGATAAAATAAGGGATAGAATAAGCATCCAACGACTTCTTCCTGTAAAACTCATCAAGCGTTTTATTCTATCTTCCTTTCCTTTCATAAAAAAGTCCCCTTTCTGATAGACAATACTCTACGTTTTTGTTGTATATAAATCAATTACTATCTATTCTCAGTAATAATATCTCTTATTACCTTTGCTAATAACTCTGGTTCTTTTGCTAGTACTTCTGCATGACCTCTATCTTTAAATTCAAGTACTTCTAACTCTTGCAAGCATACACTTTCTATCAGTGAAAGTGATTGCTTAGCATACGTCTCATTGCCACCTAAAATCACATACACTTTCATTTTTAATCTTTCTACTCTACCTACAATACTAAAACTATATGCAGCGAAAAATGCTTTATATAGTCCTTCATATGTCATTTGTGGATAGATTAAAGATTGCAATACCTCAACATCTCGATTATTAGAATATCCCATATTCTCTTTAACTGGTAAGATAAGATGTTCACCTTGAAGAATATTTAAGAATAAATCTGCCATAATATTCGCATATTGCTCTGTCATTTCACCCATAGCTTCATATTGTCCACTATCTAAAACTAAATGCGAAACCTGAATTTGATTTAATAAACAAAGTTCCATAGCAATACTTGCTCCTAATGAAATGCCATATATAACCTTAACTTCTGAAATTCCTTGTTCTTTTAATGTATTAATTATTTTTTGAGCAGTTTCATTGACTGAATTCATGTACTCTGTTGGATTTTCACAATGACCTTCTAATTCAGGAGTGAGTATACAATACTCATCCTGTAATTCTTCTACAATACCTTTAAAACATGTCTCCCAATAAAAACCTGCACCATGCACTAACATTATTTTAGGTCTTCTAAGATCTCCTATACAATGTACTTTAAATGTCTCCTTCTTCATATTCATCTTGAATCCCCTTTTCTTCTATATCCTTGAGCCTAAACTCTACCTTTAGAGACTCAAACGCTTTAATCAGTTCATTACTGTCAATAATATCCATTGCATAATAAATACCATTTTTATGTTCTGAGTTTAACAATGTCTTCACTGTATACGCCACTATAATTGCACTTAGTTGACTACTACAATGACTTGAAATTTCAGCTCTTCTAGAGATTCTTCTGTTATTGACAATACCTTGACCTTCAACCTTTATATAGGTGAACTGCTCAATATCTTTTGTATTTCTTTCAAATATCTTAATCACTTCTTCTACAATCTGTTTATATGCATCATCCCCTACTTTAAATTTCACAACAGCTTCTTGTAACTTTCTTACAATTTCATCTCCAAAAGAGCAATTATACCAATTAGCTTGCTTAAGATTGAATCTCTTGCCAATACGTCCTGCTTCTACTGTTAAATAATTTTGAAACATATACTTTCTGTTATTAATAATTTCAAATAATGCTTTGTCATCTCTTTTTATTTTTCCTTCGTCATAATAACTCAGTGCAGTACCAAATCCTACAAGATTTGTTAAGATAAAATCTTCAATAGCTGATTGACTCGGTATCTCTTCACTCACACTTAGCCCTAAAATCTTTTCTGGTACATCAAAGCTTTCACATATATGACGCATAAGTAGTCCACTTAACCCTGGATAATAGCCACTGGAAAAAACAAAAATATTATTTTTTTCAATATCTGCTAATTTTTCCTCTAGAAAAGCTTCTCCAGAAGTATCCACATATGGAATCTGAAGCTCCTGCGCAACTCTAGCCACCTTTTCACCATTTAAAAATGAAGCCCCTGCACAGTTAACAATAGCACTACATTCTTTACAAAATGCCTTAATAGCTTCTACATCTGAAATATCTAATGCACCATACTCACAATTCTTTTCTGATGCTCTTACTCTTGTACAATAAGAAGCCTTCACATAATACTCATTTTTCAAGATATTTACTACTCTACTACCTATTGCTCCAGTTCCACCTAAAACTGCTACTTTCTTCATACCTATTTCATCCTTTCTATTTATCTATTTGTTTTGATATTTTGAACAGATAAAAAGTTAGGATCTTGTGAAAACTCATAGTCCGAAACACTATCATTATATAAAGCAATTTGATGTGTATAATATATTGGTAAATTTAAGCATTTATCTGACATAGTTGTTAAGATTGTATTATAATGCTCCTCAATTACTGCCGGATCTGTTGATGCATTTAATGTTGTAATTGTTTCTGCACCATTTGGTAAGAATTCCCCTACCTGTGATAATATTGGATCCATTGAACCATTAGGATCAATATTACTTACCACATTAATTGGATCATAATATCCTCCTTGTGTATTAAAGATTGTTAAACCATAACTATTACTTGTAATCATTGCATACCAGTCCATCATAGGTGCTGACTGAGGTGTTAATTCAATGCCTATTTGCTTTAATTCATCACATATGTAAAGTACCATATCATCATCAGAAGATGCTCCTGTTTGATATAAAAATTCAGTTATCATATTGACACCATCTTTTTCTCTAATCCCATCACCATCTGTATCTTTGTAACCTGCCTCATCTAATATTGCATTTGCTTTTTCAGTATTAAATTCATATGTTTTTTGTGCAACATCACAATATGGCAGTGAAGTTACAAAAAATGTATTTGCTTTTTCATAGATATTATTAAAGATTGTGCCTACGATATTCTCCTTATCAATTGCTAGAGCCACAGCTTCTCTCACTACTTGATCTTCAAAGATAGGATTACTCAAATTGTAACCTACATAGTAAGTATGCATTGTGTTATCACTCTTCTTTGCATGAAATCCTTCTGTAGCTTCCATTTCTTTAAAGCTTTCTGCTGAAATATTTGTAATACCATGAAGAAAATCTACTTCACCATTTTTTAAGGCAAGCAGTTTTGCATCATTATCTGTGACTACATTAATCGTAAAACTTTCTACATCTGGTGCTTCCCCCCAATAATTAGGATTTTTAACAAATGTATACGATTGACCATCTCCATCACCGGCATACATATACGGACCTGATCCATATGTTCCTGTGACAAATGAATCTTTTACAGTTAAATCATCATTTAGTTGTTCGCTTGAAACAATTGCAAATGGATTTGGTAAGCATAGCTCCCTTAATGTACCGTAATATGGCTGTGTTAATTGTAATTCAACAGTATAGTCATCCACTGCTACTGCATCAGCAATAATTGTTGACAACTTACCATACGCCCCATTATATTGACCTAAATTAACACCAACACTTACAAGTGATTTGGCAACATCATCAGCTGTCAAATCAGAACCATCTGAGAATTTAACCCCTTGTTTAAGGTTGAATGTGTATACCAAACCATCATCACGCATCGACCAGTCTTCTACTAGTACACCTACAAGTTCATTATTGGCATCATAAGTAAATAATGTATCATAAAAGCTCGTCAAATAATAAGTGATGCCATAGCCACTAGCTGCATTTTCTGGTGTGATAATTGGATAGAATGTTTCAAACCCCCAACTTTCTGCTAGATTAAGATGCACTGGCTCTGCTGCCCCACTAGCCTGTGCTGTACTCGTTTGTTCGGAGGCTGTATTACATCCTACAACTGATAGTAAAACACCTATTGCTAATAAACTTGTCATTATTCGTTTTAATTTCATCTCATTACACTCCCTTATATTAAATATTCTTTTACAACATTAGCACTTGTATTAATACCACTTGCCTCTAAAAGTAACTGACTATAGTCATCTTTAAAGTCCCATCTCTCATTCTTATAAATAACTCTTTCTAATAAATGAGACTGTTTCATTACAAAAATTTCATTTGCCACCACCATAGCAAGTTCAATATCATGTGTAATAAATATTAATGTAAAACCTATTTTTTCTTGTAAATTAATAATTTCTTCGGTAATTCTTTTTCTTAGAGGCATATCAAATCCATTTGTTGCTTCATCAAAAATTAAACACTTTGGCTCCACTGCTAATGCTCTTGCAATTGCGACACGTTTTTGTTCTCCACCTGAAAGTTCATTAGGAAATCTGGTATAATAACCTAATGGCAAATTACAAATCTGCATTAAAGCACTACATCTCTTTTTTCTTTCTTCCCTGTTATAATGAAAAAAGCAACTTAAAGGTTCCTCTATAATCTTTCCTATTGTCATTTTAGGATCTAATGCTGAAAGTGTGTTTTGTTGTACAATCTGGATATTTTTAAAATGATTTTTAGTTTTTTTATTTCTGCCATAGACAGACCTCCCCTCTAGTAATACTTCACCACTACTTGGTTTTTGAAGCCCTGCTATCATTCTTGCAAGTGTTGTTTTACCAGAACCTGATTCACCAACTATGGCATAACGTTCACCTTGTTTAAAACACATATTAAGTGGTGCTACAGCTACAAACTTATTCCTAGAAAAAATGCTATCAGAAAAGGAACACTCTAAGTTTTGAAGTTTAATCATTATACTTCCTCCCTTCGCTCTAACCAACATGCATTTAAAAGTTCTTTTGTGTATGCTTTCTTTGGATTATTTAAAATTCCTCTTGTTGGTCCGTACTCTACCACACTACCTCTATTCATAATCAACATTTTATCTGAGTACTCTGCAGCCCGAAAATCATGAGTAATTAATAAGACTCCCATACCTTCTTTATTAAGTGCTTTAAGTTCCTTCATTAATGTAATGCGATTACATGCATCAATGGCTGTGGTTGCTTCATCTGCCACAAGCACTTTGGGCTTATTCATAAGCGCTGTGGCAATCATAATTCTTTGCAACATACCACCTGATAGCGCAAATGGATAACTTTTTAAGATTCTTTCATAATCCATAAGTCCCACCTTTTTAAAACCTTCTTCACACTTTGCATAAAACTCTTCTTTTGAAATTTTATTGTAATGCTGTACATAAGTTTTTTTGATCTGCTTACCTATTTTCATAGAAGGATTAAAAGCTACCATAGGATTTTGCATAATGAGACATATCTCATTACCATAGATATTTAATAAATCTTTTCTAGGTCTATTTAATAACTGTATCCCATCATACTCAATAGCACCTTGCATCTTAAATTCAGGCCCTAAAAGTCCCATGACAGCTTTACTCACTGTTGTTTTACCAGCACCTGAACCACCAACTATGGCTAGCATTTCACCAGGTTCAATACTAAAAGATACTTTCTCAACTATTCTTCTCCCTGAGGCAAGGGTAATCTCTAAATTCTTAATACTAAGGGACACTAATGTCAGCCTCCTTTCCTATGGCATCTCTAAGTCCTTCTCCAAAAAGATTAAAGCCTGCACAACATAAAATTAAGCAAATACCTGGATAAATAATTAACCTAGGATTTGTATAAATACTATTCCTAGCTTCATTTAGCATTCCTCCCCATTCTGGTGTCCCAGCCATAGGTCCAATTCCTAAAAAAGTAAAACTAGAAATTGATAAAATGGCTGATGCAATTCCTGTTGTAAAATAAATCAAGAATTGTGGTAAGACATTTGGTATTAAATGTTTGACCACTATTTGAAGTTCTGATGCCCCTGAAACCTTTGCAGATTCTATATATTCCTTTCCACATTCTACTTTTGCATAAGCTCTTACCATTCTCATAAACCATGCAATCATAGAAATTCCAGTAGCCACCATAACACATATCATAGAACTTTCTATGGAAGTCATTAGTGCCATAGCTATTACAATAAGTGGAAATGCCATCAATATATCACATAGCACTTTCATTATTTCATCTATAAAACCAGCCTTATAGCTTGAATAGCAACCTATAACTAATGCAATCCCTGCTAATATGATTAACATAGGCACAGTAACCCCAATAGAATACCTAGCGCCATAAAGCATTCTTGAAAGTTCACATCTCCCCAATTGATCACATCCTAAAGGATACTCCACACTTGCTACCGCATTTTTTAATGTAAGATTTGTTTCATTTGGGTCATGAGGTGCCCAATAGGGTGCAAATATTGCAATCAAAACGAATAAGATAATGATCAATAGTCCTATACCCATTTGTAGTTTTATTTTCATACTTGTTTCCTCCTATATGCAGGACATATGATACCTGATACAATATCAGCTACTGTATTAAACAATACAAATAAAATCGCACATACTAGTATAGATCCTGAAATGCCATAGATATCCATACTCTCACAAGACTCTAATAAATAAGCACCTAACCCCTGAATTGAAAAAACACCTTCTATTACAGATGATGTACTAAAGAAAGATGCACAAAATTGAGCAAACAATATAATTGCTGCTGGTAAGGCATTTCTTAGCACTTCCCCATAAATAATCTGTGTATTCGTAAATCCTCTTGCCTTTGCATAGGTTACATAATCGCTTTTTAATTCATTAAGTACTGCACCTCTTAAAACCCTTGTTCCAATACATATTACTGGAATTGCTAGTGCAATAGACGGTAGCACTAAAGATTTGATACTATTATCAGCAATTACCTTGAAAATAGGAATGTTAACTGCAAATACAATCAGTAATATTAATGCAATCCAAAAGCTAGGAACACAGATTCCAATCATACACAATACCCGCATCAATTGATCAAAAAAACTATCCTTAAAAATGACAGAAGCTACTGCTATTAAAATGGTAAATATAACTACCCATAACATGGTCATTATAATAAGTACACATGTGACAGGTAATGCTTCTTTTATATTTTCTGTTACTGGCTTTTTATTGGTTATGGCCACTCCCAAATCACCTTTCATTACACCTTTCAGATAACTGGTATATCTTTGAAGGAATGGGGCATCAAGCCCCAATTCCTCTCTGACCTTTTGAATCTGTTCTTCACTAGCAAAAACACTTTTTTTTCGAACAATCATCTCTGCTGGGTCAGTACCAGTAAACACTTGTAAACAAAAACTTAAGGTAATCACACCATATACAACGATTATTAAGCCAAGTAATCTTTTTAAAATTCTTTTTCCAAGACTGCCTTGATTCATTTATTATGTCCTTTCGCTATATCTTATTTTTACTCATAAATAAAGTCTAAAATCTTATCAATGTTCTTTTGTAAATTAGCACCTACAATACAATCAAAATGTTGACCTACAAGTGTATCCGCTCTAAATGCACCTTTGATGTATGGTCTCCATGTTTCAAAGTCCTCACCAAAGAATTCTTGGAAGAAGCTTGCCCCCTGTTGCTCACATGTAAAAATACGAATTGTACCTGTATATGGTCTTGGCTTATGATTTGCTACACAACCAAAGTTTTGTGTAAAGATATTAAATAATGTATTAAGTAGTTTACGTTCATGCTCCATAAGCTCTGCATCATCTCTTTCAATAGCTGCATAAAGATTATTTAATCTTTCAAATAAAGGTTTACTTGTTAATGTACGGAACTCTTCTGCTACTGCTAAAAACTCACCTTCTAATTGACATAATGCATCAGCACTTACTATAGCATCACCTTGTTTAACGATATGCCTGATACTCATTTCAAGTGTGTAATCATCTATCATATAACCTGCTTTCATTTCATTTGCATTTATCAATTTTGCAAAGGTTCTTTCAAGCAACAATTCATTTTCAAGGCTTGATTTTAATGCTCTTTCATAAACTTCATCTGGTAAGTCATTAAATACAGTCCTTTCTTTTTGCCTTTGAATTGTTGCACTCACTAATGTTACATCAGAAACCTTAAGCCCATTTTCTCTTAAATATTCTGCTGCTTCTAATGCAATTACACCACCTACACAGTGTCCAATTAATATGTAATTTGAATAACCTAATTGTCTGAGGATCTTACCATATTTTTTACCTAAAATTTTGAATGTATCTTTTGTTTCCATAGAAATATATTCTGCTTCATTACCAAATGAGAAACCTAATACGCTCTCATCATCTTTGCTATTTTTTTCAATGTAGGAAATTAAATCTGTATACGCAGATAATGTACCTGTTCCTGCATGGAATAATACTTTGGCTACTGATTGCTCATTAGGCATCTTAGTATTTTTAATTTGAACTAAAGAAGGATCAATAAATGAACTCTTATCTAAATTATATCTTTGAATTTTCTCAGCAAGTTCTCTAACTGTTGGTGTTTGCATCATTTCTGTTAATAATGCACTCCATTCCCAATCCTCAGCTTCTTTAATTTCTTCTACGATTTTACCTACAACTTGAGCAATCAAAAGTGAGTCGCCACCCACATTATAAAAGTCATCATCTCTACCTATATTGTCTATTTTTAATTCTCTACACCAAATAGCTGCTATCTGTTTTTCTAAATCTGTTTGTGGCATTTCTTTTTCGCTTGTATCACCAAACATATTATTTTCACTATTTTCTATAAGCGCTTTAATCTTCTTCATATCCACTTTTTTATTTTCTGTAAGTGGTATACTTGGTACAACAAGAATATTACTTGGTACCATATAAGAAGAAACTGTATTAACTAAATGCTCCCTTACAGCATTCTTCTCAAGTGCTTCATATTCACTCTTAAATCTAGCGATATAAATTGTTTGTCCTGTAATATCTAATTTACTTGTTTTACTTGGGAACTCATGAATAATTTCACCATTGTGTTTACTAAAAATGTTTTCCCATTGTGCTCTTGTAAAGAATGTTTGGTCATCTTCTTGACGTTCATCTAAGAATCCTGTTAAACCATCTTTAAATTCCATGGAGGTTAAGAGCATATAACTTACTCTTGTTTCTTCTAATACGATGATATTACCTTGATCTACTAATAAATGACGTAAGTTTTCCATAACATCATGCACATTTCTTGAGTTGTGTAGTACATTGGCACAAAGAATGACATCAAAGGAGAATGCATCATAACCTTGCTCAGAAAAGCTTTTATTAATATCAAAGATTCCGTATTTTACAAAATTATATTTTGAAAAATTCTCTTGTGCTTTGTTAAGGAAAAATGTGGATAAATCAGTGAAATGATACTCTACATTGTAGCCTTCTAGCTGTGGAATGACATCTAGTGAAGTTCCACCAACACCAGCACCTACCTCTAGAATACGAAATGTTTTTTCTGGATGCTTAATATTTGCTTGTTTGCATAAGTAAACAATCTCTTCTGTAGCAACACCATTTTGAATTCTATTGATTTTGTTATCATGGTAAGCTGCCATAGCTGGTTTTACATCCCCCTTAGGGAATAACACATTAAGAGGGTTCTCATTTCCTTGGATCATTTCTGGTAATACATCACTAGACACTTTTAGATAGTCTACAAACTCTTTACTATAATTAAATCTATTTTCAATTTCATAAAATTCTTTCCATAAACTTTCAGAATCTAAATTACTCTCATTCTCAATTAACATATACATCTCTTCAGATGTTTCTTTTAAAACCCCCTCATCTGTTAATACTTTTAACCATCTCTTTGTTAATTTATGAAGTTTCTCTGGCACCTTGATTATGTCAATAACTTCTTTAAGTGAATATGGTTTATAAAGCTCTGTAAAAATACCATATCGCTTAAATAAATTATAAATATCACTAATGACAACCAGTTCAGATTGCCTATTCCAAATTTCTAATAAATCTGTGTCAACAGTTGCTTCAAAGTCATTACAAAGTTTTGTAAGCATCTCTTTTTCTGTATCTTCAATAAGGGCTTTTGATTCTATATTCCTTCTCTTCGGTGCAACAACTGCATTGATTTTTAATTCCTCTGGCGGATTTCCCACTGTTAAGGTAACAGCGGAATCAATTTGTGAGTATTCAAGTAACGCAGCTCTTATTTCAGCAAGTTCTATTCTGTGACCATGAATCTTAACTTGTTCATCCCCCGATTCTCTACCTTTAAAGACAATCATACCGTCAGCTCTGTAAAAACCTCTATCACCTGTTTTGTAAATGCGTTCACCTGTTAATTCAAATATTGGATATTTTTCCGCATTCATCTTGTCATCATTTAAATAACCAACTGAAAGACCTGTCCCAGCAATATATAAGTTTCCTTCTACATAGTTAGGACAATGTTGCAAGTTCTCATCTAATACATAGAATTTTTGGTTGGCCATAGGTTTACCATATGGTACACTCTTTTCAAATACTTCACCACGAGCAATATCATAGTAAATTGACCAAATTGCTGCCTCCGTTGCTCCCCCTTTACTTACCATGTGTACATTGGGGAAAGCATTATGAATTCTATCTGGTAAATTAACAGGAATCCAATCACCGGATAAAATCATGACACGTAGCGATTGACTTTTTCTAATGTCTACAGATTCTAAGTAGTTTGCAATCATCTGTGCTTGCGCTGGTACTGAGTTCCATATCGTTACACGATGAAGCAAGATTAAATCATATAAATATTTAGGGTCCTTAATGTTGTGGGAATTTGGTAAAACTAATGTCCCACCAGCTAAATAACAACCAAAGATATCATAGACCGATAAGTCAAATGATAAGTTGGCTAAACCTAAAAATATATCTTCTTCACCAATGTTATAATGTGCATTGACATCACAGATTGTATTCATAGCAGCTCTGTGTGTCATAACAACACCTTTGGGTTCACCTGTTGTTCCTGATGTGAAAATGATATATGCTGGTCTGTCATATGCTTGATCTATTATAAAATCTCCTAATTGTTCTTCACTTAAGTTAAGACTTCTAACATTAATATTATTTGTTACTTGCTGTAACTGTATTTCTTCATCTTCAGATAAGAGTATTCGGATATTAGCACTATTGATAATCTTTTGCTTTCTTGCATTAGGTTGTCTTACATCTATAGGGACATAGGTTGCTTTCATAAGCAATGTAGCCAGTACTGCTGCAATTTGCCACTCATTTTTATCAATGTTAATTCCTATTCTTTCACCTGGTGTAACCTCTTTTTCTTTCAGTACATCTACAATTGTTTTTACATATTGGGCTAATACTGCATAAGTTAACGTTCTACCCTCTGTAATAAGTGCAGCTTTCTCTGGGAAAGCACGCAGTGCATTTAAGAAACCTTCTTCCATCATTAAAGGTGCAATTTCTTTTTCTGTAGCATTAATCCTTCTTCTCACTTCTACTGTACTTTCAGGTAACTCAATTGGATATTTTTTCTCAAATACTTCTTCACTTCTACTTTCAATTGCCTCTACTAACTGGGTGAAGCATGCAAACATATCCTGAATCACATGTTCTTCAAATACACCATCACGAACATCCCAGTTAATCTTCGCACCACCATTTTCATCTGAGACTTGGCAGTCAATATAAACCTGAGGTGTCTGACTAATCTTGTATTTCATAGTTCTTCTAACTGTGGCATCATCTTCTCGTGCAATGCCTACAGTACTTGTGAAAACAACTGGCATGACTATATTCTTTTTTCTTTCCTTAGTAAGTCTTCTGAGTACTTCTACACCAGAAATTGCACTATGCATAATATCTGCCCACAAATCTTCTTGCATTATTTTAATTCTTTCAACAAAAGTTTTATTAAAATCAAAATCTACTGATAAGATATTAACATCTGTAAAGTCTCCCACTACTTCGTCAATATCCTCAACCACCTGAGGCCTATTAAAAAAGGTTGTATTGATAGCAAACTTCTTTGTTGATGACCATACTGCAACTGTTTCTGCCAATGCTGACATAACAAGTACAGATGGTGTAACATTATTTTCTTTAGCAATTTTACAGAAGTTTTTCCATTTTACTCCATCCAAAAACATCTTATGTTGTGTAAAACTATGTGCTTTCAGATTCATTTTATTAATAACCGGTAATTCTGGTGCTTCACCCATTGTAGGCATTTTATTCTCCCAATAAATTTCCGCACTACTTCTTTCTTTTCTATTCATTAACTTTAAGTTATTTTGATATACTACAAGGTCTCTATATAATGTTGATATTACCATGGGTGTATCTAAGTCTTTATAAAATTTTTCTAAATCATTTAATATGATATTCATACTCAAAAAATCAGCTATTAACATATCCACTGAAAAATAAACAATGCTTTTTCCCTTTTCAATGCTTACTCCTAAATCACACATTGGCCATTCACCTAAATTGTATTGTTTATTAGCCAGTTCTTCCCTAATTTCATCTTTTGCTACTTGATGTGTCGTATTGCGTAAATCCAAAGTACGAATCTTTACATATGGCACGGTTCTTTGTATTACTTGATAACCTACATCATAAATGATCGCCCGTAACATATCATGTTTTTGAATAACTTTATTCCATGCAAGCTCCATTCTTTCAATATCTATTTCTTCTTCAAATACAATCTCCAGATAACCATGGCAAGCTACACCACCTAATTCATACATATTATTACGTCCTATAACATATGAATTTTGAATATCTGTTAATGGAAACTTTTCAAATCTCTCACTCATATGCGTTTCAAATACACAGTTACTCACTTGTTCTAAATACGCTATGATAGCTTCTTTGTTTTCTTTTAATGCATTTCTAATTTCTTCAGTAGTTGCTCCTTTTGGTGCTCTAAACTTTAATTTTCCATCTTCACTCCAAAGTGTAATTTCTTTTGCCATTAATTCCTTTATGAATGCCTGAATATCCATTTTTCCCTCCTAGTATGTTTCATTATTGTAAAATAGTCTGTATATGCATAAATTTAAATCACATCTACTTCCATATCATCTATCATCTTTCTAACCTCTGTTGCAAATGCTTCTATAGTTGCCGCTTTGAACAATATCGTGACAGGAATAGTCATAGGTACATCTAAGATTTCCTCTATTTGATTAACAATATCCACAGCCTTTAAGCTATCTCCACCTAATCTAAAGAAATTATCAAATCTAGATATACATTGTGTCTTTAAAACATTTCCCCATATTCTTGCAATCTCCACTTCAAGCCCTTCTTCCGGTGCTACAAATTCTTCTAGGCTGTTTTGTTCACTTAATACTCTACATATCTCATCCTTATTTCGCTTCCCATTAGCTAATAAAGGGAGCTTATTTCCAAAATAATATACTTCTGGTATCATATAAGCTGGCAAAATATCTTGCATAGCCGCTTTAATTTCTTCTACACTTCTTGTAATATTGTTTTTTAAAATAATATATGCAGCAAGTTGTTTCCCTTCCGTACCACCCTCAATGGTGCATACTGCGCCCTCTACAATATCCTTATTCTTTTCTAAAGCTTTTTCAACTTCACCAAGTTCAATTCTGTAACCTTTAATCTTCACTTGATGATCTTTTCGTCCAAGAAACTCAATGGTACCATCTTGCCATGTTCTTCCTAAATCACCAGTTCTATACCATTTCACCTTATCCGTTATGTATTTTTCTTTAGTAAGTGTTTCATCCCCACGATACCCTTTGGCAACGCCTACACCACCAATCCATAATTCTCCCTGTACATAATTAGGACATATTCTACCCAAATCATCTACTACACGGTAAACTTGATTGTCTAATGCCTTTCCATAAGGAATAGCTCTCCAGTGTTTAGGTATTTTATGGGGTACATTTATATAATTAGACCAAATAGATGCTTCTGTAGCCCCACCCATAGCAACTACTACCGCATCTTTACTGATGTTATAAAACCTTGTGGTTAAGCTTTGTGCAATCCAATCACCAGAAAGCATTACTACACGTAAGTCAAGTATCTTGTGTTTGTTTTCTGCCATTGTCACTAGCATATCAAATGGCATGGGTGTTGAATTCCAAACACTTATAGGATATTCTGCCATTAACTTCAACCATATATCAGGATCTTTATAATTCTCATCATCTAAAATAATGAGCGTACCACCTTTACCCAAGATGCCAAATATATCATATACAGATAAATCAAAATCGATTGCTGCAATCATGATTTCAATATCCTTTGAAGCAATATGGTATCTATTATTAATGTCATCAATAGTATTAACAGCACTCTCATGTGCAATTTCAACACCCTTTGGTACCCCTGTACTCCCCGATGTCATAATGACATACGCACTGTCTTTAGGTGAAACTAAAATAGGTGTTTCAAGTACATTCTCTGGTGCGCTATCCTCTATAGCTAAGCACATTACACCTTCCTCATCTAATACATCAGTTTGAGCTACTTCTTTACTTGTCACAACATACTTAATTCCAATTTGAGCATAAATCTTAGCGCGCCTCTCTTTAGGTTGATTCGTGCCCACTGGTACATAAACCGCTCCTGTAAATAATATGCCAAAAATTACATAAATTTGTTGGACACCTCTTGGAAGTGTAATGGCAACATAATCCCCTTTTTGTACACCGTTACACACTAATAAATTAGCTATTTGCATTGCCTTATCATAGAGCTGACCATAAGAAATTTCTCTTCCAGTCATCCCCTCAATAAGTGCACAATCGTCTGCCCTATTCTTAACACATTCTAAGAAATCAGTAATTAATAACTTATCAGGATATTTAAGCGGTAAAATTGCTGCTAATTCAGCTTCCCTTTGCAAAACTTGTTGATGCGGTAATAAGTCAACTTGAATATCCCAATCCTTACTTTCAGCTAATTGGTAAATTAGCCCTACAAATGCCTCAAACATATCATCCAGTAAATGTTTAGGATACAATTCTTCCACAGCATCCCAACATAAGATTAGTTCACCATCTTTGATATATGTTTGAAAATCAAGCCATACTTGTGGTGTCTGTGATACCATATAACTGATCTCACCAAATACTTTTCTTGAAACTTCTGTTTCAAGAGGTGCATCAATATTACAAGCAAATACTATCGGTGCTACAAAACCAGCCCCACCCATAGTTTTAAATAAATTTCTTTGTACACTTACACCTGAATAACTGCTATGGGCTACATTTTCTAAAAATGTGGTTTTTACTCTTTCCATTGTACTTAAAAATGATTCTTGAGGTTTTCTTGTAAAATCAAATAAAAGCAAGTTGGTAAAATCAGCTACCATATCTTGAATATTCTCATTTTCATCACTGCGGTTAAACAAAGGAATATTAATCAAAAAACTCTCTTGATTACACCACCTTTCAATGACCAACCCATAACAACTTAATAAAAACATAGAAGGTGTGAACTGATACTTAGAGGCTGTAAGTTTAACTTTATCCCATACCTCTTTAGATAATACTTTCCTTCTCCTATTAAATCGGAGTTCTTTTATAAGTTCAGGCTTTTTCACTAAAGGAATATTTGGCGTTTTACTACTCAGTTTCGCCATTTTATTTTCCCAAAAGATTCTATCCTTCTCAATTTCACTTTCATCAAGTGGCCTATCTATGATATAATCTTGGAAAGTATAGTCTTCGTTTCTAGTAAATTCTTTTCCCAAATAAGCATCTGCTAGATCACGCATGATAATACTTAGACTTAGCACATCTGCTACAAGCAGATCTATATCAAGGAAAATCCTCGTCATATTTTCCTTGATATAGGCTAAGGTTATACCAGCTACTTGCCCCAATTCGATTTTTAACTTACGATGTGATAAGTTATTTCTTAAATCTAATAATTGTCTTTCTCTTTCTTCTGAAGATAGATTTCTAAAGTCTAAAATTTCTATTTCCTTAGAATAAGGTTGTGGCATAATTATTTGTTTTCCTGTGGGTAAGAATTTCGCTCTTAACATAGGATGATAATTTTGAATCTTATGCCATGCGTCATTTAATTTAATTGCATCTACATCCTCACCATCTATCTCTAAATAAGCATGACACCCAATGCCACCTAAAGGCTGCCCATCATCTCTACCAATGAAATAAGCATACTGTACATCTGTTAAATCAAATTCAGTATTTTTACACTTACTAACTATTTTTTCTTTCTTTTTAACTTTTCTTATATCAGCCTTTTGAATAATCTCATTCCAATCATTAAGTGTTGGTTGTTCAATCAACTTAGCAAACTGTATTTTTAGTCCATACTTCCTAAGCTGACTGGCAATTTGCATCATCATAATAGAGCTTAATCCAGCTTCTATTAAATTACTGTCCCCATCTATCTCAGAAAGTGACAATAGACTCAAGACCTTTTTATATACAAAATCAATACTTTCCATCCTTGGGTCTTTATTTTCCATTTTTAACCTCCTATTACCTTTCTTGTGCCAAAGCTCTTAAACTATTTCTATTGATTTTTCCTACACTGGTAAGTGGCCAACAATCCACATAAATGACTTGGTCTGGAAGTTTAAAAGTAGCTACTTGCTTTTGTATTAAATAATTTCTAATATCATTTAATGTCAATCTCTCCTCTGTACCCAGTATAAAGGCACAAATTCTTTCACCAAGTAACTTATCTTCAATACCTATGACTTGAACACCTTCTATTAATTCATGTCTCAGTAATAATTCTTCTATTTCAGATGGTGTAATCTTCTCTCCTGCTCTATTAATGGTTTCTTTGATCCTACCCATTATTTGATAATTGCCATTCTCTAACTTACGTGCTTTATCCCCTGTCTTAAAATAACACGTCTCCGAGATACATACCTTATTAACTTCCTCAAGGTTATAATAGCCATAAATAGTATATGGTCCTCTTACAATCAGCCCACCTGCTTCTCCAGTAGGCACTTCTTGTTCGTTCTCATCTATAATTAAGACTTCATCATATGGTGAAATCGGACTTCCTTGTGTCTTGTAACGTATATCATCACTTGCATCTAACTCTGTGCAACAAATCAATCCTTCTGCTATACCAAATACTTGTTGTAACGTACATCCAAATGTTTCTTCTATTTTTTGTGCTAAGTATGATTCTAATACTGAACCACCTACCTGTACGACTTCTAAAGAAGAAAGATCATAATTATCATCTTCTTCTAGGAACTCTACACACATACCTGCAAGGGCAGGTACAAGTGCTGTTACAGTTACTTCTTCCTCTTCAATTAATGGTATAATCTCATCTGGGCTTGTTACTTTACAGATTACAACTCTTCCACCTACGGTTAACGTACCAAGTATTCCCGGACAACATAACGGAAAATTATGTGCTATAGGTAGAGTTGCTAAATACACTGTTCCTGCATTTAAACCACATCTTTTACCTGATTCTCTTGCAACATATAAATAATCTGTATGACGACGTGGGATTAATTTAGGGATTCCCGTTGTTCCACCAGAAAGTAAATACAATCCAACCTCTGTATAGTCCACATCTACTTTTTCACTAAATTCTTCCTCTGATTGAAGAGCTGTAAGTGCTGTAAACTCTTCATTTAAACCAATAACTATGACTTCTATAGGATTGCCTAATTCACTTACAATCTCTCTTGCCATTGCCTTATAATCAAATCCTAAATACTGATCTTTGATAATATAGCCTTTCGCTTGCGTCTTCTCTATAATGCCTTTAATTTCTATCTTCCTATGGGCTGGCAATGCCATTACAGGAATAACACCTAGTTTAAAAAGTGCAAAACTCACCACAACAAATTCTATGGAGTTTGGAATTTGTAAGACAATTACGTCCCCTTTATTAAAGCCATGTTTATTAAATCCCTGTGCAAGTTTATTAGCTTCACTTTCTAATTCTTGGTATGTCATACTTTCCCCATCTTCGGTTAATGCTACTGCATCTTTATATTTTTCACTCCATAAGGTTAAAGCCTCACCTAATGAGATGGGGTCCCAAATATTCTGTTTATAATATTTTTCTAATTGATTTTTAATTTGTATATCCATAAGCCCTCTCTCTACATTTCCTTAATATATTTTTAATCTTATCAATTAGTTATGACTAACTATATCTTTTAAAATTAATCAAGACTAACCTATACTTGATACATTAATCTTGACTAATTTAAATTACTATTTCACTCATACGCCATATGTGAACTGTTCTTTTTGCCTTGTTAATCCCTTAAATTCCTTCGCTACAAGAATAATGGCTATAATACTCACTATAGCATCCGTAATTGTTGGGGCTAACCATACACCTGTTAAGCCTAAATTAGCAACTTTAGGCATAATCAAAAGTAATGGTATGTAAATGATAATTTGTCTACACATTGATAAAAGTGCTGCAAATCCTGCTTTTCCTAACGCTTGGAAAAGTGTAATCGAAATAATCATCATACCGAAAGTAATATAAATAGAATAGAAAATTCTAAGTGGCGTTATACTTTGTTGTACAACTTCCATATTTTTATTAAATAACGAAATAACTTGTGCTGGAAAACACATTATTGGAATATAAAATACTGCCGCAAGTACTGTTGCACTTATCATAAATAATTTTGTAACTTGTTTTACACGTTCATACTGCTTTGCACCATAATTAGTACCTGCTATAGGTTGAAATCCTTGACTTATTCCCCATAATGGAATAAATGAAAATGCTTGAATACGTAACATTGGCGCTAAAATGATTTGAGCTGTTTCGCCACCATATTGTGCTGCCATATTAAATAAAAGTGTTTGTTGAACTAAAGTTAATACTTGCATCATCATACCTGATACACCCACACCAAGTACTTCTTTTAAAATTGTACTATCAACTTCTAGGCCCTTGATTTTTACATTTTGACTCTTTTTGGTAAAGTAGACTAATGTGATAATCGCTTGAACTATTTGTGATATTACTGTAGCATAAGCTGCTGCCTCAATCCCTTGACCTGATTCTCTAAACATTACAATTAAAATTGGGTCTAAAATAATATTGAGAATAGCACCTATGGCCATAATCAGCATAGCTTTCTTTAAAAGCCCTTCGCCGCGCATTACCATGTTAGCACTTTGTGAAAAGTTAACGAATACTGAACCGATAAAAATAATTTTTAAGTACCTATTTGCTAATTCATAAGTTTCGCCTGATGCACCACTTAAGTTTAAAAGTTGTTTAGTGAAGACACAGCCTACAAATGTACTCAAAAGAGAAAGTAGGACTACAATCACTACTAAGTTCCCCATAATCTTATCAACTGTCCCTTGATCTTTCTTACCAATCGCCCTTGAAAGCACTGATGCTGATCCCATACCTATTAGCGTAGAAATACCACTATTAATTAATGTAAAGGGATAAGCTATGGATACAGCAGCCATTGCATTTTCACTAACCATCCTGCCCACATATACTGAATCCATAAAATTATATAATCCAATTACTACCATCCCAAGAATTGCTGGAATACTTAATGAAAGCATTAATTTAAACGGACTTTCATTTAAAAGTGCCTCTCTTGTATTACTACTTGTCATACTTCATCATCTCCCTAATTATTCATTCAAAGTATTTAATTTTAAATATTCAAAATGCATTATCCAGTATTATATTAATCCCCCTTCTCATTTTTGTCAATGATAATAACTTTCATTTTTATTTTTATAATATTTAAATTTTATTTAAAATATAGAGAAACCATTTATAAACTAGATTTATTCATAAACATAAAGTGGTTTCTCCCAATGATTTCACATTACTAAAAACTATAAATAACTAAAATTTATAAATGTGAAATCTATAATAAAAAAAGTTACCACACGACAATCTGCAGTAACTTATTGTTATTATTATTAATATATGATAATTGTATATTATTTAATTTTCTTTATAATAGTTCTCTAATGCTTCAATTATAGCTGTTACAAACTCATCTTGAAATACTGCTGTACTCATTTACTCATCATCTTTTGGATCACTCATAAATCCCATTTCTACTAAAATTACTAGTACTTTAGACCTGTTAAAACCTGTTAAATCACTTCTTATAATAATTTCTTTAGATGTATTTTGTATATCTTCTGATAAATAATTCTCTACATATTCTCCTATAATATAGCTTTCTGATATAACCTCTTCACTAACAAAGCTGCCCCCAGGTACTAAAACAAAAAATTCATTAATAACACTATTTTTAAAATGTCTGCATGAATACACAAACTTAAATCAGAGTTTACTCCATTGGTAAGTTTAGCTCTTTCTGTATTACTAACATCTTTTTCTCTTACTAATTCAATTGGTCTTCGTACTCTTTAATAAGATTTGCAGTAAACATATGCCCATGTCTTGTAAAAGCGGTCTCGTTCTAATTATTTAATTATTATTTTCTAAATTATATATAAAATTTTTATCAAGGAAATTACATCAAATAACCTTGTTAATGGTAAAATAAAACGGAGAGATTTCGGTAAACAAAAACGGAGAATATTATACAACTTTTTACAACTTACTGTTCTCTTCTGATAAAATAATTATGAAAATATCAGAGGAGATGATAGAAATGAAAGGATGGA
>JAZKZQ010000274.1:0-10712 GCA_045612745.1 Cellulosilyticum sp. | reverse complement strand
ATAAGACAATCTCCTTTTGTGTTAATTGATATTGTAAGCAATATTATATAAGACTTATTTTACCATAACAATCTTAAAGTAGTCTTAAAACAAGAATACTTTCTTTATTAATATGTGAAGAGAAAAAAATTAAAAAATCTTTAAAGCTTTAAGATTAATTTAAGGTTACTATTGTACACTATGTTTAGTAAGGTATAGGAGGTGAGTTTAAATGAAGTTTAGACATGAACTTAAGCATTGTATCAATATTTCAGATTACTATATGATTACAAGTAAATTAAAACATATAGCAAGATTAGATACAAATGCGGGCAGTGGTGGCGAATACAGAATTAGAAGTATTTATTTTGATAATTATAATGATAAGGTACTGAATGAAAAAGTAATGGGGATTAATAATCGAGATAAATTTCGTATCCGTTACTACAATGATGAAATTGGTTTTATAAAATTAGAAAAGAAGTCAAAGATTAATGGCCTCTGTTTAAAGGTGAATGCAACGATTTCAGCAGAGGAATGTGAGAAGATTTTAGCAGGTGATATAGAGTTTTTAAAGGAGTCTTCTAAAAAACTTTTTAATGAACTTTATGTAAAAATGAAGAATGAGTTATTAAAACCAAGAACTATAGTAGATTATACAAGAGAAGCCTACATATATGAGCCAGGAAATGTGCGTATCACTTTTGATAAAAAAATTAGGACAGGCATCAAAGCGACGGATTTCCTAAATCAAGATATTGTAACGACTGGTATCATTGCAAATGAAATGATGGTACTAGAGGTCAAATTTGATGAGTTTTTACCAGAAGTGATACAAGACTGTATTCAAACAAACACAAGACGTCATCAATCAGTTTCTAAATATGCACTATGTAGAATATATGGTTAGAAAGTATAAAATTTATAAATATAAATGGAGGATTAAAAAATGCAACAAACAATTAATTTTAGTGATGTATTTAAAAGTGGCTTTTTAAGCAACTTAACAGCAATTTCAGTTACAGATATGATGGTGGCCTTAGGTCTTGCATTCTGTCTGGGACTATTTATTATGGCGGTTCATAAAAAGACATTTAAAGGTGTTATGTACTCACAAACATTTGGCGTATCACTTATGGCCCTTACACTGATTACAACTTTAATCATTTTAGCAATTACATCAAACGTTGTATTATCTCTTGGTATGGTTGGTGCTTTATCTATCGTTCGTTTTAGAAGTGCAGTAAAAGAACCAATTGATATTGCATTCTTATTTTGGTCAATTAGTGTAGGGATTATTCTTGGTGCAGGACTTATTACACTTGCAATTATTGGTTCATTATTCATTGGGCTAATTATGATTCTGTTTGTAAATAAGAAAAGTATGGACAATCCTTATATTTTAGTAGTTAACTGTGAAAATGAAACTGCAGAAGGCGATGTATTAGAAAAAGTAAATAAATCAGTTAAAAAACATGTGATTAAATCAAAAACAGTATCAGCTAAAACAGGTATTGAGATGACAATTGAAGTAAGACTTAAAGATATGACAACAGGATTTATTAATGAAATTAGTCGTATTGATGGTGTACAAAATGCAGTACTTGTAAGTTACAATGGAGAATACATGGGTTAATAAGATACTAAGGAGAAAAGAAGGTGATGATTTTTGATTAAAGAAAAATATATACCTTATCTAGCAACTATTGCTATGTTACTTATGCTAGCATTAGTAGTTGTAGGCTCAGTATTTAATTTAACCGCTGCTAATGAAAAGAAAGATGTTACTACAATTCAGCAACCAGAATATATGAGTAAGATTTTTGATCAAGATCAAGTATTACAGATTAACATCCAAATGGATGAGAACAAGTGGGAAGAACTTAAAGAAAATGCAGCAGAAGAAGAGTACTATCCAGCAGATATTACAATTAATGGTGAAACTTATCGTAACATAGGTATTAGAGCAAAAGGAAATTCATCATTATCTATGGTAGCAGGGAATGATACCACAGATAGATATAGTTTTAAAATAAAGACAGATGAATATCAAGATCAAAATATTTATGGTCTTAAGAAATTTGTACTTAACAATATGATTGGTGATGCAACTTATATGAAAGAGTATATTTCATATGATATGTGTAAAGAAATGGGCATTGCAACACCAGGATATGCCTTCGCAAACATTACAATTAATGGTGAGCCATGGGGAGTATATTTAGCAGTAGAAGCTTTAGAAGAAAGTTTTATAGAACGTAACTTTGGTGATTTAGATGGTAACTTATATAAAGTAGAAGGTATGGGTGGCATGGGTGCTATGGGAGGAGGAATGCCTCCACAAATGCCAGATGGCAATCAAAGAAATAACAATGATAAAGGTAGAACTCAGGTACCAGAAAATAAAGCTAGTGGTAATCAAAGCGGAAATTCTCCAGAAGGTGCTACAAATCCGCCAGTAAATTTTGAAAAAAATGGTAATATGATGCCACCGAATGGAAGCAATCAAAATAGCGATATGATGCCACCAAATGGAGGTAACCAAAATGGTGGTATGATGCCACCGAGTGAAGGCAATCAAGATGGTATGCAAAATAACAGAGGACAAATGAAATGGCCAGGTGGTATGGGCTCAAAAGGTGGTGCAAATTTAGTCTATACAGATGATGAAATTAGTAGCTACTCAAGTATCTTTAATTATACTATTTTAAACAAGACAACAACTAATGATTACAAAACACTTATTAATATTTTAAAGAACCTTAATGAAGGAACTAATTTAGAAGACAATATTGATGTAGAAGAAGTCCTTAAGTACTTTGCAGTAAATACTTTTATTGTTAATTTAGATAGTTATGCTGGGAATATGAAGCACAACTTCTACTTATATGAAGAAGACGGTAAGCTTCAAATTTTACCTTGGGATTATAATTTAGCTTTTGGTGCATTTGAAATGCAAGATGCAAGTAAAGTTATTAATTTTCCAATTGATACACCAGTAACAGATAGTATGGAAAATAGTCCACTTATTTCTAAATTATTAGAAGTAGATGCATACAAAGAAATGTACCATAGTTATTTACAGGAGTTGATTGATAAGTATATTACAAGTGGTAAATATGAAGCAACTATTGAAAAATTAGATGCATTAATTGGAGATTATGTTAAAGGAGATACAACAGCTTTTTATACTTATGATGAATATCAAGTTGCTATAAAAGAGCTTAAACAATATGGCATAGATCGTACCACAAGTATTGAAGCACAACTTTCAGGTGAGCAACCTTCTACAGAATATGGCACAGTAGCTACAAATATTGATTTAATGGCAATGGGACAGCAAATGGGAGGTAAAGGTGGACCAGGTGGAATGGGTAGCAATCAATCAGGTCCAATGTTCCCGAATGAAAATATGCCAAATAATATGCCAAATGAAGGACAAGTTAATGAGGCTCAAAATCAAGATGCTATGAAAGATGATATGAGGCAACCACAGCGTGATAGCATGAGGCAAATGCCAAATGTAGATATGGAATTAATGTGGGAAGTTATGAATATCATTGGTGATACTTCTTCAGTAGATGAAATGACAGAAGAACAAAAGAAGCAAATTATAGAATTAGGTATTGATGAAAGCGCATTAGAACAATTTTTTGAAATGAAAAATACATTTGGCAATATGAGAGGAAAAGGTCAACATAATGGTATGCCAGGGCAAATGTCACAGAGTGAAATGTCAGAAGCAGATAAAATAATAGCAGTAGTGTGTACAGTGCTTCTAGTGGGAGGATTAGTTTTTGCCATAACTTTTAAGCGTAAGCGTTATTAATGTGCTGCTTATAGAGAAATAATTTATAAAGTAAATTTATTAAGTTTAAGACAGTATTTTAAATTAATAATTAGTATAGACATATAAATCCCTCTTAGGATCAATGGTTTTATAAACCACAAGGCTAAGAGGGATTTTATTATAACTTTTGTAAATAATCACGAGTTAAATATACAGACTCCTAGTATTTTAGTGTATAATAGAAGATGAAAAGCCGATATACAATGGGGTTATAACCCTAAAATATAAAAAGTCGAGGAAAAGATGAAAAGATACATAAGATTATTTCTAGCCTGTATAATATTTTTGGCTTTAAGTAGTGCTACTTTAGGAAGTAGTGGAAGTCCTATTGCACAATTTCAGTTTACTAAAACAGTTTATGAAGTTGGTGAAGAAATTGAAGTAGTAGATACAAGTTATGGACAAGAAGGAACGAAAGTTACTAAAAGAGAATGGATGATTATTATTAATAATCAAAAGAAAAGTAGTAGTAGTTTAAAACCCTTAATAAATAATTTAAAAGAGGGAAACTATGAAGTTTTTTTGCGTGTGAAAGATTCAAATAATAAGTGGAGTTTATGGACTAGTCACAAGATTGTTATTAAAGCAGCAATACCTATAAAAATCACAAGCTTTACATCCTCTAAAACAACTTATGCAAAGGGCGAAAAGTTATCATTTACATATACGCTGAATAATCCTAATAATCTAGATATAAAGGGACAGAGATGGCGTTATAAAAATTTAACAGCTCATGGTAGTAACATTTCAGGAAAGCCTAAGTATCTTAAAAAAGCAGGTAAGTATGAAATAAGTGTAGAATTACAAGATGAAAGAGGAAATTGGTCTAATAAAGCTACTTGTATTCTAGTTATTAGTGAAGATGAAAAAATTCGAAATGGTGAGTATTTATTTAATGAAGGAAAACCAGGAGATTTAATTGATGGTTATGTAGATAAAGACTATAATACCTTTACTAGCTTAGAGGAAGTAGCGGCAGTTACAGTAGTAGATGAACCAGGGTCCCTCATTATGAGTAATTCACCAGAAAGTATACCAAGTAGTGGTATATTATATAGAGAAACAGCGAGCAAGAAAGGGAAAATATTAGTACATCATGTTAATGCTACTCGTATTCATAAAAAGCTTATGATTCTTGCTACCACTAAATCTGAAAATGAAGTTAAACTTACAATAAGTAATGAAGCTATTAAAGGCCCAAATCCTCATATTTTAAGTAGTGGTCAAGCAGCAGTGAGTACATATTTCAAAGGTCAGGGTGTTAAGCATTATACTATTAAAGAAGGTGGACAAACTTGTATTTATAATAGTAGTATTAATGGACCATGGGAGCCTAATGAAATTATAACAGGGCTTTTGGACTTTTATGCAGAAGATGATGTAACTTTTACAGTAGTAGCTATGGATTATAGTTCTACATTAGAGAATGTAGCTAAATTACCAGTACTCCCAGCAGATGGAACACATATTAGAGGAACTTTTGATGTTATAAAAAGGGAATATACTGTTAATATTGAGAATCTAGGTAAACCAGCAAAGCTTGTAATAGGAAAAGAAGGGGATGAGTGGTTAGAGGGGAAAGATGCTTTAACAGGAGCAATGGTTAAAAATAAAGGTAACTATGGTTTACCTATAAATATTAAAATTAAATGTAATGAAGATATGGGTATTATATTAAATGCACGTGGTGGCGGTTATTTAGGCGCATTAAGGTGGAATAATAGAAAAGTGTTTAATGTACCTGGTGAAGATTTATTAAACAGCCCAAAAGTAGCTGCCCTAGTAGGAACAGCCCGTGTAGGTGTAACTAATGAAATTTTATATATGTTACCAAATGGTTCATCAGCACCAGTATTATTTGGCATTATTCCAAAATCATTGTGGAAGAGTTAAATTATAGAGATTAAAAGGAGTAAAACTATGAAATTATTATTACTAATTGATATACAAGAAGGCTTTATTAATGAAGTAACTCAAAATATACCTAAAGATATTGAGAAACATCTGAGTAACTTTAAGTATGACTTAGTGATTGCGACACGTTTTATTAACAAAACTGAATCACTGCATAAATCTGAGCTTAATATGAAAGATATGACAATGTTAAGTCCACATGCTAAGATTGTAGAAGGCATAGGATCAATGGCAGATATTGTTATTATGAAATCAACATATACAAGTTTAACAGTAGATGTGGCAAAATTACTAGAAAAAAATCATGTAAAAGAAGTATATCTTGCAGGATTTAATACGGATACAAGTATTATGGCTACTGCTTTAGAATTATTTGATAAAGGCATTAAGCCAAAGGTACTTTCACAACTTTGTTCTTCTGTAAATGGTATGGGTACACATCAAGCAGCACTTGATATTTTAAGAGGTGCATTAGGGGAAAATAATATTTTATAGCAAAAATAAAGCTGTTGCATCATAGTATGAGTGTAACAGCTTTTATAATTCTCCTAAATGTTTGAAATAACGCTTTGGAATAAATGCATTACGCCTTCTAAAATTAATACGTTCAGTAATTGTAGTAGCGTTATAATAGGTCTTAAATAAATTAATAAATGAATCCCTGGTGGGTGTATTTAATAACGCAAGATGTTCTTCAGTGGTGAGATTTTGAAGAAAGGCTTCTTTTTTGTTATAAATAAGAGCGACTTGCCTTTTAAGATCATGAATAATAAAAGCTTGATCAGAAAAACGATTGACAAAGTGTTCCATTAAAAGCGGTAAGATAAAATGATCAGGCTCAATTTTTGAATAAAATACCATAGGGCTGATTTCTTCAAATCTAACAAAGCCTGTAAAACGATGAGATTCGTGTCTTACTCGTTTTGTGTATAAATCAACTTTTCGAATGATGTCATTATTTTTAGCTAAATTAATTTTATCAGTATATTTATAGCATAGGCGTAAATAGTGAAGTATGAGTGTCTCAGAATCTTCATAGTCACTTAGATATAAATAATAGACATTAGTTAAAGTAGCAAAGGATAGTTTTTTTAAAATACTATCATGTACTCTAGTAGCTTTATCAGTTTCTGTTAAAACACTTAAAGAGGTTGTTAAAAGATTAGGGTGATAAGCATCTTCTCGAAATATAGAAGATGCTTTTTTGTCTTTATAAGCATAAAAGATGCAGGTTAAAAGACCATCAAAAGAACCATCATATAAATAATCTATCATAAAAAAATCCTTTCGTTATAATTCACCAGTTAAAGCAGATACAGTATCCTCTAATAATAGTGGTTGAATAGTAGAGTTTGTTGTAGGAAGTAATAACTTAGAATCTATGTTTTGTGGTACCGTAAATAAACTAAGTTGTTCGTAAGGGGTAGGTTCATCTAAGGCAAATTGGGGAATAAGTTTACGACGAATTTGAATATCATCGATATCTGTAGCACCGTAATATTTTGTATTACAAGTAATAAAGAATTGTGCTCTTTTAAGTACAATGCCTAATTTTTTTAAATCATCATAGTTAAGGGGAGAAATACGTCTACTCATCACTATTTTTTTTGCACCTCTAATACCAATGCCTGGTACACGAAGTAACATTTCATAAGGTGCTTTGTTGATTTCTACAGGAAAGAGATGAAGGTTATTAAGTGCCCAGTTACATTTAGGATCAAGGTGAATGTCAAATTGAGGTTTTTCTTCACTTAAGAGTTCATGGGCCTTGAAACCATAAAGGCGAAGAAGCCAATCACCTTGATAAAGCCTATGCTCTCTAAGCGTTGGTGGTGCTTTAAGTTCAGGGAGCATACCACCTGTATTAACAGGAGTATAGGCAGAATAATATACTCTTTTTAAGTTGTATTTATTATAGAGATTTTCACTTAAGTTTAAAATATTAAGATCCGTTTCGGGGGTTGCACCAATAATAAGCTGAGTGCTTTGGCCACCAGGTACAAAAAGCGAGGCTTTTTTTGAAGTCTTACGTGCTTCTTTAGCAGCTGTAATATGTGAATCAATACTTCGCATAGGTGCTAAAATATCTTTTTTTTGCTTATCAGGTGCAAGAAGCTTAAGGGAGCGTTCAGAAGGTAGTTCAATATTAACACTCATACGATCCACATAAAGACCTGCTTCATGAATAAGTTCCTCATTTGCGCCAGGAATAGCTTTTAAATGAATGTAACCATTAAAATTTTCTTCTGTACGAAGTTTTTTGACAACTTGTAAAAGCATTTCCATAGTATGGTTAGGATTTTTAATAATAGCTGAACTTAAAAATAAGCCTTCTATATAATTACGTCTATAAAATCCTATAGTTAGTGTAATAACTTCTTCTGGTGTAAAAGCAGTACGTTGTACGTCGTTAGAGCGTCTATTAATACAATAAGCACAATCATAAATACAATAATTTGTCAGTAATATTTTTAAAAGGGAGATGCATCTACCATCAGGTGTAAAACTATGACAGATGCCGCTGGTAGCTGCAGAGCCTAGCTCTCCTAATTTGCCCTTTCGATTAGAGCCAGAAGAAGAACAAGAAACATCATATTTTGCGGCATCTGACAAGATTTTTAATTTTTCATTGAGTTCCATAAATCATCGCCTTATTTTAAATTTGTTATAGTAAATATTTCAAAACCAAACATATGTTCTATTATAATTATAAAGTGAAACATATATAGATACAAGGTATTTTAATGAAAATATATAGCAAGTCTTTTTAAATTAAAAAGAAAATAAAAATAAAATTAAATTTATTGACAATTATTTATAGTAAGGCTATACTTTGAGTGATTGATACTTTGAAAAGCAAAGTGTTTAAATTTTATTTACAGGAGGAGAATAAAATGTTTGAAAAATTACAAGATATCATTGTGGATAAATTAGGTGTTGATCCTAGCGAAGTAACAATGGAAGCAAGTTTTCGTGGGGATTTAGGTGCAGACTCATTAGACTTATTTGAAGTTGTTATGGGAATTGAAGAAGAATTTGAAGTATCTATTGAAAATGAAGATTTAGAAAAAATAGAAACTGTAAAAGATGCAATTGACTATATCACAAGCAAACAATAATTAAGTTAGAAAGGGGGGCAAATATGAAAGGATAAGATTGCTACCCCTTTTTGGATGATGATTACGAATGATATGGCAGACAAAATATAAAATAACACTTGCAATGCCATTTGGAAGTAGTGAGAATTACCTATAAAGAAATAGATAAGGGTGAGATAAAGATGAAACTAGCACTATTATTTCCTGGTCAAGGGGCTCAATATGTAGGAATGGGCAAGGAATTATATGATAATTTTAGTGAGTCAAAAGAAATCTTTGATAAAGCAAATAATGTTTTAGGTTGGGATATCAAAGAAATTTGTTTTGAAGATTCAAATGATGTGATTAATCAAACGCGTTATACACAAGTAGCTTTATTTACAACTAATTATAGTATTTTTAAAGCTTTTGAGAATAAAGGAATTCATGCTGACGCTGTACTAGGTTTTAGTCTTGGTGAATATGATGCCATTGCAGCAAGTGGCATGTTAAGTTTTGAAGAGACTTTGAAATTAGTAGAAAAACGTGCATGCTATATGGATGAATGTGCTATGCGTAATCCTGGTGGTATGAGTGCTATAACCATGTTAGAGATTGAAAAAATCAAAGATATTTGTGATAGCGTGAGAGAAACTACTAAGGAAATTATAACAGTAGCCAATGATAATTGCCCAGGTCAAGTAACTGTAGCAGGTACAAGCAAGGCTTTAGAAACTGCCGAAGCTTATTTTAAGGAAGCAGGTGCTAGAAGAGTTGTGGCACTTAAAGTAAGTGGTGCATTTCATAGTCCATTAATGGAAGAGGCTGCCATAAAACTTAAAGAAGATGCTAATAAGTTAGTGTTTAATACACCAATTATTCCAGTTATTAGTAATGTAACAGCACAGCCAATGGATGAAAAACAAGTAATGACGAATATACCACTTCAAATTACAAGTGGTGTAAGGTTTAGAGAAAGTATTCTTTATTTATTAGAACAAGGATTTGATACATTTGTAGAAGTGGGTCCTAAATGTGTTCTAAGTAATTTAGTAAAGAAAATTACAAAAGAAGTGCGTGTTTTCAATGTTGAAGATATAGCATCTTTTGAAAAAACCATGGAAGCGTTAGGAGATTAATTATGTTAAAGAATCAAGTCGCAATAGTAACAGGTAGTGCAAGAGGGATAGGAAAAGAAATAGCTTTAATGTATCATCGTCAAGGTGCAACTGTTGTAGTCAACTATCCAGGAGATTTTGAAAAAGAGGCAGCAGAAGAAGTTGTGGAAATAATAAGAGCTGAAGGTGGAACAGCTATGGCAGTATGTGCAGATGTTACTGATTTTAAAGCTGCCGAAGAACTTATTAAAATAACTGTAGATACATATGGTAAACTAGATATTTTAGTTAATAATGCAGGAATTACAAAGGATATGCTACTTACAAGAATGAAAGAAGAAGAGTTTGATGCAGTTATTAATGTTAATTTAAAAGGGGTATTTAATTGTACTAAATTTGCTGTAAAAGCTATGCTTAAGACAGGTGGTAAGATTATTAATATCTCATCTGTAGTAGGGCTTGGTGGGAATGTAGGACAATGTAATTATGCTGCGTCTAAAGCAGGAATTATTGGTTTTACAAAAACAGTTGCTAAAGAATATGGTTCAAGAAATATTAGAGTCAATGCAATTGCACCAGGTTTTATTGAAACAGATATGACAAAGGTACTTAAAGAGAGTATCAAAGAAGAGATGAGTAGGCAAATACCATTTAAACGATTAGGAAATCCAGAAGAAGTTGCAAAAGTAGCCACATTTTTAGCCAGTGAATTAGCAAGTTATGTAACAGGAGAAGTGATTCGTGTAGATGGCGGAATGGCAATGTAAATACTTT
>JAZKZQ010000273.1:0-53698 GCA_045612745.1 Cellulosilyticum sp. | reverse complement strand
AATTTCTAATAACCGAGCGGAACGAAGTATAAAACCATTTGTTATAGGTCGTAAAAACTTTCTTTTTGCGAATACCCAACGTGGTGCCAAGGCAAGTGCTATTACATACAGTATTTTAGAAACAGCAAAAGCTAATAATCTAAATCCATTTGCGTATCTAAAATATATTTTTGAGTCATTACCAAATGTGAATTTTAAAGAAGATCCTAATATTTTAAAGAACTATTTACCTTGGGCAACCTTACCACAAGAGTGCTATAGCAAGAAGACTAAATAAAAAAACATATCCCTGCGACTACTTATGTCCAGGGATATTTTACGCTTACATCATTATAATAAGTAATTAATGTATAAAGAATATAAAAGCGTAATCACTAGACAATTTAAAGATATTTTTATAGTATATAAAGACATGAATGAGTATAAGGTAATATAAAAGAATACAGATAAGTCATTTATAATAATAAAATTATTAAATATAGAGGGACTTTTAGTAGGAGGATTATAAAATGGCGAGATATAAATTAATCGTTGCTTATGATGGGACAAACTATAATGGATTTGCAAGACAGCCTAATGGGACAACAATTGTAGAAACCCTAGAAGAAGCTGTAGAGAAGATTGTACAACATAAAGTATATATTTTAGGAGCAGGAAGAACAGATACGGGGGTACATGCTAAGGGACAATGTTGCATCTTTGATTCAGATACTAAAATCCCTGTAGAGAGACTTGCAAAGGCAATTAATAGTAAATTACCTATGGACATAGCAGTTCAATCTGTAGAGCAAGTGAATGAAGATTTTCATCCACGTTTCGGAGCAAAACGTAAGACATATCGTTATCAAATTTTAAATAGTAAGCAACGTGATCCGTTTGCATATAAATATGCACTAATGTATCCTTATGAAGTAGATTTAGAAAAAATGAAGGCCGCAGCAGAAAAAATGGTGGGTACACATGATTTTAAATGTTTCTGTGCAGCAAAAACAGATGTAAAAGATACAGTAAGAACAATCTATGATATCCACATTTATCAACAGGAAGATTTAATAACTGTGGATATTTGTGGAAATGGTTTTTTGTACAATATGGTACGCATTATTATAGGCACACTCATTAAAGTAAATGAAGGAAAGCTGTCTCCTTCTGATATTACAAAGATTATAGAAAGTAAGGACCGAAATTTAGCTGGACCTACAGCCCCACCACAAGGTCTCACAATGTTAAAAATAATTTATGAATAACAAAATAATCCACAGGAAAAAGCTTGACAGTAATAGTGGATGATAATATAATATAGGTTGTGTTAATAAGGCCACTTATAAAATCCATTAGCCCCGGATTTTATATGATAATAGAAGAATATTAACTATGTTTTATAAGATCCAAAGGAGGTAAATTATAATGAGAACAACATACATGGCAAACGCTCAAAATGTTGAAAGACAATGGTATGTTATCGATGCTGAAGGACAAACAGTAGGTAGATTAGCAAGCCAAATCGCAGCAGTATTAAGAGGAAAAAATAAACCAACTTACACACCACACGTGGATTGTGGAGATCACGTTATCGTAATTAACGCTGAGAAAGTTGTATTTACAGGTAAAAAATTAGATCAAAAATTATATAGAAGACACACAGGTTATGCTGGTGGTTTAAGAGAAACTACAGCTCGTGAAATGCTTGATACTCATCCAGAAAGAGTTATCATGAATGCAGTAAAAGGTATGCTTCCAAAAAATTCTTTAGGAAGACATATGCTTACAAAACTTCGTGTTTATGCTGGAACAGAACATAATCACGAAGCACAAAAACCAGTAGAATTAAAATTCTAATTAACCGAGAGGAGGAAGTTTAAATGGCAGCAGTTAGATATTACGGAACAGGTAGACGTAAAAGCTCAGTAGCTAGAGTATACCTTGTACCAGGAACAGGTAAAATTACAATCAACAAAAGAGATATCGAAGAATACTTCGGTTTAGAAACTTTAAAAGTTATCACTCGTCAACCATTAGAACTTACAAATACAACTTCTAAATTTGATGTACTTGTAAATGTATACGGTGGTGGAACAACTGGACAAGCTGGAGCTATTCGTCACGGAATCAGCCGTGCATTACTTCAAGCTGATGGTGAATTCCGTCCAGCTCTTAAAAAAGCAGGTTTCTTAACAAGGGACCCAAGAATGAAAGAAAGAAAAAAATACGGTCTCAAAGCAGCTCGTCGTGCACCACAATTCTCAAAACGTTAATTGTGTCTGGCAGCTTGCATGCTGTATTTCAAAGCCAATCCTTCGGGATTGGCTTTTTTCTTTAGATACAAAGAACTATAAGTAAGGGAATATAATATTAGAGAATTATAGGATTTAAAGATGAAAGTATAAAATTATGCTATAATATTGTTTATAAAAATAAAATTAAGATATTTTGGGGAGATACAAGAAGAGTTTTGAGCAACGTGCTTGGTTTAATGGCTTTATGTAATATTTTTGTAAGAAAAGATATTTTATGCCGATATATTGTTGTAACTTATATTTTAATAAATTAGAATATATAGGGAAACAATTTATAAACTGAATTTATATAAAAATAAAGTTATTTAGATGAATAATTTTTTATTATAAGATTTAATGTATATGAAATTTTACAATAGGAAATGATTGCATAAATAATATATTAGGAGGATCATATGGATCAGAATAATAAAAAGCTGAATGAAAAACAACAAAAAACATTATTAAAGTTGTTTTTAAAATCAGCTGGTATTACTTTAATAGCAGGCTTAGTATTGGTAGGTTCACTAACGGGTGTATACTATGCATTTTTGTATGATGATAGTAAGACTGTTGCATCAACTTCTAAAGAAGTTCTTCCAGAAGAAGAACAAATTAAAGATAAGGAAAAAGAAGAACGTAGTGCTATTAATCAAACAATGGCTGTTTTTGGTGTGGATAAAGATGGTACACGTACAGACGTTATATTTGTAGTTAACTTTAACAGTACAACTAATAAGGTAAAGGTATTGTCTATTCCTCGTGATACAAAAGTTATTTGGACAGAACAACAAAATAGTAGGCTTAGGGAAGTAGCAGGCTATACTAGATCCGTTTCTAAAATTAATGAAATGACTGCTTATGGTGGTATTAAAAATATTAGAGATTTTACGATTGATGAAATAGAAAACATGTTAGGTGTAAAAATTGATAATTATGTCTTAGTCGGATTAGATTCCTTTAGGCAAATTGTAGATACTATTGGTGGGGTAGAAGTTGAGGTACCTGCATTTAGAGGAAAAGGATTACACTATGATGATTATGACCAAGACTTACATATTCATTTAGATCCAGGTGTACAAGTATTAAATGGAGAACAAGCAGAAGGCCTTATCCGTTTCCGTAAGGACAACTACGGGAATAGTTACCCAGAAGGAGATAAAGATAGAGTTAAAGTGCAACAAGCATTTTTAGATGCATTCGCAGATAAGGTTTTAAGTCCATCCATTATTCCAAGATTGTATAGTATTATATCTACGGTATTTTCTAATATAAGCACAGATGTAAAGCTTACAGAAATATCTACTTATCTTAGTTATTTGAAGGAATTTAATGTAGATAATATTGAATTTTATATTGTAGATGGTGAAGGTGGCATGGAAAATGGAGCTTCATATTACTTCATTGATTATGATAAATTAGATGAAACAATTCAAAAGGTATTTTATGATACAGAAGTTGCTACGGATGAAACAGCAGATAGTGATGATTTATTAGAGGATGATACAATTGTAATAGATAAAAAGGTAAAAATTGAAATCTATAATGCAACAGGTGTAAATGGTATAGCGGGTGGTCTTAAAGATAAGTTAGAGAAACAAGGCTATACAGTACCTAAGATAAATAATTATACAAAGCAAGACTTAGTAGCTACACTACTTTATGCTAAAGATAAATCTAAGGCAAAACAATTCCTAGAATATTTACCAGCAGGGACAGTAATAAGAGAAGATCAAACAATTAATCAAGATATTCAAATTGTAGTAGGAAAAGATTACTTACAATAAAACAAGAAAAAGGTAGTATAAAATGGGTCACTAGGTACTTGTACACTACTAGCTACACCCTTCACAATCTGTGATACTCTAAGTTTGATAATTGAAAAACGGCGAAAAACTTGCTTCACTACGTTACGCTTCAAACATTTCGCCTAAAACCTTTTCAATTATCTTCACTAAGAGCATCAACAGATTGTTTCGTAGGTAGACTAGTAGTGTACAAGTACCTAGTTTTCTCTTTTCACACATAAGTGGAAAGAAAAAGGAAAGTTGATGAGTTACTTTAAAATGAATGAGGGTGTTGTAAAATGATAAATTATTTTACAACACCCTTAATTTTTTATGAGAGAAGGGATTATTGGTCAATTAATTTAATTGACCAATAATCCCTTTTAGTTTTTTAAAGTAACTGATTAACTAAGTACCTAGGAGTAGAGCTGGGGGTGTCACCTGATAGTCTACCTCTCTGAATAATTTGATGATACTCTTAATGAAGGGATATAAAGTGGTTTTAGTGGTGCTGTTTGAGCAGTGCGGTGAAACAAGCATGCGAGTTCACCACGTTACTTTATATACCGAATTTAGAGTATCACAAATTATGGAATGGTAGCTATCAGGTGATATCCCCAGCGGTTTTTATAGAAGTCCCCCGTCTACGGTAAGGATTTGACCTGTCATGTAGTTTGAAAGTGGAGATGCAAGATAGAGACAAGTGCCTGCAATATCTTCTGGCTTGGCTGTACGGCAGAGTGGGATTTCATCCACGAAGGCTGCTTTCTCTTCTTCTGTATATTCTTTAGTCATATCTGTATCTACCCAGCCGCAAGCTATGGCATTGACGCGGATGTTTGATGGGCCTAATTCCTTTGCGAGAGACTTTGTGAGGCCGTTGAGGGCACTTTTGCTTGTGGAATAAGCTACTTCACAAGAGGCACCCACATTTCCCCATATAGATGAGATATTAATAATAGTACCAGCTTGATGATGCAGCATATTAGGAAGTGCATGTTGAATACAGTTAAATGCAGAATTTAAGTTAATAGACAGAATTTTATTCCACATATCAGGTGTGGTATCTGTGAATAACCCAGTGTAACTAATGCCAGCATTGTTGATAACTATAGTTGGTGTTTGGCCAAAGGTCATCTGAATATGTTTAAAAAGTTCTGTTGTCGTCTCATAAGATGAGACATCACCATAAAAATAAGTGGCAATTAACCCATCATTTAGAAATTCATTATAAGTCTCTACAAGGCGTTCTTTGCTTGTAGCACCATTTAAAACTACTTTTGCCCCGGCTTTGGCAAAGGCATAGGCAATTGCTTTACCGATACCTCTTGAAGAACCTGTTACAAGTACAATTTCATTTGAAAAATCCAATTAAATTACCCCCTTAAGTAAGTAATTTCTTCCTTATATAAGTTTGTTTTTTTATCAAGCCATGGTGTTTCTAAAATAAGTGGTTTACCGTCTGCAATTGGATGATGCACGATGCGATATAGGGCTTCTTTACCAATTTGGTCTGCTCCTTTAGGATTTGTTTCATCAGCACCTAAATTGGCATGACGGTCTTTTTTTGCACCACGTACATTAAGTGAGCCATTAATGTGGAATACTTTGAGTTTATCAAGTCCAACGATTTCATCAAATTGTTTAAGTACACCATCGAAATCATTGATGATATCATAACCACTATCATGAAGGTGACAAGTGTCGAAGCAAACGCCTAATTTATCTTTAAGCGCAACACGGCTAATGATATCTTGGAGTTCTTCAAAGCTTCTACCAATTTCTTTTCCTTTACCAGCCATTGTTTCAAGACAGATTGTAACAGGTGTATCTGGTGTAAGAATTTCATTAAGTGCAGCAGCAATACGTTCTACACCATATTCATAGGTTTTATCTGTAAAGGAACCTGGATGAAGTACAAGATATTTGGCACCAATGGCAGCAGTACGTTCAATCTCTAAGGCTAAGAATTCTTTACCAATAGTGTAAGTTTCTTCTTTATAAGAAGCTAAGTTAATAATGTATGGTGCATGTACCACAATATCAGATAGGCCATAAGCCTCCATAAAAGCTTTACCTTCTTTAATTTTTAAACTTTCAATAGGTGAACGTTTTGTATTTTGTGGTGCACCTGTGTAAATCATAAAAGTATTGGCACCATAAGAATAAGCTTCTTTAGCTGCGGCGATAAGGCCACCACTAATTGAAACATGAGAACCAAGTTTTAACATATATAATATCCTTTCAAATTAGCTATTACTATTTTCTGTATCATGAAATTAAGGTAATACTGATTACCAATAAATAGTATACACCAAACATATAGGATATTACACAAAATTACAAGTAAATTACGGAAAGATTAAAGTAAATAATTTTTCCATTAATTTGATGTATTATAATGGACATCTAGGTTGGATTTTACTACAATATAGTAGGTATCACGCGAGTAAATGTCAAAAAAACATAATAATGAAGAGAAAGGGTAAAAGAAAGAATTAATATAAAGGCAAATGCTAACAATAAATAAAAGTCTGTGAGTATAAATTAAAAATAGAACATAGAACAATTAAATATTAATGTAATATAGGAGACTTTATATTATGAAAAAGAAAAGCAGTAGTAAGTTAAAGAGGGCTCAAAAGAGGAAGCTTAGAAGGATTTTTTTGAGAGTCGTTGTTATTACCTTCATTGTATGTGCAGTTGTAATAGGGGCTGGTGCAGCACTATATAACCATTTTATATTAAGTGATGACGGTGGCAAAAAAGACTGGGGGATAAACAAGCCCTTAGACCCTATTAATAAAAATGTCGCTATATTTGGTGTAGATGAGGATGGATATCGTACAGATGTTATTTTTGTTGTTAACTTCAATAGTGAGACCAATAAAATAAAGGTTGTATCTGTTCCAAGGGATACGATGGTAGATTGGGATGAAGAACAAAGAGATAGGCTCATGACCGAGACAGGTAAGAGTGTTTATACCTCTAAGATTAATGAAATGACTAGCTATGCGGGGATAGATAATATTCGTGATTTTACGATTGATGAGATTGAAAAGATTTTAGACATTAACATTGATAATTACGTGATTATAACAACAGATGCATTTAGAAAATTAGTTGATGCTATTGGTGGTGTAGAAGTAGATGTACCAGCATTAGAAAATGGTGAAGGTTTACATTATGATGATAATTATCAAGATCTTCATATTCATTTAGACCCAGGAGTTCAGACATTAGATGGTGAACAAGCAGAAGGCCTTGTACGTTTTAGAAAAGGTTATGCAGAAGGAGATGTAGGACGTATCAAAACACAACAAATCTTCCTAGAAGCATTGGCACAAAAGTTATTGAGTCCAGCTACATTTGCAAAATTACCTCAAATTGCTTCAGTTATTTTTGATACAGTCACAACAGATGTAAGGCTTAGCGACATAACAGGCTACTTAAAGTATTTTAAGAACTTTAATAGTGAAAATATTACCTTTTATATTGTGCCTGGAGAAGCGGAGTATGTAAGTTATAAATGGTATTATGTAATTGATGAAAGTGCGTTACCTGCATTTAGAAATGAAGTGTTCCATGATATTATGCCACCTGCTGAAGGAACCTATGAGGTAGATCAAACAGTTTCTATTGAGGTATTAAACTCTACTGCTAGAGCAGGACTTGCAGCAAATGCAAAGGCATTACTAGAAAATAATGGGTATACTGTTTCAAGCATTGGTAACTATACACCAGCTATATTAGATACAACTGTTATTAACGCAAGAGACTTAGAGAAAGCTAAACAGTTCCAAAAATATTTCATAGGTGCTGAGTTAGGCTTAGATACAACGCTTGATTATGATATACAAATAGTATTGGGTAATGATACTCAGTAAGGGGGAATTAAAAAATGAGGTTTACAAGATTTAAGCTCAAAGGAATTGTATTATTTTCAGTTTTAATAAGTGCCAATGTAACTTATGGTGCTATATTACATCAAGAGACAACAACGCAAACATTAACAAAAGGTGCTACACTTACACATGAAAAGATTTTAAGTGAAATTGGATGGCGTAATATCAATATACTCAGAATTAATTTAGACGAACCTAATGTAGCATTAAAACCTATAGAAGCCTCCAATGGCACATCAAGACAAACCGTATTACAAATGGTAAAAGATGCAGGGGCTATAGCGGGTGTTAATTCGGATTTCTTTGATATTTCTACAAGCAATACACCAAGTTTTGGAGCAGTTATTTCTGATGGAGAGCTTAAACATGCTTATAATAGCAATTATTCCTCATTAGGACCTAATAAGTACATGGGTACTTTTACAATTGATACAAACAATGGTGCATCCATGGATTATTATGGTGTATCTTTAAAGTTAAATGCTAATGGAATGTTTGTAGGAGCTATGGGAGGGTATAATAATATCCCTTCCAAGCTTTACAGACCAGTAGTTGTAGATCGTACATACTATTCGGATACAAGCAGTATCATTAGTAAAATACCAAATACATATACAGTAGTCATAGAAAATGATGTGGTAACATATTGTTCTAAATCAAATGAAGTAGTAGACATTCCTCAAAATGGCTATGTCATTTTGATAGGTGAACAAGAAGCGAATACTTATTATAGCAAGTTAAAAGTAGGAACAAGTGTGGAATTACAGCAGTATTTATATTTAAGTGATGGACTTAAAGAAGCGGTAAGCAATATCAAGTTAGGCATTGGTGGTGGTGGTTTAATTATAAAAGATGGCGTAGAATATACAGGCGCAGCTCATAAAATTACACCCAAAGCCAAGGATCCACGCACAATAGTCGCAACACTTAAAAATTCTAATGAAATTCTTTTAATCACTATAGATGGACGTGGTAATTATAAAGGAATGACACATAGTGATTTAGTGAGCTTCTTACAGAGCTACAATGTAAAAGATGCGATGTACTTTGATGGTGGTGGTTCGACAACCATGGTAGCACGCAATGAAGGTGAAACACAGGTTACAGTGCAAAATAATCCTTCTGATGGGAGTCAAAGAAAAGTAGTAAATGGCTTAGGTGTATTTACAACTTCTGAAACTGGTGCAGTAACAAAGTTGTTAGTAGATACAAGTTATAATCGTACATTTGTAGGTGAAAGCATCAATCTTACTGTCAAAGGAATAGATGAAAATAGTAATCCAGTAACTATTGACTCCAATAAGGTTACATATTCTGTAGTTGGTGTAAATGGTACATTTGAAGGGAATAAGTTTACACCTACAAGCAGTGGAAAAGCCCTTATTACAGTAGGCTATGAAGGTGTAGAAGTAGGCACAGAGGTTGTTGTTTCACAGATGCCACAAGGTATTCGTGTAGAACCGTCTAATTTACAAGTAGATGAAAATAGTACCAAAACAGTACAAGTATATGGGATTGATAGTGAAGGATATAAATTGCCACTTACAGCAAGTAAAATCACTTGGACAAGTGATAACAATACAGTAGGTGCTACGAATAATACAGTTGTAACAAAAGGAAAAACATTAGCAAAGCTTACAGCTAATTATAAAGGGCTTACAGCTCAAATAGGTGTAATAGTAGGTAATGTGACATCAGCTATTGAATCTTTTGAAACAAACAAAGCAAGTTGGGGTGGAGATACTTCAACTGTTAAAGGAAGCGTTATAGTTTGTAATGATGAGAAATATAAGTATCATGGTACAAAGTCTATTAAAATGGCCTATACTTTTGATAAATCAGCTAATAAACAAGTAGCATATACTCTATTTGATACACCAATTCAAATTACCAATGATGCCATGAGCTTAAATATGTGGCTCTATGGCAGAAAGCAAGGACATGTGGCAAAGGTAGAAGTAGTAGATAGCAATAATAAGAAATTTTATTTAAAACTCACAGATGATATTGATTTCCAAGGTTGGAAATATGTAAGTGCAGCATTACCAAAGGATATGGCACTTCCGGCAAAGGTTACAAAATTCTATACCTATGCAAACTCAGTCAGTGAAAAAATAACCACTGCCGTTTATATAGATCATGTTTCTATTACAAGAGGGTTCAAGGATAGGGAAGGCATCAGTGTAAGATCTGATTATCTATTTGATCCGTGGTATAAAGAAACATTGCAAGGACCTACAGGTGACCAGTACATAATAAATGCAGTGGGAAATACAAAAGTAAGCAGTATGTTACTTAGTAATGAGACAGCACAAAAGTTAGCAAGCCAGCTTTCAAATCAGAGTAGTTTAGTGCTACAGACAGGAAGCAATAATTTAAGTCTACCATTAATAACAACAAGTATGACTTATAAAAATACTTACGAAGTGAAAGATTACAGCACAACAAGAGTCATTATGGCAGGAACAAATAGTGGTGGGCTTAGAACAACACAAGCTTCTGCATGGCTCAATATTAAACAAGCTATAAGTAATACACAAGCTAAAAATATTATTTTAGTAATGAGTAAAGAGCCATTAACACAATTTAGTGATACAGAAGAAGGTCAAGCATTTCATAAGTATTTAAAAGAAACACGTCAAAAAACAGGTAAAAATATATTTGTGGTGACAACAGGAACACTCGGAAATGAAGTAAGAATAGAAGACGGCATTAGATACATAAAAACAAGTGGTTTAAATACCACAACTGATCAAGTAAAAGATGCATCCTTTGTGAAATTTAAAATGGTAGGTGATCAAGTATACTACACCTTTGAACCATTTATAGCATCATAAATATTCTAAACAATAAGGAGGTATACTAATGAATAAAAAAGTAAAAATAGCATTAGCCATAATTGCTATTACAGCAACTAGCCTTTATGCAGCAGATAATGGTATTGGCACATCAAATGATCCAATTGTAACAAAAAGTTATGTGGATCAAAAGGTTGCTGAAATAAAAAGTAGTGTAAGTAATAATTCTAGTATGATGAATCAGTTAGAAACACAACAAGCACTTATTGAAAATCTTATGGAGGAAATAAGTGAATTGAAAAATGGGCAAAATACAGAAAGTAACATATTTGAGGTTGTTGTAGTACAGGAAGGACAAGTTATACTTGGCAAACAAAGTACAGAAATGATTGTAAGGTCAGGTAAAGCAAAGGCAGTAACCTCAGCAGCTGGTGGCCTTCAAGATATTACAAGTGGTGAAGATTTAGATGGGAGCACCATCATTCCTAAAAATCATTTATTACTTATCCCAAGAGAAGACGGAAGAGGATTACTTGCAGATACAAAGCTTACAGTCATGGTAAGAGGTGGCTATATAATACAATAATGCAGTAGGCTAATAGCCGATGGAGGAAAAAATGAAAAAGCAGATAAAAGTATTACTCTATGTCATTTTAGCGATATCTTTAGTAGCATGTGGTTTTGTAGGTGTAGGACGAATAAGAGCTGAAGAGGCAGATAAGAGTGTTCAAATCGCAATTAGGTACAGTGATGTATTAAGCTTAGCACAGCAAATGGAGCAACCTGTAGAAGACATACTTAGGGAATTTAAAGCACTAGGTGCAACAACCTTACTCGTTAGAGAGAATACAGTAAGTGGACCATATAGTGACTTTTACAATTATAAGACGCAAGGAGAAGTAAGTGTTTTAGAGGGATATATTCTTAAATTCTACTATCCAGAAGTAACAGATTTAAAACCAGAATATAACTACATCGTAACAACAAACCAAAAAGTTGCAACAAATATTTATAAAAACTATCATTTAAAAAATATATATGTAGATGCCTTCACAGGTAAAAATCCTGATACTGGAGAAGAAACATATTTTATAGAAGTAAGTGACTATGCAAGTGCGCTTACGACAGTAGGTGTTGGCTTTAATGCAGCAGATTTAAATCAAGCAGCAAGTATGGGCTTTATGATTTCACCACAAATTAAAAACTGGGATGAACCATCTGAGGAATCACTCCTTAACCTAGTCAGTGAGATAAATGAGATTAGTAATGTAGGAACGATTTACTTTGCAGATATGACAATTCCAGGTGCAAGTACAGAGATTATGGCACAGTTTATTCATGAACATCAACTTGGATTTATTGAATTTACAAGTAACAAGCAAAAAGGTTTTGAAACACTTGCAAAACATTCAAGTGATAGTGGAACAAATTATAAAGTAGCACGTTTGCATACATTAACAGATGCACAAGCAAAGACCTTTAAAGTTTCAGAAGTAATAGAACGTTATCGTTTAGCCTTAAATGAAAGAAATAACCGCGTGTTCTTATTTAAGATGCCAAGCACATTAAATGTAGAAGCAGATAAAGCTTATTTAGAAGAATGTATTACAAGATTTATTGATACTGCACAAAATGATGGCTTTACAATTGTGAATGAGACAGTTAACTTTAACTTACCACTTATCAATGTAATCCTTGCAATCTTAGTAGGATTTGGTGCCATTGTAATATTTATCTTATTATTTAGTGAATTAGGTGCTACAAAGCTTGGTTACATTCTTGGTATAATAGGTGCTATTGGTTATGTGGGACTTTTAAAATTATCACCATCAATAGCATATCGCATGATGGCATTGTTTGGAGCTACAATATTCCCAACTTATGCAATGATTATAGGTATCAAAGAAACACCACGTAACCTTAAGGAAACAATTATTGCTTTCCTAAAGATTTGTGTGATTTCATATGGTGGTGTATTTACGATAGTAGGTGCTTTATCACGTACAAGTTTTGCATTAGGGATTAATGTATTTGCAGGTGTAAAACTGGCTCATATTATACCAATTGCAGCAATTATAGTTATTCTTGTATATAGAAAACATAAGCTAGATTATAATTTCTATAAAGGCATTTTAGATAGAAAGATTAGCTATGGTGCACTAATTATTATTGGTATCATTGCTGGTGCACTTCTTATTTATACGTCAAGAACAGGTAACTCAGGTAGTGCATCAACCTTAGAACTTCAGTTTAGACAACTTTTAACAAATGTATTAGGGGTACGCCCACGTACAAAAGAGTTCTTAATCGGTTATCCAATTTTAGTATGTTTATTATACTATGGTTATAAAGAAGCATATTTACCATTTATTATATTTGCAGCAATGGGTCCTATTTCATTAGTAAATACTTATGCCCATATTCATACACCACTTCTTATATCTATGACGCGTAGTGTATATGGTATTGTATTTGGACTCCTCATTGGATTAGTTGCAATTTGGGTAATTAAATTAATAGGTAAGGTGATTAAAAAATGGCAACTACAAAGCAAATAGTTTTGTCAGGGTATTATGGCTTTGACAATATTGGTGATGAAGCAGTACTCTATTCAATTGTATCTCTACTCAAAAAAGAAATACCAGGTGCACGTATTATGGTACTTTCAAACAATCCAGAGAAAACAAAAGCGACTTATGGTGTAGAAAGTGTTAATCGCTGGGATATGAAAACAGTGGCAAAGGTTATTAAGCAAAGTGACCTCCTCATTAGTGGAGGAGGGAGCTTATTACAAGATGTAACAAGTAGTAAAACAATTCCGTATTACTTAGCCATTGTAAAGATTGCACAGTTTTATAAGAAGAAAGTCGTGTTTTATTCTCAAGGGATTGGTCCTGTGAACAAAGGGTTTAGTAAAGTCCTTATGAAAATGGTGATTAATAAAGTAGATGGCATTTATGTAAGAGAACCAGCATCAAAGGCTTTATTACAAGAAATAGGTATTAAAAAGCCTGTAGAAGTATCAATCGACCCGGTTATTGGAATAAACTTGGGAAGAGAAGAAAATAAAACAACTATAGAAGTGAAAAAGCCAGCAGTAGGTATTTATCTTAGACCATGGCAAAATGAGGCACATGATGAGCACCTTATGAAGGCTATGTTGCCATCACTTAGTAAGCTTTTATGGGAAGGTTACAAACTTTACTTTATTCCAATGCATTATGACCAAGATAGGAAGATTGCCCAAACAATGAGGGACAAGCTTTTAGAAATAGGTATTGCAGAAGGCAAAAATTTAGAAGCAGATATGGAAGTTGTAGATAAAATGCTTTCTATAGATAAAGTACTAGATTACACAGCTCAGTTTGATATGGTTATAGGTATGAGACTTCATAGTTTAATTATGGCAGCAGCAGAAAAAGTGCCAATGGTAGCTTTATCTTATGATCCAAAAGTAACAGCATTTATGAAAGAGATTGAACAATTTGAGTACTGTATGGATTCAGATAAAGTGACTGCTGAAGAGTTTAAAGAAAAAATAGAAAAACTCATTATAAATAGAGAAAAACAAAAAGAGCAATTAACACAAGTATTTGAAGCTAAAAAGAATAAAATTTACTTACCAGTGAATAAAGTAAAAGAATTACTTGGCGAGTAAAATATACTAAGACTTTCATTACAAGGTCTTAGCTTTTAATGGATTGATATTGTATTATATAGAGAGAAAAATAAAAGTAGTTTTTTAAGAGGTGTCACAAGGGGGACTTTGTGACACCTTTGTGTGAAAAAGAAGAAAAATAATTAGCAAATGCTTTGAGTCATAGGAGGATATTATGAATAAGACGATTAAAATATTAGAAGTACCAATTTCTGTGGTAACAATGAATGAAGCTGTGGAACTGGTAGATGGTTTTGTAAAATCTGATAAGTTTCATAAGGTGTACACACCTAATCCTGAAATTGTTATGCTTGCCAAGGATAATGCTAAATTTATGGAGGTAATTAAGAAGGCAGATTTGGTTGTACCTGACGGTATAGGTGTCGTGATTGGTTCAAGGCTTCAGAAGGGAGAAAAGTTACCTGAGAGGGTACCTGGCTACGACCTTGTACAGAATACAATGAAGCGAGCTGTTAAAGAAGGATATAAATATTATTTCTTTGGAAGTAAGCCAGGTATAGCGGAATTGGCAGCTGAGAAAATGAGAGAAACTTATCCTGGTATTCAAATCGTAGGAACAAGAGATGGTTACTTTAAACCAGAGGATGAAGCAGAAATTATTAAAGATATTAATGAATCAGGTGCCAATATTTTACTTGTTGCTTTAGGTGCACCTAAACAGGAAACTTGGATTGAGGAGCATCAACACTTACTTCCTAATGTAAGAGTAGCTGTAGGAGTAGGTGGTAGTTTAGATGGGATGGCAGGTGTTGTAAAGCGTGCACCTATTGCCTTTCAAAAACTTGGACTTGAATGGTTTTATAGACTAATGAAGCAACCTTCACGTTTTGTAAGGATGTTAGTACTACCAAAATTCTTAATTGAGGTATTGTTGTACAAAGGTAAGGGTAAAAACTAACTTAAAAACCGGTGAAGTCTCCAAGTTAAAAGAAAAATAGGGTATTGATTGTGAAAATACTTGCTTTATGTAAAATGATTACAAAAATTGTATAACAAGATATGTTGATTTTTATGTCATTATAGACGATTTCTATTGAAGTTGTACAGGGATTTGTTTTGTTTAGGACTATTAGCCAAAATGCCATAATTGATTTTATAAAAATAGTCAATAGCGAATATAAAGAAAAATATAGTATAGTAAAGTAAGTCCAAAGACATATGAATTTATCCAAACTAAGGGGGAAATATCTCATGGCAGGTTTAAAATTAAAAAATATTGAAAAAAGATATTCAAATGGATTCGTAGCCGTTAAAGATTTTAACTTAGATATCGAAGACAAAGAGTTCATCATTTTCGTAGGACCATCAGGATGTGGTAAATCTACTACTTTACGTATGATTGCTGGTCTTGAAGAAATTTCATCAGGAGAATTATGGATTGGTGATAAACTTTGTAATGAAGTGGCTCCAAAAGATCGTGATATCGCAATGGTATTCCAAAACTATGCGTTATATCCTCATATGACAGTATATGATAATATGGCATTTGGTTTAAAACTTCGTAAAACTCCAAAAGAAGAAATCGACCGTCGTGTACGTGAAGCAGCAAAAATCCTTGATATTGACCAATGTTTAGATCGTAAACCAAAAGCACTTTCTGGTGGACAACGTCAACGTGTTGCTATGGGTCGTGCCATTGTTCGTGAACCCAAAGTATTCCTTATGGACGAACCTTTATCAAACCTTGATGCTAAACTTCGTGTGCAAATGAGAACAGAAATTTCTAAATTACACCATAGATTAAATACAACATTCATTTACGTAACTCATGACCAAATAGAAGCTATGACACTTGGTACAAGAATCGTAGTTCTTAAAGATGGTGTTATCCAACAAGTAGATTCACCAACTAACCTTTACAGTAAACCACAAAACTTATTCGTTGCTGGATTCATTGGTTCTCCACAAATGAACATGATTGAAGCTAAAGCAGTTAAAAAAGGTGACGAAGTAGTACTTACATTCGGTAAAATTGAAATTCCATTAGTAAAAGAAAAAGCACAAAAACTTATTGCTGGTGGTTATGTAGGTAAAGAAGTAATGCTTGGTATTCGTCCAGAACATATTAGCGAACCATCTACATTATTCGAAGAAGAAAAAGAATACTTTGCAATTGGTGAAGCTACAGTAGAAGTAGTGGAAATGCTTGGATCAGAGAAAAACTTCTTTATGGTTTGTGAAGGAAATAACATCACAGGTCGTTTTGATACAGCTTGTCAAGCTGGTCCAGATGATAAAGTTAAAATTGCATTTGATAAGAGAAAAGTTCATGTATTTGATTTAGAAACACAAAAAACAATCACAAACTAATTAATACATAATTAAAAATGGTGTTTACATTAACGATTGTTAATGTAAATACCATTTTTTTCTTAATGACTACCTTTGTATTCTTAAGCTATATTAGGGTTCAGGGGAAAATTATTTTTTATCCATATACTTTTTTTTTACATATAAATAGGATAAAATAGTATCGAAGATACTGCGAATACAAATTATTTAATATTTGGGAGCTGATACACAAATGATATCTAATCAAATTTTACAAAATACTATTGATGGTATTAAGTCCATTACAAGACGAGAATACTGCATTCTTGATGCAGAATCAAAGATTGTTGTTACAACAGATAATACGAGAGCAGCAGGTGAATATGTACCACAAGTTGAAGCCTTCATTAACTCACAGGCAGATAGCCAAGAGATGCAGGGGTCACATTATTTTAAGATTTATGATGAATACTTAGTAGAGTATGTACTTTCAGTAAGTGGTGGTGATGATGAAGCTTATAAATTAGGTAAAATCGTAGCCTTCCAAATTAAGAGTTTACTTGTGGCTTATAAAGAGCGTTTTGATAGAGATAACTTTATTAAAAATTTACTTTTAGATAATCTCTTATTAGTGGATATTTATACAAGGGCTAAAAAGTTACATATTAAGAATAATGTACAACGTGTTGTGTATCTTATTGAATGTAACGAGAAAAAAGATAGTAGCATGTCAGATATTCTTAGAAATATATTTCCTGATAAAACAAAAGATTTTGTTACAGCTGTAGATGAGAAAAATATGATTTTAGTTAAAGAGGTCGCTTCAGATGACCCAGTAGAAATTGAAAATTATGCAAAAATGATTTATGATACATTAAGTACAGAAGCAATGAGCAAAGTATATGTTGCAGTTGGTGCTGTAGTTCATGATCTTAAAGATGTATCTAATTCATATAAAGAAGCAAATATGGCACTTGAAGTAGGTAAGATTTTCAACTGCGAAGGTCATATTTCACATTATTCTAAGCTTGGTATTGGTAGAATTATTTACCAACTACCACTTTCGCTTTGTAAGTTATTTATCAAAGAAGTATTAAAAGACAAACGTGTGGACAGCTTCGATGAAGAAACACTTATGACTGTTAACAAGTTCTTTGAAAATAGTTTAAATGTATCAGAAACATCAAGACAGCTTTATATCCACAGAAATACACTTGTTTATAGACTTGATAAATTATTGAAAACAACAGGTTTAGATTTACGCGAGTTTGATGATGCAATCGTATTTAAAATCACAATCATGGTAAGCCAATATATGGACTATATGGAAAAGCAGAGTCAAAATAGATTATAGAAAAAGAAATTGGTGATTAAAAATGATTCATTTACAAAACGTATCAAAAGTTTATTCTAATGGGGCAGTAGGTCTTAATGATGTAAGTCTTACCATTGAAAAAGGGGAGTTCGTTTTTATAACAGGAAATAGTGGTTCTGGTAAATCAACTTTTTTAAAGTTATTACTTAAAGAGATTGAGCCAGATCGTGGGAAGATTATTATTAATGAGAAAGAGATTACGAGACTGAAGAGAAAACAGGTACCTTATCTACGTAGAGATTTAGGTATTGTATTCCAGGATTTTAGATTACTTCCAAATAAAACTGTTTATGAAAATGTAGCTTTTGCAATGCAGATCGTAGGTGCATCATCTAGAGAAATACGTAAAAACGTACCAGTAGTATTAGGACTTGTAGGGTTAGCTAGAAAGGCAAGATGTTATCCAAATGAATTATCAGGAGGAGAACAACAAAGAACAGCACTTGCCCGTGCCATTGTCAATAACAATCCTATACTTATTGCTGATGAGCCAACTGGTAACCTTGACCCAGCAACATCCTGGGAGATTATGAATTGTCTACAGGATATTAACAAAAGGGGGGTTACAGTTATTATGGCAACCCATGAAAGAGAGATTGTTAATGCTTTAAAAAAACGTGTTATAGAAATTTCAGAGGGACAAATCAGTAAAGACGTGTACGAAGGAGGATATGACGATGAGGTGGAATACTCTCAGATATTTATTTAAAGAGGGTATCATGGGCCTATGGAAAAATAAAACGATGGCACTTGCTTCAGCAGGTACCATTGTTTTATGCCTTTTAATATTAGGTATGTCCTATGCCATAGGTATGAATATTGATTCACTTCTTAAACAGGTAGAAAATAAATTTGGTATTACTTGTTATGTTAATGATGGTATAAATGAAGACCAAATTCAAAAAATTAAAGAGCAGATTGAGAATATGAGCAGTGTAAAGGAAGTTAAATATATTTCCAAGGAAGAGGCACTCAAAGATTTTAGTGAAGGTAGCGAAGATATTTCTATCTTTGAAGATTTTAAAGAGGACAATCCATTACCAGCATCTTTTGAAATCACAGTATATGATATTACAGAGCAAGAAGCAGTGGTTAAAGCACTTCAAGGAATAGAGGGTATTGAAGCCCAGTATTTAAAACGTGAGACACAAATGTTTATTAATCTTAATCGTACAATTAGCTATATTTGTATTGGTATCATTATATGCTTAATTGTAGTTGGCTTATTACTTATGTCTAATACAATTAAACTAACAGTTTATGTAAGACGTAAGGAAATAAATATCATGAAATACATAGGGGCAACTGATTGGTTTATCCGTTTACCATTTTTAATTGAAGGCACAGCAATTGGCCTTATTAGTTCCGTTATGGCAATTGCAATCATTGCTGGTACATATGATTACTTAAATAAGAAAATTGCACTTCAACTTATGAGTGCTTTAGATGGTATTAGTTTAGTACCTACTGAAATTATTATGAATGGTATGATTCCAATTTGTCTTGTATTAGGTGGTTTTATTGGTTTAGTAGGTAGTGCTTTTGCAATACGTAAGCACCTTAAGGTATAAGTGGGGGAATGATATGAAAAAAAAGATAAGTATTTTACTTGCCTTTCTATTAGTATTAACCCCTGTTTATGGTTCTTCTATTACAAATAAGAAGAATCAGCTAAGTAATGCAAAGGAAAATATAGAAAGTAGCAAGAAGGAATTAGCGGCTAATAACAAAAAGATAGAAGCTATACAAGCAGAAATCAAAAAAGTAGATTTGCAGATAGTAGATATAGAAGATAAAATCTATGAATTAAATACGCAGATTTCTGAAAAAGAAAGTGCTATTGAAAAGAAACAAGTTGAACTAAATGAAATGAATATAAAAAAAGATGCACAATATGAAGATACGAAATCAAGAATGGTGAAGATGTATAAGAATAGGAAGATTGGTTATCTTCAAGTTATATTTTCATCACATAATTTTTGGGAAGCAATCAATCGTATTGAGTATATAAAGCGCATTTCAGATAGGGATAATGAGGTGTTAGATGAATATAAAGAAACTATCTCACAGATAGAAGCAGCTAAGACAACCATTGAAACAGAGAAGAAAGACTTAGAGATTATCAAAAAGAAGCAAGTTGCTAAAAAAAATGAACTAGAAACAGCTAGAGGTGATAAAAATACTAAGATTGCCCAGCTTCAAAAAGAAGAAGGTAAGATTAAATCTGAGATTGAGCAGATGGAAGAATTATCAAATCAGTTAGAGAAAGATATTAAAGCACTTTTAGCAGCAGCCAAAACTAATAGTTCAAATGGTAATTATGGTAGTTCGCACAAATATAATGGTGGAACTTTTGCTTGGCCAGTACCAGGATATTATCGTATTAGTTCTGAATATAATCCTAGAACCAGCCCTATTTCTGGTAAATATGAATTCCATACGGGAATTGACATTCCAGCAAGTTATGGCGAAAGTGTAGTAGCAGCAGCAGATGGAGTTGTTATTACATCTGGTTGGGTAAGAGGTTATGGTAATACAATTATGATTAATCATGGTGGTGGACTTGTGACGTTATATGGCCACAACTCATCTTTAGTAGCAAGTGTGGGTCAAACTGTTACAAAAGGGCAGACAGTTGCTAAAATTGGTAGTACAGGGTATTCCACAGGTAATCACTGTCACTTTGAAGTACGTGTGAATGGTTCACATACATCTCCATGGAATTATTTAAGCCAATAAGCGTGGATGAAATGATTTTATAAGGCATATAATTGATAGTAAGAACAAAAATCCTTAGGACAGCAAGTTTTAAGGATTTTTTTGCAAATTGTATATGCTAAATAATAGTAGAATTTAATTTTGTAGATGTAAAATCTATATACTTTTAGAAAAAGGAAGTGAGGGTATTGAAACACATACGAGTAGATGGAAAAAAAGCTATTATCGTGGGGGGACTGGTAGTTATTTTAGCTGGTTGCAACTTGATTCAAGGTAGTGAGGGAGCCGCTTTTTCTAAACTAAAGTTTTTAAGCCGCCAAATCAGTAAGATATATATTGGGGAGCTTAATCAAACAGAATTAGATGAAGGTATATATACCGGTTACGTAGAAGGGTTAGAAAATCCGGTAAGTAGTTACTTAGATGAAACTGAATACAAGGAGCATCTAGCCTACGAAGAAAGTAAAATCATTGGCACAGGTCTTGAGTATAGTTGGGGACTTGATGGCAATCATTTAGTTGTGACAGAGGTTATACCTAACTCACCAGCCAATCAAATGGGTGTTAAAGTAGGTGATCAAATTACTAAGGTAGATGATATCAAAGTTATTTATTCTAATGAAGGAGAGTTAGCTAAAGTATTAGGAAAAGCAGAAGAAGGCAGTGTGAATACTTATGTGATTCGTCAAAAAGCAAGTAGTATTAAGGAAAAAACTGTGGAGAAGACGGTGAAAATTAAGAAAGCACTTATTGAAAAACCTAATTTAAAAGTAGATAAAATCAATAATAAGGGATATATTAAATTACAAAATATTAAACTAGGAACAAGTGAAGAGGTTAAAAAAACTTTAACAGACTTTAATAATAAAGGTATTCAGCAAGTAGTTTTAGATATTAGGGATTTATATAGCAATAATTTAGATGAAACTTTAAAGCTTTGTGATTTATTCATGGATAAAGCCCTTGCCTTTAAAATTAAAGATAAGGAAGGTAATATGCAAGCCTACTATACCACAGAGGGCAAAACAGATGAACAAGTAGTTATCTTAATGAATAACAGCACAGCAGGTATTATAGAAGCGCTTCCAGCAGCAGTGAAGGGGAAAATTCCTTTAGTAGGAACACATTCTGCAGGAAGTGGTTATTTAAGTCAATTATTTACACTAGGTGATGGTACAGGATTACGCCTAGCAACAGGTGTTTTATATGGTAAAGATGATGTAGCAGTTATTAAAGACGGCGTTGCTGTAGATGAACAAGCATTTCAATCTATTCAGTCGGTGATTGAATTATTAGGAGAAGGTAGTATGAGTTATGGAAGTGATATGCAACTTCAAGCTGCCCTTAATAGATTTAAATAAGTAAATTGATAGAAAAAGGATAAGAAATAATAAATAACACAAAATAATGTTAGCACACTTCAGAAGAAGGAGATCTTATAGATGAAAAGAAAAAAGAAATTTCGAAAAGTCGCTATAAGTTTTTTGTTATTAATAGTAATACTTGCTACAACCACAGCTTTTGTGGACAAATATTACTATGTGGATAAGAAATTATTAGCTATTGAATCAGTTATTAATAATTATTATGTGGGTGATGTAAATGCTAAGAAGTTACAAGAGGGGATTTATAAAGGCTTTGTAAATGGGGTAGGAGATGTATATACCAATTATTTTACAGCAGATGAGTATGCAAGCTTCATGGAAAAATCCAGTGGTGTTTATGCAGGAATAGGTGTTCAGATGAGCCTTGATAATGCAGATAATACCATACTGATAGTGGATGTCTTTGAGGGCTCACCAGCTGAGGAGATTGGTATGTTATGTAATGACAAAATTATTAAGGTAGAAGGACAGACTGTAACAGGAGATGATTTCTCTAGTTTACCAAGTATGATAAAAGGGGAACCAGGTACAAAAGTAAAGGTTACTGTGTATAGACCTTCTGAAGACAAATCCTATGATTTTAATGTAGAACGTAGAAATATTACAACAGCTTCTGTAGAGTCAAAAATGTTTGAAGAAAACATTGGTTATATTAAGATTGTTCAGTTTGAAGAAATTACCTATGATCAATTTAAATCAGCCCTAGAAACATTACAATCTGATAATATGCAAGGACTTATTATCGATGTGAGAAATAATCCAGGTGGGCTATTAAAAGTAACACAAAAAATAGCAGATGAACTGGTACCTGCTGGTATAGTTGTTTCAACAGAAAATAAAGTAGGTAAAAATGAAGTATATTATGCAGATGATGAGTATATAAATATACCAATTGTAGTTTTAGTAAATGGCAATAGTGCTAGTGCATCAGAAGTATTAGCAGGTGCTATTAAAGATACAGGTCGTGGCAAGTTAGTAGGAGAGACTACTTTTGGCAAAGGGGTTGTACAAAGTGTGATTCCACTTTCAGATGGGTCAGCACTAAAGGTAACTACAGCTAAATACTTCACACCAAGTGGTGTATGTATCCAAGGTATTGGCATTGAACCAGACTTTGAAGTATCACTACCAGCAGAACTTCTTACAAAATCCAAACTTACAGAAGCTGAAGATATTCAGTTACAAAAAGCACTAGAGGTACTGAAAGAGGAGCTAGAATAGTAAGTTAGGGGGGATTTTTATAAGGGAACTCATTGAGAGATATAAAGAAATAATAGTCAGCATAGGTATAGGAATAACAGTAAGTGGTGTAATGATATTATTAAATTTAGGCATACCATTTACATGGGGGATACTCTTACTTATTCCTATAAGCTTAATAGGTGGATGGATTAAACCTAAATTCACCTGTTTAGCTTATGTAGTCCCCATTATTTATTTGATCGATTGTCTATTGCATATGATAAAGATTAATCATACACAGCTCATACCTTATGAAAATTTCATTATTTTAATTGGCATTTTACATGCCATAGAAGGACTTTTAACAACCCAGTACGGTGCAAAGGATTACAAAGAAATAACAAACTACAAGAAAGTACAAATAGCAGGAGGTTACCAACTAGATAGGAAATGGTATATCCCCCTGCTATTTTTTACTATTAAAGGCTTTTATATTCCCATTGTAGCCATAGTGGCATACACAGACACCACCCTTACAATGAAGCCTCAAGAAAAAGCAAAAAAGATGGGATTAGTTATTAAGGTTTATGCCTGTTGCATCTTATTACTAGCAGTACTGACTAAGTTAGATTATATACCATTACTTGTCACTATATTTTTTACCCCACTACTTCATGAACTCATGTTTGCTATCAATGAGCAGTTAGAAAAGTATAGCCCTATTAATCAAATACCTGAATTAGGACTTAGAATTGTTGCCACTACCCAAAGCCAAGATTTCCATAATCCCTTTTCTAGGGGCGACATTATAGAAACTATTAACGAGCAGCCCATTTATACGCTACAAGACTATGAAGATGCTTTATCCATCAATCTAGAACAATATATCATCCGTATTCAAACCTTAGAAGGCACATACCAAACAATTTATTGCAACAAGAATCTTCTTCAAAAGGCAGAAAATATATTCTTGCCCCCCAATAGTATGAATCATAAATACATTAGATTAGATAATGAGCAAATAGAGTATAAAGATAATGTAGAGGAGTAATTAAATACCGATATAGTAAATAGAAAGATATTATAAAATATAGGGGATGATAAAATGAGATTAGGTGAGATACAACATGACAATATAATGCCAATCAATTCAAGTAATCATAATACAAATAATATAGGATTTAATGGAAGCAAACCTATAATATTAAAGTTAGATGCACTATATTCAACAGGAAATCCAGTTACGGGTGAAAGTGCTTCTATATACTATGATGAATCATATACGGAAGAAAATCCAATAATGGTTGTAAAAGGACAAAGAAGTGATGGCAGTACATATGAACAAAAGGTAAATGTTAAAGATGTTGAAACAGGAAAAGCATCTTATATTGAAATGATTGCACTAACAACTTACTTATCAGAGCAAGGTAAACTAAGCAGCCCAGATTTAGGCATTAATACAAATCAATGTACTAATAACGATATGTTTACTAAGCAAGATTTCATGACCCCACTTAAACAAATGATGCAATGGCAACTAGAAAACAGAAACATGGACGGCTATGCCTACTTCGCTGACAGACTCAAAATACTCCAAAGCTGGAATAAAACCCTACCACTCTATAATAAAATAAACAGACAGATACAAGAGCAATAAAACAAAACACATCCCTAAAAATGAAGTACATTTAGGGATGTGTTTTATTCTTTTCTATTTTATGATAAAACATTAACTGTATCTTTTCCACACTCATGGAAATAATGCTTAATAGTGGTACAATGGAGAGCATAGGGAGATAGGTGAGGATAGTCTGCCTTCGGAGGAATTTGATGAGGTGCTTAGTGAAGTAGTATAAAGCGTATTTAGTGGTGTTGTCTGAACGAAGCGTAGCGTAGTGAGTTCACCACGTTGCTTTATACTACGAACTTAGCACCTCACAAATTCCGAAGGGTGCAGCTATTCTCACCTATCTTCCTATGCGGCTCTCCTCTTGTACCATATTAAGCACCCTTTATCTCCTATTTCTTATGCTCATGATCACGTAAGTGATCCATACAGTACTCATAATTCCCATTACAAGTTGAACAATATCTAAACTCCATATCAGGGTCAGTTAACTCTGTTTTCCCACATACTGTACATTTGTGGAAGGCAACACGTATAGGATCACCTTGTTTAAGCACGCGTTTTTGATTGTCACGTTTCTGCTTATGAAAGTTTCTTTGTGTAGTTGTAGCATGACCGCCTCTAAGGTATTTACCAAAGAACACAATAAAGTTAAATAGTGACACAAGGATAAGTACACGTGAAACAATAGTTCCATTGAAGAAACTAATAGCTAATAATGCCACATCTAAAAGGGCAAGATATTTAACTTTAATTGGCAAAATCATATAAACTAAAAATTCTACATCTGGGAAGAGACATGCATAAGCTAAGAATAAAGATAGATTGATATAGGATGCGGTGCCCCAGTAGTTTCTGATGCCGAATACAGTAGATACAATAATTAAACTAATCATTGTTAAAAGTGCACCTGAGATGTAATACACATTGAATTTAAAAGTTCCCCAAGCATCTTCTAAAGCTGAGCCAATAGAGTAATATAGGAAGGCCACAAAGATAAAGAAGATAATACTATCAGATTGAGGAATAAAGACGAAGGTAAATATTCGCCAAATCTGCCCTCTAAGTACCATATCCCAGTTAAAACAGGTATAGTAAGAAGCCATACCACCAGTTAAAGCGTCTAATAAAAAGATGATTCCATTTCCTAAAAGGATATAGAGCATTAAGTTTTTAATAGCAAACTTACCAAATTTGCGTTCCATTTTGTCTAAAAAGTCCATAAATGCCTCCCAATATTCATATCAATAATATAATTTTGATTTATAATATGACATAGTTTATAATAAAAATCTAGAATCTTGCCAAGTGTAGTTACACTTTGTATATTGCATTTTTGATGAGATTTATAATATATGCCATACATATACTAAGTAGGTCATACAATATATAGAAAATATACTGTTTTAGTATATAACATTATGAAGTATACAATATAAAGAAATGCTGAATAACCTTACATCAAGTATAACATAGGCTAAAGTTTATTCAAAGGGGCAGGAAGTATAGGAGGAAAGGGTAGAATATAAAGACCAACTAGTGATTACAGGTTATAATAAGGATGAGAACTTCAATATAACTAAAGGTGACCAACACGTATATGGTATAAAAATATCAAAGCTTGATAATTTCCCTGGTAGTGCCTTGGGAGAAGAGATTGTGCTTGGTATAACAACTACTGTAAAAGATGTTGATAAAACAGTAGAAATGATGAGATACTTATTAGAAAGTAAATAAGTGATTTAAGAGGAGAAAAAATATGAGTTTCGTAAAGAAAATCGGCATAGTAGGCGGTGGTGTATCTGCTTTAATGCTTTGTATAGAAGCAGCTAAAGCAGGAATAGCAACTACATTATTAGATCCGAAAGTAGATTGCATAGGTGCACACATTGCTTCAGAACATATTTTAGCAACAATTAATAATGAGAATATTGAAAAGTTAAGTTTAAGAGTAGATACAATTATTTTTAATCAAAAATTAGATTTTCCATTAGAATGTAAATTACACTGTAAAACTTACCCATCAAAGGAAGCAATGGATGAGATAAGTAATCCAAAAGGTTTCCTTGAGCTTTTAGAAGTTTTAGATATTCCAACGGCACAAGCCTTTTATCAAGATAATAAAGAGATGGCATTTGAAAAGATTGAAGGTCTTAATTTACCATTTAAATTTATTAAGCAATATGGCAATCGTAGTGAAATGAAGTTAGTGGAAACACATGAAGATATAGCGGACTTTATTTTAGATATGGATGAGCAGATTGATAGTTTCGCTATTCAAATCATTCCAGAGTATGCTAGAACCATTGTAAGTCTTGTCATTGTAGATGAAAGTGGTAAAGTGCATATTTATGATCCATTAGAAGTAAATCATGAGGCAAAGAAGGTTTGTAGTGTAAAAGTTACAGATGATTTAACCAAGACAATGATTCAAAAGATGATGCGTGTTAATCGTAAACTCATGAAGGAATTAGAAAGTGCTGGTGTTTATACAGTCAAATATGGTATCAAAGCCAATAAGAGCCTAGAGCTTATAGAAGTGACACCAGAGATTGATATGTCAGCACTTCTTACAATAGAAGCACATGATATCTCTGTCTATGAGCAGTACATGCATCTTGTAATGGATATACCAGTTATTTCACCAACTTTAGAAAGCTATGCACATGGTAGTATCAAAGAAGTAGGTCAGGAATCTAGCAAAGTAGAAGAGAAAAATAGGGCCTATCATCTGTATAACTTAGGACTTACAAATCTCTGTGTAACAAAAAATAGTTTATAAAAAATGAAGGGCATATCACGAATCGAGTGGATTGTGAATGCCCTTTTATTTTTTATTTAAGTGGCGTTTTTAGTGAGGTGATGTTTCTCAAGATGTCCAGCAATTTTAGTTGCATCGCTATTATGAACTAGGGGGCTAATTGCATTGATATGTCCATTAGCACCAAAGAGATAGAAAGATGCAAAATTGTAAGCCTGAGCAGCTCGTTTTTCAGTAGGGTAAATACCTAAGTGAATTTGCTTTTTGTGATAGCCAATAGTGGCACGATAACCACTTTTAGTTTGGCTGACACCACGGTATTTATTCCCTTTTAGGACACGTTTTCGTGTGGCATTAGGATTTTTTAACCTTGGTGAAAGCTGTATGCCTTCATAAATAGCATTGTATTCATCACGTGTCAAAAAGGGGATACTATTTGGTACATAGTCGCGGCAATTATTACTATGAGCCATTAGAAAATCGATAGCCTTATTATAGGCGATGGCTGCCTCCACTTCAGAAGTATAATGTCCTAAGATTAAAGTCTTGTTGATATAAATAGTGGCAGTATAAAAGGTTTCATTATTTTTTTCTTTTTTACTCACACCTTTATAGTTATTAATAATTTCAAGGTTATCCCTTCTAAAATCGTAGTTATCTCCATTTTTAAAAATATAATCTTTTCCTGCCACGCTATGGGCTAGAATACCAAAGCGATTTAAAAGGCTTTGCTGGGAAATACTATCTTGAATATAAAGGTAGTTGCCGCGTTTACAAATTTTGTAAGTGGAAAAGAATAATAAATCTTTCATATCAAAGGTTAAAATAATCTGCTTAGATAAATAATAATAAAAGTATTTATCTTTTAGATAGATAGGATTTTTAATATAAACTTTGTGGTCCCTAAAATTACAAAGTGATATAATTTTTTTATAATCAATAACTGAATATGCAAAGTCAAGACTACCAAAAGGAGAGTTCATAATATGTGTAGCTTCTTCAAGTGCTAGTGTAGCGAGCTGGGAAGTTGCATAAAGACCTAGATAAATTTTCTTTTTTTCATAAAGAAAATAGACCTTATATGTAGTCACATCCCCTTTTGTAGCAGGATAAATATAAGACATAAAATCACCATCCTTAGATTCAATCATAACTCATTTGTAGAATTAAGTCACTAAAGGATATACAATACTAGAAAAAAACAGTATAATAAGTAAGAATGAGAGCCTAAGAAAACCGTTTATCTTTAAGGAGGAAAAAAATGAACGCAGTATCACAGAAAACCATTAATACAATTAGAGTACTTGCCGCAGAAGCAATTCAAAAGGCAAATTCAGGACATCCAGGACTTCCACTTGGATCAGCACCAATGGCATACACGTTATGGGCAGAAGAAATGAATCACAATCCAAAAAATCCTAATTGGGTAAATAGAGATAGATTCATTCTTTCAGCAGGACATGGATCAGCACTTCTCTATACATTACTTCATTTATTTGAATATGGATTAACAATGGAAGATCTTAAAGGATTCCGTCAAGAAGGTAGTTTAACACCAGGACATCCAGAGTTTGGTCATACAGTTGGTATCGAAACAACAACAGGGCCACTTGGACAAGGCATTGCAACAGCTGTAGGTATGGCTATGGCAGAAAAACATTTAGCAGCTAAATTCAACAAAGAAGGATACAATGTAGTAGATCACTACAGTTATGCTTTAGTTGGTGATGGATGCTTAATGGAAGGTATTTCTTATGAAGCAGCAGCTTTAGCTGGAACACTTAAACTTGGTAAATTAATTGTACTTTATGATTCAAATAACATTACTATTGAAGGAAGCACAGACATTGCCTTTACAGAAAACGTAAGAGCACGTTTTGAAGCACAAGGTTTTGAAACATTCTTAGTTGAAGATGGTAATGATACAGAAGCAATTGCAAAAGCTATTAAGGCAGCAAAAACTAATTTAGATAAACCAAGCTTTATTGAAGTTAAAACACAAATCGGTTATGGTTGCCCTAAGAAACAAGGTAAAGCATCAGCACATGGTGAACCTCTCGGTGTAGACAATATCGTTGAAATGAAAGAATTCTTAGGTTGTGAAAAAGATGAATTCTTCGTAGCAGATGATGTAAGAGCACATCTTGCAGATGTAGTAAAAGCAGGTTGTGAAAAAGAAGCAGCATGGAATAAATTATTCAAAGCTTACGAAGAAGCATATCCAGAACTTGCTGCTGAGTGGAAACAATGGTTCTCTGAAGGCGAAGTAGACTTATCAGATCTTTACGAAAAATACTCTGATACATCATCTAAAAAAGCAACACGTAATGCTTCATTTGAAGTAATCAATGAAATGGTAAATCGTGTACCAAATATCATAGGTGGTTCAGCAGACCTTGCACCATCTACAAAAACTTATATGAACGGAAAAGGTGATTTCAGTAGTGAAGATTACCTAGGGCAAAATCTACACTTTGGTATTCGTGAACATGCAATGGGTGCAGCAGCAAATGGTATCGCTCTTCATGGTGGACTCAAAACATTCTGCTCTACATTCTTTGTATTTAGCGATTATATGAAGAATCCAATGCGTCTTGCAGCACTTATGAAATTACCTGTAACTTATGTATTAACACATGATAGCATTGGTGTTGGAGAAGATGGTCCAACACACCAACCAATCGAACAACTTGCTATGCTTCGTAGTACACCAAATCTGGTAACATTTAGACCAGCAGATGCTAAAGAAACAGTAGCAGCTTGGGAATATGCATTAAATAGCAAAATAGAACCAGTTGCAATCGTTCTTTCAAGACAAGACCTCCCTTATCTTGAAAAGACAGGTGCAGATGCTAAAAAAGGTGCTTACGTTGTAGCAGGCGTAGAACCAAAAGATGCAGATATTATCTTAATTGGTTCTGGTTCAGAAACACAACTTGCAGTTCAAGCAGCAGAAGAACTGGCCAAAGAAGGCATTAAAGTAGCTGCTGTAAGTATGGCATCAATGGACGTATTTGAAGAACAATCTAAGGAATACAAGGAAAGCATTCTACCATCAAATAAAACTAAGAGAGTAGCTATTGAAGCAGCATCATCATTTGGATGGCATAAATACACAGGCCTTGAAGGTGCTGTGATTGCAATCGATCACTTTGGTGAATCAGCTCCTGCTAACTGTATTTTTGAAAAATACGGATTTACAGTGGAAAATGTAGTAAAAGTAGCCAAAGAAATTCTCTAATATTATAAAAAAGCTAATAAAACTAAATTCTAGTTTTATTAGCTTTTTTTATAAAAAATTTAAAATATAAAAACAATAAGCGCAATAAAAATATACATTTTATTCTGAATATGTTGAAATGTTTGGTTTAAGAAATATAATTGAAATATGTAAGAGGGTAGGACCTTAAGCAAAATGTCTAATCAAACATAAGGGGTCATTAAAAGAGTTGGTAACAACTACTAATGAATAAAGTAAATGGAGATTAATACATAAGTTATAAGGGGATACCTAATTCAATAATTTAGGAGGAGTAAATGTATGAAAAACAAAAAACTTTATGGTTTTATAGCAAGCGTACTTGTAGGTGCACAATGTTTAGCACCACTTACAACACTTGCAGCAACACAAGCATCTGATGTTGATTATGGTGATCGTTTCTTACAATTCTATAAAAAAATTGCTGGTGAAAAAGATGGAAGTGGTAGAGTAACAACAGAATACTTCAGTCCAGATGGTATTCCTTACCATTCAATTGAAACATTAATGTGTGAAGCGCCAGACCAAGGACATGAATCAACTAGTGAAGCAGCTAGTTACTATGTATGGTTAGAAGCTATGAAAGGTAGATTAACAGGAGATTTCTCTGGTGTTGAAGAAGCTTGGAGAGTTATCGAAAATTACTTCATTCCAACAGATAAAGACCAACCAACAAATCAAATTGGTAAAGCTACTTATGCAGCTGAATATCCATTACCAGACTACTATCCAAGTGAGTTAAAATTTGATAAAACAGCTGGTGTAGACCCAATTGCAAATGAACTTGCGAATACATATGGAACAAAAACAATGTATGGTATGCACTGGTTAATTGACTGTGATAACTGGTATGGTTATGGTCAAAGAGGAGATGGTAAATCTACACCATCATACATCAATACATTCCAACGTGGTGAACAAGAGTCAACATTTGAAACAGTTACACACCCATCTTGGGAAACTTTCAATTGGGGTGGACAAAGTGGATTCCTTCCATTATTCACAATAGATGCTAACTACTCTAGACAATGGCGTTATACAGATGCTCCAGATGCTGATGCTCGTGCAATCCAAGCTACATACTGGGCTAAAGAATGGGCTAAAGATTACGGTGTAAACCTTTCTAAGCTTACAGCTAAAGCTGCTAAGATGGGTGACTACTTAAGATACTCTATGTTTGATAAATACTTTGTAAAACAAGGTGCCGAAAGCTGGCAACCAGGTACAGGATATGATTCTTGTGGATACTTATTATCTTGGTACTATTCTTGGGGTGGTGCTCTTGATGGTTCTTGGAGCTGGAGAATTGGTTCAAGTTACAACCACTTTGGTTACCAAAGTCCAGTTGCAGCTTACATCCTTACTAAAGACAATGAAATGAAACCAAAATCAGCAAATGCTGTTAGAGACTGGAGCAAGAGCTTAGATAGACAAATCGAATTCTATCAATGGTTACAATCAGCTGAAGGTGGTATCGCTGGTGGTTCTTGTAACTCATATGGTGGACAATATCAAAAATATCCAGCAGGAGCTAGTACATTCTACGGTACAGTATATGATCCAGATCCAGTATACCACGATCCATCAAGTAACAGATGGTTTGGTATGCAAGCTTGGTCAATGCAACGTATGGCTGAATACTACTACTTATCAGGTGATACAAGAGTTAAAGACTTACTTGATAAATGGGCTGCTTGGGTAGTTTCAGAAATCACAGTAACAGATACTTCATTCCAAATTCCTGATAAGTTAGTATGGACAGGTCAACCAGATACATGGACAGGAAAATATACAGGTAATAAGAACCTTCATGTAGAAGTTTCAACATATAGCCAAGACCTTGGTATCGCTGGTTCTGTATCAAATGCACTTCTTTACTATGCAGCAGCTACTAAAGAACGTGGTGGCGCTGATTGGGAATCTGCTTACAATAAAGCTAAAAACTTATTAGACTGTATCTGGGATAACTATCAAGATGAAAAAGGTATTACAGTTGTAGAATCTCGTGAAGACTACCTTCGTATGTTCGAACAAGAAGTATATATTCCATCAGGATTCACAGGTAAGATGGCTAACGGAGATGCAATCAAACCAGGTGTAACATTCCTTGATATCCGTTCTAAATACAAAGAAGATCCAGATTATGCAAGACTTGAAGATGCATATGAAGAGTACAAGAAAACAGGTAAATTTGATTTCACTATGACATACCACAGATTCTGGGCACAATGTGACTACGCTGTTGCTTTAGGAACAATGGACTACTTATTTGGTGAAAAAAATATAGAAAAAGTAACAGCTAAACTTGATGTAACACCAGAAAAAGTTGATATTAAAGATGGTGCACAAACAATTACAGGTACAGTAAGTGCAACAGTAGAAAATGGAACACTTTCAACAATTGAAGTGACAGCTAATGGCCAAAAAGTTAATGTTGTAAATGGTAAATTCACATATACAGCTACAACAAAAGGTGATGTTATATTCGAAACAAAAGCAACAACTACAACAGGTAAAGCTGGTACAGATACAAAAACAGTTACAGTTATAGATTCAACAGTAATAGATCAACCAATAACTACAGGTAATGTAAATGCAGCAGTTACAATGACAGGTAATGGTAACACAATTGGTACAAAAGTAACTGTTACAGCTAAGGAAGATACAGCGCTTAACACATTCACAATTAGACATTCATTCAAAGCTGATATGAATGGTACTCCAGTAGTATATATTGATAACGTAGGTGGTCAATTCAATACTGCTCCTTGGTATGTAGCACTTACAGGAGATACTAAAGCAGTAGTAGAATCAAAAGGTAACGGTGAATATGAATTAGTACTTACATTCAATAATAGCCAAGTAATTGGTAATGGTAATGGTACAATCTCAGCTGAGATGCGTATTTGCCAAGGAGATTGGTCTAATATCTCTAATGTAGTATCAGGTACAACAACAGTTGTAGCTAAATAATATTAGTATGATTGGCTCGTTATAACAGACAGAAATACCCGGCAAATAAGAGCATTTGCCGGGTATTCTAATAAAATAAGATGAAGAAGGAGATAGGCTATGAAAAAGAGTAAAAAATTATTTAGTAGCATGGTTTCAGTAGCAATGGCTGCATCTACACTTGCAGCACCTGTTTCAAATGTAATGGCAGCAAGTACTAACTTTAACTATGCTGAAGCATTACAAAAAGGTATTATGTTTTATGAATTTCAAAAATCAGGTAAGTTACCAGAGAACCAACGTAATAACTGGCGTGGAGATTCTTGTTTACAAGATGGTGCAGATAATGGTTTAGATTTAACAGGTGGTTGGTTAGATGCTGGTGACAATGTTAAATTCAACTTACCAATGTCATATACATCTACAATGCTTGCTTGGTCTTATCTTGAAGAAGAAGACCTTTACAAAGCAAGTGGTGAAGATCAATATATCTTAGATGAAATCAAATGGGCAAATGATTATTTCATCAAATGTAATCCAGATGCTAATACATATTATTTCCAAGTAGGAGATGGTAATGCTGATCATGCTTTCTGGGGAGCAGTAGAAATTCTTCAAATGGAAAGACCATCTTATAAAGTAACAGTTGGTAAGCCAGGTTCAGCAGTAGCAGGTGAAACAGCAGCTTCTCTTGCAGCTTGTGCAATTGTATTTAAAGATATCGATCCAGCATATTCAGAAAAATGTTTATCACATGCAAAACAACTTTACACATTAGCAGAAGCTATGGGTGGAGATACATACTATGATAGCATTGCAGGATCATTCTATAAATCTTGGAGTGGATATAATGATGAGCTTGCATGGGCAGGTGCATGGTTATATAAAGCAACAGGAGATGAAAAATATTTAGAAAAAGCAGAAGAAGCAGCAGCTAAATTTGGTACAGAAACTCAAGGTGGAACAGAAATAGCTTATACATGGGGCCATAACTGGGATGATGTACACTTAGGTGCATCTCTTCTTTTAGCACAAATTACAGAAAAAGAAGCTTATAGAACAACTATCGAAAATCACTTAGATTACTGGGCAACAGACAAAGATGGTAGCTCTATTACACGTACACCAGGCGGTCTTGCTTGGCTTACAGAGTGGGGTCCACTTAGATATGCAGCAACAGTAGGATTTATGGCAGCTACTTATGCAGATTGGGAAGGATGTAGTGCAGAGAAAGCAAAAGAATATCAAGCATTTGCTAAATCTCAAGCTGACTATATGTTAGGAAGCACAGGACGTAACTTCGTTGTAGGTCTTAATGAAGACTCTCCAAAGAGACCACACCATAGAACAGCTCATGGTGGTTGGGAAAATAACCTTAATGGTGAACCAAAACAACACCGTCATACATTAGTAGGTGCATTAGTAGGTGGTCCAAATAGTTCAGATGGTTATACAGACGTTATCACAGACTATGTATCAAACGAAGTAGCATGTGACTACAATGCAGGTTTTGTAGGTCTTATGGCTAAGATGTACAATGATTACGGCGGAACACTTATTAAAGACTTAAATGCAATTGAAGAAGTAGGAGAAGAAATCTTCCTTGAAGCAGGTATCAATGCACAAGATAATACAAACAAAATCAACTTTGTTGAACTCAAATTCATGCTTCGTAACCATACAGCATGGCCAGCAAGAGTAACAGATAAACTAAAATATAGAATCTTCTTAGACTTATCTGATGTTATTGCAAATGGTTATACAGCAGCTGATATGACTGCAAGTGCAAATTACAAACAATATAGTGGTACAAAAGTATCTAAGGTAATGCCACTTGATGTAGAAAAGAACCTTTACTATGTAGATGTTGATTTAACTGGTGCTAAACTTTATCCAGGTGGTCAATCAGAATGTAGAAATGAAGTACAACTTAGAATTGCTGCACCATGTAAATGGGATTATATGAAGAGTTATTCACTTAATGGCTTAAAAGGCAGTAGCTCAAATAGTATGGTACGTGCAACAAACATGGCAGTATATGACAATGGTAAATTAGTATTTGGTAGTGAACCAACTGATGTACCAGTAGTACCAGATTTACCAGAAGAAAAGTTAGCAGTTAAACTTAATGTAACACCAACAACAGTTGATATTGCAGATGGTGAAAAAGTAATTACAGGTACAGTAAGTACAACAGTAGACAATGGAACAGTTTCAACTGTTGAAGTAACAGCAAATGGTAAAAGAGTTGACGTTGTAGATGGTAAATTCACATATACAGCTACAGCAAAAGGTGACATCAAATTCGTAGCAAAAGCAACAACAGAAACAGGTATATTTGTTGCAGCTACAAAAATTGTTAAAGTTACAGATTCAACAGTAACAGAACCAGATCAACCAGTAGAAACAGGTAATGTAAATGCAGCAGTTACAATGACAGGTAATGGTAATACAATTTCTACAAAAGTAACTGTTACAGCTAAGGAAAATACAGCTCTTAACACATTCACAATTAGACATCCATTTACAGCTGAGATGAATGCTACTCCAGTAGTATATATTGATAATGTAGGTGGTCAATTCAATACTGCACCTTGGTATGTAGCACTTACAGGCGATACTAAAGCAGTAATTGAGTCAAAAGGTAATGGTGAATATGAATTAGTAGTTACATTCAATAATGATCAAGTAATTAGCAATGGTAATGGTACAATCCCAGCTGAGATGCGTATTTGCCAAGGAGATTGGTCTAATATCTCTAATGTAGTATCAGGGACAACAACAGTTGTAGCTAAATAATAAAATTGAAAAATCAAACTAAAAAATTACTAAAAATAAAAGTCACTGTGTAAATGTACAGTGACTTTTATTTTTTCAATTAATGTAAAGTATACAAAAAATAGTTAAAATATAATGTAAAAATATACAATTTTTAATTAAAAACAAATTAAAATATAATAAATTATATGAAAAATATATAAAAATATGTTAGAATAGAAATGAAAGTATAATAATAGAAGTGCTGATGTATTAGCTACAAAGAAAATCATTGTAGGAAGAAGGATGGGAGAAAAGGATGATTAGAATAGCTATATGTGAGGATGAAAAAGTTTTTAGAGATCGTCTAATTAAATTACTTAAAGATTACTTTGAAGAACGAAAAATTGAATGTTTTATAGATGACTTTTTAAGGGGAGAAGATCTACTTAAAGTACCACTTGAGCAGTATGATATATATTGTCTTGATGTAGCTATCCAAGATGGTATGAGTGGAATAGAGACTGCTAAAAACATTCGTCAAAAAGTACATACCAGTGACATCATCTTTACAACAAGTCATCAAGAAGAGGCTTATAAAGCATTTGAAGTGAATACACTTAGATACCTACTCAAACCAATACAAAAGGATGAGTTAGAAGAAGCACTAGATTTAGCACTAAAACGAAAAGAAGAAAGAGAAAGTCAGATTCTCGTTTTAAACCAAGGACAAAAATCTATACAAATTCCGCTAATAGACATCATATACTTCGAAACACAAGATAGAAAAATAAAAGTCAACACTATGAAAAAAACATACATTGTGGATAACAAAATTAATGAATTGGAAAAGAAACTCATAGACCGTAGTTTCTTCAGAATCCATAAATCATACTTAATTAACATGCACTACATCAGAGAACACGATCAAAGTGCTGTTACGATGCAAAATGGAGATGAGGTTTACATTAGCCGCTTAAAACTCAAGGCATTTAAAGAAAAATTCCGTGCGTTCTTAAAAAAAGAGCGAGGTGAATAAGATGCTACAAACAGCAATTATAAGACTGATCCAGTTAGCATTAACAACCCTGATATTATATTTATTAATGGATTTATTTTCAACTAGGCGAAGAGTGACCAGAAAGTTAATAAGAAGATATATTATATACGGCGTAATAGTTTTTTTATATGTATATGGGATATTAGGTGCAAGAACTTTTATGGAATATATCCTGTATATAGCCCTATTAATTGTAGGTTTATTATTTGAAGAGAAATATTTTTTGGAGAAAGCTTGGAAAATGCTTTTAATAGTTTCTATTGCAACCACATTGGAATTAACAGCAAATTTGATTGGGGTATGGTTTTATGAAAAAATATGGACTAGTTGGTTAGTTTATGAATTTTTGGTATGTACAACAAATGCTAGTTTTGTGGGAATTATAACTGTATTAAATAGAAAATATCATTGGTTTAGTAAGAAAAGAGTAGAAAGTGTAATTTTTTCAAAATTAGAAGTTGTATTATTATGTTTATTAACAGCTTGTTCAGTATTTGCTATAATGATTGCGGCTATATTATATGAATCTAGAGACACCATGGAAATAAGTATCGTTAAAGTAATGATATGGGCATATTTAACAGTAATTGCTACTACATGCTTTGTATTAGGTGTAGATAAAAATATTGCTGAAAATTATTATAAAAGAGTAAATGAACTTATAGAAACACAATTTAGAAATAAGATAGATTACTATGGAAAGATAGAAGAAAGTAATAAAGAAATCAGAGCTATTAAACATGATATGAAAAATCATCTAATTAGTATGCAAGCATTACTACATAATAATCAGTTAGATGAATTAGACGATTATATTGAGAATATACGTGTATCTATTAATAAAAAACAAAGCTTAATCAAAACAGGAAATACTATTTTAGATGCAATTTTAAATGAGAAAAATGCAGTGGCTCGTGAAAAGAATATCAATATGGAAATAAAGATTGGTATAGAAGAAAATATTGATATTGAACTTATAGATTTGTGCATTATAGTATCCAATAGTATTGATAATGCAATTGAAGCATGTGAGCGTGTATCTGAAGGAGAGAGAAAAATCAGTATTAAATGTAGTTATCGTGCCGGATACTTTATATATGAAATTACGAATTCTATGAAAGAAGAAGCTATATCAAATTTTAAAAGTAAGCTGCTTACAATTAAGAAGGATAAGAAAAATCATGGTTTTGGTATAAGTAATATTAAACAAAGTGTAAAGAAATATGGTGGGGAAGTTACAACAAGTGCACAAGATTTTGTGTTTAAACTAGAAGTAGAAATTAATACAAAGGCAATAGTAGCACTTCAAGCATAAAAAGATTACACTTCGAGCATCTGTTGGTCATTTTATACTAAAAATATTGAAATTTTATAAAAAAACTATATAATATAATTATCAAATAAGTTATTTAAGGGGAGATGAAAAAATGTTAGACAATTTAAATGTTGAATTTGAAGAATTAGATATGGAAGAATTACAAAATCAAGATGGAGGGGCAAGAATATTAGCATCACCTGCAATAGTCTTTTCAAGACCTTATCCAAGATAGGAAATAAGTAATAATTTACTATTTATAATAGTCTTAACCCTTATTATAGTGACATTAAAATAAGCTAATCTTTAGGTTAGCTTATTTTTTATCTTTAAGAATCTAATGGTATTAAGTAGATATCATGAAGCAATAATTGTTGAAGAGAACTATCTATTATGTTAAATATATCAAATTACAGGCAATTACAATATAAAACCTCCTATTTGATAGAATGTGGATTTAGCCGCTACATTACTATCATTCTAGGAGGTTTTTGCGATATTATACAATAATAGAAGTTGAAGTATATCAAATATATTTGGTTAATAAAAAACATAATTTATGAAATATTAAATAAAATAATATTAAAATAAATTAAATTTTAGATTATAATTAATATAAATAGAGAGAATCGGCTAAGGAATCAAAAAAATACACAAAGGAAAACAAGTATTTGTAAGAAGGGGATGACTATAGAGGGAATATGGTATAAAGGGTATATTATTTTAAAGGTATGGTACAATGCAATAGATTGTCAAATGATAGAAGAGCTTAACTATAAGCAAACTGAGTTAGGTATTATACAAAAGTATGTTTTAAAGTATAAAGGAGAGATTACGAAGAGTAAGGAAAATGAAATGGATAAGTTAGTAGTGAGTTTTAATGTGGGGGAAAAAGTATGAGAGGGATGGTAGAGATAGGGTAGAGATTTTGTTTGGGCATATTGATGAAGCTATAGTATGGTTATTTTATTTTGTTGGAAGTATGATGCTAATGGGCGTTTTTTGTAAAAGAAGTACATTAAGTTTAAAGAATGTGGTGGGACATACTATCAGTATAATTGGTGTTGTAGGAATATATATTTTATGGCCTAGGGGACAACATATTTTGATGGTCATACTTTGCGCAGTGTTTTTACATATGCTTTTTAAAGGGAGTTTTAAGGGGAAGCTATGGAGTTATTGTATAACTCAGTGTATATATTTTATTATTTTTACGTTTGGATGGGTTAGCTTTGATTATATAGGTCAGAGGTTAGATATAAAGGTTTTAAGTATACTGAGTATATCTGGCATTTGGGCTACAGGAATTTGCATTGTATTCGTTAAAGCTTTTAAAGACACATTTTTGTATTACAAAGATAAGGGAGTATATGAAAGTATATCCTGGAGGCAAAGTTTATTGTATATAGTTGTAAGTATAACAATTATTTTAGCAGCCAATATGAGTGTTAGAATTTATAGAGAAGGTATGATTTTTAATGGTGGCAATGCTAGAGTTTTCATTATGAGTTATACAGTCTTAATCATGGGTCTTATTCTGTGTTATTTGCAAACTCATAAATATGCAACTAAGGAGTGTGAGGTCAAAGAAGCTGAACTTATTAGTAGCTTTTCTATGAAACAGCTAGAAGCATATAAACGTTTAGAGCGTTTAGAAAATGAAGGGAAAATAGCAGAGGAAGAAATGGCGCAACAAGTACATAAACTTATGGAACTAGTAGAAGCAGAGAAGTTAATTGATGTAGGACAGTATATAGAGGATATTCAAAGGCAGTTTGTCCATGAATCATCATACATTTTAACGGGTAATAGGATTGTAGATGTGATTATGAATGAAAAATATAAACTGGCTTGTGAGAAGCATATCTTAATAAATGTTTCTATTAGTTTACTAGAGAATCTTATGGTGGATGTAGGGGATTTATGCTTAATGATAGGAAATAGTATGGATTATGCCTTGGAAGTTTGCGAAAAGGTTACTATGAAGAAGGAAAATAAAATGAAAGTTCAAGGTATATGTAGTAGGGGATATGTTATATTTAGAATTTGGTGTAGTAAAGCGAGGTATACAGAGTTAGAAGAAAAGTTAAGTGTAGAGGAAGAGACAAAGCGTATCATAGAAGGAGACTTATATGGTTTAGGTGCAGTGGTAAAATGTCTTGAGAAGTATAATGGAAAATTAGAATGCTATACAGAAGGAAAATGGCATAAATTAGAGTTTTACTTTAACACAATAATTTAGTAGAAAAGGCAGTCCCTGGAGAATAATTTTATATAATTTTCTAGGAACTGCTATTTTTGTGCTGTATTTCATAATGAAAAAGATAAAATAAGCAAAGAAGAGAAAATTTATGTTTATTATGTGTTATAAATAGGGTTAAGTGGAGTTTAAAAAATAAATTAATTTTAATATAATATATATATTAGTTTTAAAATTATATTTATTTAGAAAAATTAAAAAGTAAATGACATAGGACAAGAAATAATTAAATTTATAGGACAAGAGTAAAGGGGCTGACAAAATGTTGGGACTTATATTACGTACACTGATCATATGCACGTTATATACAGGGGAGTTATTTGTGATCACAGATTTATTTATGTCACATGCTAAGCGGCAATGGAAGAGATGTGTAGGATATGGTGCTGTTTTAGTAGCAGTATATAGTTATTTGATTTATAGATGTGGTCTAAATGAAGAAATCTGGTATATAGGCGTTGGGGCTATTATACTGAATAACTTTTTGCATCAGGGAAAGCTTAAGACACGTATATGGGTATTTTTTATAACTTATGCAATATCGGCAGGTGGAGAGGGTATTGTATGTATTTTGCTTAATCAAATTTATGAAGGGTTAGAATATAATGGTGCGAATTGGATATTAGATGATGTAATACCACATGTAAGTGCACTGTTAGTGGCTATGGGTGTGAATAAAGTGATTAAACGGGCAGCATATCATCAGAATGATCTACAGTTTTATGATGGGTTATCAAGATTAAAAGTAGCTGGACTTATTTTGATAGGTATAATTTATACAATCGTTTTTAATATGATAAGTATTATATATATTTATAAAAAGGACATAGTCCTGGGATCAACTATTATATTCTTTGGTATATACTTTACCTTATGTCTTATCATAATTTCTGTACTATATAATCAGTTTAAGTTAAAGAAAGAACATACATTTAGGAAGGATAGTATTTTAAAGCATGAACTTAAGAAGCAAATTCATACATATAATCATCTAGAAGAAAAAAAACGAGCTAGTGAGCAGATGAAGCAGGAACTGAAAAAGGAGATGGAAGAACTTATTTATCTAATGGGAGATAAAGAAAAAGATCATATAATGCCTTATATAGAGCGTATTAAAGAGCGATTAGAGCCTAGAATGGCAGAAGTTATAACAGGAAATGAGGTTATAGATGCCATTTTACATGAAAAATCTGCTGTGGCAAGGGGATTAAATATTGAAATTGAAAGTAATGTGAGTATCCCCAGCATAATAGAGTTAAATATTGTAGACTTATGTATCATTATAGATTGTACCATGGACTATATGATTAAGGTTTGTCATGAGGGAAATAAAAATAGTAAACAGATTAAGGTGAAAGGGATATGGTTTAAGGGGTATTTGATATTCGAAATCTGGTGTACATTAAATGAAGAAGAAAGTGCGGAAATAGGCTATGCTAAAATTCCAGATGAATTAGAAGTAGTAATAAAATGTTTAGATAAGTATGATGGCAATCTAAAAATAACAAAAGAAAATCAGATGAGGAAAATAGAACTAAGTTTGAATACAGTAGGGGGTGTAAAATGTTAAGCATACAATTAAGACATATGGTCATAAAAGTTTTAGCATTTATGATGGTAGGATTAAATAGTATAATAATAGGCGAGGTATTTCTAGATAAGATTAAGTTTAATATAAAAAAATTTTTAGCATCTCTTATCATTTTAATGGGTGTATGCATGATTATAGCCAGTCAGGATCTAGAGGTTAATCGCGTATATATTATAGGATCTGTAGCATTTATAGTAGCGAGTTTAGGTTTTCAGGGAAAAGTAAGTCATAGGCTACGGGTATATGTAGTAACACTTGATGTTTTATACACTTGTAGTATACTAGTAAGTCACACATTAAATAACATATTTAATGTAGAACACCTAGATATGGATGAAAAACTACTATTTATAGAATGTATAAGTACATTAATGATATTAGTATTAAGCAAGATGTTTCAGAACTTGGTATTTTACAATAAACTTAAAGTGGAGATGGTTTTAAAAAGAAACATAATCATTACAATAATGGCAGTGATATATTTTTTAATTATGGGAAATATAGATTATATGCTTCAAAGAGATAGTAGTATGGTAACAAACTCTGTAGTTCCTTTATTGGGCTTATATATAGTTGCTATAGGTGGAATATGGTGTGTCTTAACCAGTCGTTATAGTATGCATACAATTTATGAGGAAGAAGAAACAAAGTTATTTAGAAAACTGTTTAAGAAGCATTTAAATACATATGCTCATATTAATGAACTAGATAGAGAAGAAGAAAGTTTAAAATTAGAAGCAACACAAGGGGTAGAAGCTTTGCTTAAAACAGTAGATGAAGAAAAATTACAAGAATTAAAGCCACTTGTTAGAAAGATAGAAGATAAGATACGGGTTTGTAAGTCTTATATTGTAACGGGTAATACAATGATAGATACATTAATTAATGAAAAGTATGATATAGCGTGTAGGCATAATATACAAATGAAGGTTAATATTAGCTTACCTGAAGACACAGGAGTGGGAACTGTGGATTTATGTGTGTTACTTAGTCATACGTTAGACTATGCATTAAATAGATGTTATTGTATTACGGAAGAGAGAGAAAAAAGTATTAGTATAGAGGGGGTATGGTATAAAGGGTATCTAATGTTTAAACTATACTATACCGTACCTAATGAGAAAATAGTTAAAGGTAATAATAAGTCTAATAACTTGATTAAAAAAGCTATAGCACAAGATCCTTATGGAATGGGGGCTGTTATAAAGCATATTAATGTATATGAGGGTGAATTGGATTTACAACAATGTGGTTGGGGAGCAGAAAAATTAACATTTAGTTTAAATGCAGCTGGTAGTTATGCAAAAGTAGTGGGATATTAAAAAAGAGGCATTAATAAGTTACTTTTAAAGTTTAAAGGAATTGGATGAAACACATAGGATTTCATGCAATTCCTTTTTTAGTTTATGATAAAAAGTATAAAAATACATTTAAATAAATAGGTAAAAAAGCATAAATTGTAATAAAAAGGGAGAGTATAAAGGATTTTGACATAAAAAAATATATTAGATAAGGTATAAACAGTTTTTCCACAATGTAGGATTTAGTAAATGACCTAAAATCAAGTTACTAACAATGTTATGCACATTATCCACGGGTTGTAATTGAAACGGGAAGGGGATTATGTTAACAGTAGAGATAGAAAACTGTGGATAAATGTGTAGATATATTGAATATAAGTACATTTAAATAATTTAAATAAATTAAATAAATAATAAATTGTAATCTTAAGTAGAATATTATAAAAATATATTGACTATAAATTCATTGATATGTATAATTATGCGTAGATATCAACATAAAATCTTAAAGAAATATGGAATACAGAGTAAGAGAGTATGTATAAAACAACTAAAAGGGGAGATAGCGATGAAGAAGAATAAATTATTAAAAATAAGTACTGTATTAACGACTACTGTTTTATTAATGGGTATGATGGTAGGTTGCGGCAATAATCAAAGTGCGTCAGCAAATAGTGAAGCTGAACAGGTAAAGGATTATATTATAATGGGAACAAGTGCAGAATTTGAACCTTTTGAATACCGAGAGGGTACAGAGATAGTAGGATTAGATATAGACATTAGTAAGGCAATAGCAGAAAAATTAGGTAAAGAGTTAAAAATAGAGGATATGGAATTTAATACATTAGTAGCACAGCTTAGTATGGGGAGCATAGATTTTGTAGCAGCAGGAATGACAGTTGATAAAGAAAAGGAAAAACAAGTAGATTTTTCAGATACCTACTTTAAAACCAAACAAGTTATTATTGTAAGAGAAGAGAATACAGATATTCAGACAGCAGAAGATTTAGTAGGTAAAAGTGTTGGGGTACAGCTAGCCACAACTGGGCATACCCATGTAAGTGCTGAAGAAGGAATAGATTGTATACCTTTTGATAAAGGCGCTCTTGCAGTAATGGACCTTGCAAATGGTAAGATTGATGCAGTAGTTATTGATGCAGAGCCAGCAAAGCGTATGGTAGAAGCTCAATCAAATTTAAAAATAATAGATGCACCATTCGTAGAAGAGGAATATGCCATTGCAGTTAAAAAAGGTGATGAGGAGCTTTTAAAAGCTATTAATGAAACTTTAGCAGAGCTTAAAGCCAGTGGAGAATATGATGAAATGTATGCTAAGTATTTTAATGCAGTAGAATAATAAATATTTTAAAGTGAGGCAGCTATATGGAAAATTTCTTTTATAAATTATTAGGGCAACAGACTTTTGATTTTTATGATACTTTTATAAATGAAGCATTTTATAAATTAATATTAAATGGTATTTTATGGACATTAGGTCTTACCATTATTGCTGCCTCAATTGGGTTAATCATTGGGGTAGTAGTAGCTCTTATTAGTTTTATTAAGCCAAGTCGTAAAAAGGGAGCATTATGGACATTTGTTCGTATTATCCAGAAGGTCTTAAAATTTCTCGCAAGTACCTATGTATATATTATTAGGGGAACACCTACAACGGTTCAAGTAATCTTTTTGTGGACAGTAATCTTTGCAGGAGTACCTTCTGAATATCGTATTTGGGTAGGTGGGCTTGCTTTTGGGATTAATAGTGGTGCTTATATGTCAGAGCTTATTCGTGCAGGTATTCAAGGGATTGATAAAGGGCAAATGGAAGCAGGGCGTTCACTAGGGTTTACTTATACCCAAACTATGAAGAGTATTATCCTACCTCAAGCCTTTAAACAAATGTTACCAGCTTTTGTAAGTGAATTTATTGTACTTATTAAAGAAACGTCTATTGTGGGATACATTGGTGGTATGGATTTAACGCGTGCAGGTAATATCATTATTAGCCGAACATATAATGCGGTGCAGCCATTAGTAATTGTAGCTGTATGCTACTTAATCATTACAGGTACATTGACCTTGTTTATGAAACACTTAGAGAACAAGTTAAACAGCAAAAATTAGGAGGGGCGAATCATGATTCAGATTAAAAACTTGCATAAAAATTATGGCTCTTTAGAAGTATTAACAGGTATTGACGATTTTGTAAAAAAAGGTGAGGTCGTTGTAGTGATTGGTCCTTCTGGTTCAGGAAAGTCAACTTATTTAAGATGTATTAATCAAATGGAAGAGGTAACCACAGGTAGTATTTTGATTAATGGCACAGATATTACAGACCAAGGCGTAAATATTAATAAAGTGCGTCAACAAGTAGGGATGGTATTTCAACATTTTAATTTATTCCCTCATATGACAGTGCTTGAAAATATTACATTAGCACCTATGAAATTAAAAAAACTTTCTAAACAAGAAGCAGATGAAATAGGGATGACACTTTTAAAGAAAGTAGGACTCTCTGATAAGGCAAATGTGTATCCAAGTACTTTATCAGGTGGGCAAAAACAACGTATTGCTATTGCTAGAGCTTTAGCAATGAAGCCGCAAGTGATGCTCTTTGATGAACCAACATCTGCTCTAGATCCTGAAATGGTTAAAGAGGTATTAGAGGTTATTAAGGATTTAGCTAAAGAAGGCATGACAATGATGATTGTAACCCATGAAATGGGATTTGCAAAAGAAGTAGGTACAAGGCTACTATTTATGGATGGTGGGAAAATTATTGAACAAGGAACCCCAGCAGAAGTATTTGAAAATCCTAAGGCGGAGCGAACAAAGATATTCTTTAGTAAAGTATTATAATAAAAACAGCAAGAGGTTAGCTTAACATCTCTTGCTGTTTTTATTTTTCATTTTTTTTATGGTATAAAGACGTTTATCAGCAGTACTTAAAAGTTCTTCTAGGGTAAGGTTAGAATGAGGTGAGAATATAACACCACCTATAGAAATACTTAGATGATAACTTTTATTTTGCGTTTTATTATACTCTTGGCACAAGATTTCAACCTGCTGTTGTACTTCTTGAACATAGTCTATGCTACGTCCTAAGCAAAGCATGGTAAATTCATCTCCCCCCATACGTGCGATAATATCTCCGGGGTTTGTAAAGATTTGCTTAAATATAGTAGACATGGCTTTGATAGCAAGGTCACCTTCTTGATGGCCATAAGTATCATTGATGAATTTTAAGCCATCCATATCAGCATATAATAAGATACCATTGCATTTTTCACGTTGTAAGTAGCTATATTTAGCAAGGGTTTGCTTAAAGAAGCCACGACGATTAAGGAGTCCGGTTAATTCATCTGTTTGAGAGAGTGCTTCTAATTTACTTTCTGTATTTTTTTGAATCATAAAATCAGATGAAAGCTTTAGGGCACAACCTAATTCTACTGTAAGTGTTTCAATAAGGTAGTAGTTTTCAGGTGGTAACTCTAGGACGATTATGCCTAACTGTTCATTACCAAAGAAAATAGGATGAATAAAGGAGGTATATGTTCTTCCACTATTATTCAGGCCATAGGTAACAATTTCATTAGGAGTAACTACAGGTAAAGAAGTAGTTGTATCAATAATTTGTTCATCTACATATCCCATATATAAAGAAAGGGAAGGAGGCATTTTCCAGTCATCTGTAAGATTATGAAGGATGCTTTCATCGTAGAGATAAATAAGGCAAGTATGAATGTCGCAGGCAATCAGATATTGGGTAATTGAAGCAAGTTGTAGCCGTTTGTCATGAATGTTGTGTGTAATAGTTACAAGGACTTGGCGAATAAAGGTAAGATTATTTGTAAGTTGATCCATTTTATAACCATAGCATCTAAGTGAAGTATTAAAGAGATTTTCAGTAAGTATTTCAAATAAATTAGAGATGAGGTGAATTGTTTCTAAATTATTTGTTCTATGTAATAAATCTCGTTTCAGAGAAGTAAGATAATGTTTGAGATTTAAAGTAGAATGTAAGGATGGAGATAGGGCATCTTTACAAGTTAAGAATGCTGCAATAAGTTCATTAGATGGTATTTTTTCAGATACAGGTGTAGCTAAAAGAGAGTACATTTTAATTAGAAAGCTTTTAAATATTGGCAGTACGGTATCTGATAAAAAATAGCTGCAAGGTTCTAAGAAGTGGTCTGCTAGTAAGACAGCTTCATCATAGGTTGAAATTTCCCCTTTAATAGGTGCTGTAGTAGAAAAATCACAACCACAGGATTCTCTAATGACAATTTTACAAGGAACTAATTTATTTTCTACGACTTTACCTTCAATACATTCAAAAAGTAGTTCAAAGGCATAGCGTATAAGTTCTTCTAGTGGTTGTTCTATAGTTGATAAACTAGGAACACAATAAGCTGAGCTATAAATATTATCAAAGCCAGTAATAGATATATCTTGAGGAACTTGAATACCTCTTTTTTGAAGTTCGCTTAAAACTGTAAGTGCCATAGAATCATTGGCACAAACAATAGCATCAAGAGGCAGATTTTTTTGATCAATAAGTACCTTAACTGCTTTAATGGCAGAGTCTGGTGTAAAATCACCAATGTAAATGTATTCTTCACGAAATGGAATATGATTTTCTAAGAGTGCTTCTTTATAGCCTTTATAACGGGCAAGGGCATCACAATTACTACTTGGTCCTGATAGAAAGGCAATGTGTTTCTTGCCATGAGTGGTGATAAGGTGAGAAACAAGTTGCTTTAACACTGTTGTATTATCAGTGTAGACACTAGGAAGCCCATCTACAATAGCACCTAAACTTACCATAGGAAGAGGTGCATATTGTGAGTAAAAGCGATTGTATTCTGTAGAACTTAAGAAAGAAGAAAGAACACCAGATGCTAAAATAATGCCATCTAAAGCATCTTGAGTGGCATAATTAAATGCTACATTACATTGATACTGATATTTATATTGTTGAAAAGAAAAATTAGGATTTAAAGAACCACCTAAAAAGTTAACCAAATTTACATGATATTCTTGGGCAACTTTTGAAGCAGCTTTAAATAGCATGTAAGAATATTCAAGTTCAACACCAGCAGTAAAAAAGCCAATTGTATAAGTTGGATGGATCAGATTGTTCATAATTATCTCCCTCCTAAAACAATCTAAAAATATTCAATATTTAGATTATACAGCATCATATTTAAAAATAATAGCAAAAGCAAAATAAAAAGTAGACCTTTTAGTATTGGGTAATTAATTATATAATATGGTATGCTAATTTTATATGTACATATTAATAAAGATACATAGAAGATGTTTATTAAGATATAAGGAATAATGGTACATAGAAGGGAGATAAAATGAGTAGAGTGAAGGAGATAATACATAATATTAGCCCTTTGGATGGAACAGCTATGGCAAAGGCTAAATTGAAGTTAGATAATTTAAGTAAACCTGTTGGAAGTATGGGAAAATTGGAGGAGATTTGTTGTAGGTTGGCTGGGATATATGGGGAGGTAAGTTTTGATATTTCTAAGAAAGTAGTTATAGGATTTGCTGGAGACCATGGTGTTTATGAGGAAGGCGTGGCAGTAGATCCGCAATGGATTACTAAGGCGCAGATTCCTAACTTTGCTAAGGGGATTTGTGGTGTGGGGACACTGGCAAAATTTATAGGTGCAGATATTGTGGCTGTAGATGTGGGGGTAAAATGCAAAGAGCCTTTGCCTGGTGTCTTGGACTATAAGATTAGGCAAGGAACAAGTAATTTTGCTAAAGGGCCTGCTATGACTAGAGAGGAAGCTATACGTTCTTTAGAAGTAGGCATTCAAGTAGTTTCACAATGTGTAAGAGAGGGGTATAAAGTAATAGGTATCGGTGAAATGGGGATTGCTAATACAACACCAACAAGTGCGATTATTTCAGTTTATGGAGAGTGTGATCCTATTGAAGTAACAGGTAAGGGAGCAGGGCTAAGCCCTGAAGGAGTAAAACGTAAAGTGGATGTTATCAGAAAAGCTATTGCACTTAATAAGCCCAATAAGGAAGATGCCATTGATGTGCTTTCTAAAGTAGGAGGTTTTGAGATAGGTGCTATGGCCGGAGCTATTTTAGGAGGGGCTTATTATAAAGTACCTGTTGTATTAGATGGTTTTATTTCTTATGCAGCAGCAATACTGGCATATCATTTATGTCCACTAAGTAGGGAGTATATGATAGGTTCTCATTATTCTGCAGAGCCTGGTTCAAAGAAGGCCGTAGAGATTCTAGGTGTAGAGCCTATGCTTAATTTGGATATGAGATTAGGTGAAGGCTCTGGAGGCATTTTAGTTTTTAATATTATGGATGCAGCTAATTATGTGTATGAGAATATGGCAACCCGTACAGAAAGTAACTGCTAAAGGGAGGAAGATAATGAGTAAGATTATATTAGTAACCGGTGGTGCTAGATCAGGTAAAAGTAGTTTTGCAGAACAGTTATGTTTAGCTAGAAATAATGCCACTGCTTATATTGCTACAAGTATTCCTTTTGATGAAGAAATGAAAGAACGTGTACGTAAGCATCAAGAAACGAGGCCAACAAGTTGGACAACTTATGAAACTTATCAAAAGGTCTATACAAAGATTGCAGATATTGCAGCAAATCATGAAACAGTTATTCTAGATTGTGTAACATTGATGGTAAATAATCTCATGTTTGAAGAAAATATAGATTATGATCATATGACACCAAAACAAGCAGATAGTCTAGAAATTTATATTAAAAATGAAGTTGAAAAGCTTATAGAAGAAATTCGAAAAACGCAGTTATATTTTGTGATTGTTACTAATGAAATAGGGATGAGCCCAGTAGCTACCAATAAGCTGACGAGGATTTATATAGATATTATAGGGCGTGTGAATCAGCTGATTGCCAAGGCTGCTGATGAGGTTTATTTTTTAGTAAGTGGTATGCCTATGCAACTCAAAGGTGTAAAAGAAAGTTTGTAATATAAAAGGGAGAAAAGGGATGAAAAGATTCATTGGGATTATGCAGTTCTTAACCCGTATTCCAATGCCTATAACAGTAGATTTGGATGAGGAATTTCATAAAGGTATATGTTATTTTCCTTTGGTCGGTCTTATATTAGGGCTTTGTTATTATTTTATAGGATGTATAGGAAGAATAATTTTTAATGACTATATTACGGCTGTGTTTATTTTATTAGGGACAGTTTTGCTAACAGGAGGATTGCATTTAGATGGAGTGGGTGATACCTTTGATGGTTTATATAGTTATAGGGATAGGGAACGTATACTAGAAATAATGAAAGATTCAAGATTAGGAACAAATGCTCTTTTAAGTATCTTATTTTTAATTTTATTAAAGCTAGGGTTTTTAATAAGTTTATTAGAGCAAGATAAACTATGGGGAGTAGTGATTATGCCCGTTATTGCTAGAACCATGCAAGTAATAGTTTGTTATAAAGGAAAGACACCCAGAGAGAATGGCATGGGAAATATATTTATTGGTAAAGTAAGTCGTAGCACCTTAAGTATTGTACTAGGAATAGCCAGTGTAACTACTATGATAGTGGTATGTATAGCAAGTCCTTGTTCTTGGAGAATGCTTATAAGGGTAGCAATTGCTATAGGGAGTGTAGTAGGCACTTTAAAGGTGTTTGAAAGAAGCGTTTATCAGAAGATAGGTGGCATTACAGGAGATATACTAGGCTGTATTTGTGAATTAGCAGAATTAGGTGTGTGTATTGTCCTATATTTTGTATAAAAATATTTCATATCAGAATAAAAAACATAAATATTATAGATAGCTTTCATCATATATATATTAAAGATAATAAAATAGATTTGAATATATTGCCGAGAGAATATAATGACAAGATTCTTGAGAAAGTAGATGCTACTTTAGGGGAATTTTATCTACGAAGGTGTAAAAATACACCGAGAAATTAAAATATATTTGTGCAAAAAATAAAGAATAAAATTTAAAATTTGTTAAAAGTGTAGAAAAATTAAAAAGTGTATTGTAGAATATAAAGAAAAAGGAAAATGATAAGGGGTCTATGTGATGAGGCAATTTGAAAATGTAACATTGATGAAAAAAGCAAATGTATATTTTGGTGGCAATGTAACAAGTCGTACTGTATTTTTATCAGATGGTGAAAGAAAGACAGTAGGTATTATGCTTCCAGGAGAGTATACTTTTAAAACAGGACATAGAGAAATCATGGAGATTATAACTGGCTGTATGGAAGTTAGGGTTTCTAATAGTAGTAATTTTGTAACCTATAAAGGAGGAGATACTTTTGAAGTACCTGGTCACTCTAGTTTTGAAGTGCGTGTAAAAGAAGTAAGTGACTATTGTTGTTCTTATATAAAAGGATAGAGGTAAGGTGCGCAGAGTTGAAAAGGAAGCTATTTGTTAGTATAATAGAAAGATAATTGCATAAAGACAGTTCGTGAACCTCCTGTCTTAAAATAAAACTACGGTAAATAAATTGAGAAATATAGCATATGCTATTTCGGAGAATATGAGATGCTTTGCGTATTTTTATGTGAAGCTGTATTTATAAAAGGGGTGTAAGTTAATACTTATGCCTTTTTTTATTTTATCAAAAGTAGTTTGAGCAGTTATTACTAAAGGAATCTATTATTTGTTATTAATTAAAAGGAGCGCATCATGAAGAGAAAAATTACAACAAGGGAAATAGTTCAAATAGCAGTAATAGCTGCAGTATATGCAGTGCTTACTGCTGTGTTTGCAAGCGTTAGTTTTACCCCATTACAACTTAGATTATCAGAGATTATGATATTTTTAGCTTACTTTAACCCTATTTATATCCTTGGTCTAACTTTAGGATGCTTTATAGTTAATATTTTAATGTCACCCTATTTATTAATGGATGGTGTATTTGGCACTATGGCAACACTTTTAAGTGTAGTAGCTATTTATTATACTGGTAAAGCATTTAGAAGAAGTAAAAAAGGGTTGATTATAGCATCTTTATGGCCGACTATTTTTAATGGTGTTATTGTAGGATGGATTATCTATACATGTTCTATTATGGAAGGGAATATGACCAAAAATATTACAGCATTAGTAGGTCTTATGGGGAATGTGGCGATTGGTGAGTTTATAGTGGTGACAGTCATTGGTGTGCCTATAGCATATTTTATTATGAGTCGTTACAAGTTGGTGATTAATAAAATAAGTAGTAAAAATTGAGTAAAATTTAAAACTTAAAATATAATAATAATTTTTTATATAAAAAAGGAAAAATGAAATCTACGTCGAATATATATAATATACCAGTTGTTCTAGAATAGAAATTAGTTCCTTCTAAATTAATCTGTAATCCTAAGGAGATTATAGTTACACCTATAGGTACAAGTAAACTTAAATATTATGAGAAGATATAGGTGAGAACAA
>JAZKZQ010000272.1:0-35360 GCA_045612745.1 Cellulosilyticum sp. | reverse complement strand
TATTTACACATCCTCTCTTGATAATAAACTAATCTTAATTGTATTTGATAATAGGCTCTGTCAGAGTCGTTACTCATGAGATAACCATAAGTTAATGCTTCAACATATAGTGCCTGTTTATCCTGTTCTAAAACTGGTAAGTCTGTATTAGACTCTATCCATCTTTGCAATTCTTCGTAAAAGCCGTTGTTTTCGAGATTTTGGATCACATCATTGCCCCAAGGCTCACAGCTAGCTAATACGAAAGTGAACTGCCGTTTGCTACCACCATCCACGAATTTTTGGATAATCGGGTTAGTAGGTACTGTATCTAAATTAATAGAAGTATCCACATCTTTATCCAAATAATCCACAGATATACTGTTATCTGCTAAAAGGGGGCATGTAGCAAACCACTCTTTTAAGCTATCTAAAATTGTCATTTTGTACGCCCTCCTATAACTTGTGCTACTCCATTTAACCACTCATTAAGATGTACTTCTTTTGACCTATGGAACCAGTACCCGCCTCTTTGTGAATCTCCCGAATGATATTTTAAAGGTGTGTTAGTAAGTTTCTTTGGTGCTTTTCCTACCATAAGCTTTGAATAATAAATGTAACGGGCATAGGCTGTATTATATACAATCTTTCCTGAACCTATTACACTGCCACTTATAGCACTTTGTTTAAGTTTCCCCGAGTCCATTGCCACAAATTTATCTGTTGTCCTGATTACCTCATTATCTAAAAACTGCTGTGCCTTGCCTTGTGTTTCTAATCCTCGTCTAGCTAGTGTTTGCTGTATGTTATGTAATTTAAATCTTGTGCTAAGTTGCATTGTATCACCTACTTTAAACTACAGTAAAAGTACCAGTAAATCCTGTTTGTGCTTCTGTTAATGTCCAACCGCTCCCTACCTTAATCACACATGTAGCAGGTACATTCTTGAACATATTTGAACGTGTAGCAAGCTTAGCTGTATTCCAGTTAGATAAGTCTAGCTCTTCTAAAGCTGTACAACCATTAAACATATCACTACTATTTGTCACATTGTCTAAGTTTAAAGGTCTTAAATCTAATGTTTTAAGTCCTTTATCATTTAGAAACATTTGATAAGCGGTAGTTACATTAGACGTATCACTCCATCCTGTAAAATCTACTGTTTCCAATAGTGGACAGTTTCTGAGAAATCCTTCTAATGTTTTATTCAAAGGCACGTTCCATCCTGTTATGTCTAAGGTTTTAAGGTTAGGACAATTATTAAACGTACTTACAATTGTTGTTGTGAGTGGCGCATCTAAGTTTTTCATGCTGACTGTTTCAGATTTAATACTTTCGCAAATAGCCCCTGATGATGTCGCATTAGGCACATCCCAATTATCAGCGAAAATGTTTCTAGCATTACATGTATAAAGCATACGTGAAAAGTTAGTACTAGCACCACTTTTCCACTCATTAGCATATAAATTTTCTAATGCTGTACATCCGCCCATATAAACACCAAGACAGTTGTCTGTTACATGATGATTTGTATTCATACTACTAAAGTCCCAACCATTTAAGTTTAGTTCTGTTAATGATGTACAGTTTTGAACAAACCAAGCGAAATTATTAACTGTTGACACATCCCAACTTGATAAATCTAATTGTTTTAAAGACTTACAACCTGCAAACGCATAACTTATATTTGTACATTTAGGCATTTTAAGATTTTCAATACTAATACTTTCAGCTTTTGCATTGCCAAATAGATAACCCATGGTTGTAACTGACTCTAAATCCCAATTATTGGCTTGAATATTTTTAGCAGGGCAGTCATAAAACTTGTAATTAAAGTTTACCCCAGTATACATGGCTAAATTATTGGCAATTAAATTTTCCAACGCTGTACAGCCTGACATTTGCTTCCCTAAATTGTAATTACCACTGTCATTAATAGCAATTTTATCAAATACCCAATTACTAATATTTAAATCAGTTAATGCTGACATGTTGAGGAATATACCAGTGTAAGTGATTACATTAGACATATCCCAACTTGATAAATCTAATTCTTTAATAGATTTACAGCCATTAAACATATTGTTAATGTTAGTAACATTAGATGTATCTAAGCCAGTTATATCTAACTCCTCTAAATTAGGGCAATTATAAAGTAAAGCCTCCAAAACAGTTAATTTAGGAGCATATAGATTTTTAAAGCTTAAAGATTTTAAGTTCGGACATGAAGCGATTGCGTATCCTAAATTAGTAACATTAGGAATATTTAAATTATCTAGTTCTATGTGCTCTGCATAACATCCTTCTAGTAACCTATTCATAGATACTGTTGATGTAGATTTAGTACCTACATTATTAGCAATAAGATTTTTAAGAGAGTTACAACCTGCTATTACCTTACTACCAGTATCAGTTCTACAGAGTACCAACGGATTAACAGTTAGACTATCTAGTTGCCATCCATTAATATTTAAATCCGTTAAGGATGTGCAATTCTGCATCATGAGCGACAAACCAATACATTTAGACACATCAAAATGAGATAGGTCTAGTTCTTTTAACGCATTACAAGCATCAAACATACCACTCATATCTGTTACTTTGCTAGTATCAAAACTAGATAAATTCACAGAAGCTAGGGTTTTACAAAGTCTAAACATAGCATACATAGTTGTTACATTAGATGTGTCAAACTTACTTAAATCCAAAGATTCTAACGATGTATTATTGTAAAAGCTTGCATACATATTCGTACATTTAGAAGTGTCTACTTTACCACTAAATACTAAGCTTTTTAATTTACTGCTATCGTGCATAAAGTAATATAATGTTTCAACCCTGTTCAATTCTTGCACGTCAATATCGGTAATATTCGAGTTCGTATTACTAGTTCCTACGCAATAAGAACCTAACTGTTCTATTTCATTTTCACCTATAACAAATGTCATAGAGTTACCTGTATTTACGCTGTTAGACATTACACAGAGTCCTTTGGAAGTATATCCTGTAGGTGCATTACTACATCCTAAAGACGCGTTCGCTGTTGATGTTACTTTCATTTTTGCATAAGGGAGGGTGTCAAATATGCCTGTAGCACCCTCACCTGTTGTAATATTGCCAATAGCATTTTTAATACTATCTGGGGTCTTGTCTAAAGGTGTCTGCCCCTTCAACACGACTGCATCATAAATCGTGTTAACACCATTCGCGAAATTTGCTTCTAGTTCGCTAATAGTATTTTCAAATGTTTCTTTTCCAACATAATCATCTAGTGCTATTTCAGCACCATCTATTGTTAATTCTTCACCTTCCAGGAAGATAGTTTGCTTTAAGTTACCATTATCATCAAGATAGTAAAACCATTGTGACGTATCTGTAGTAGTTTCAGTAGTACCATCTTTAACGTAACTGATAGTGTAAGTACTGTCTCCATTGTCTGTGCATGTTGGTAATTCATCTACCTTAATTGCATGCTGAACATTGATTTTACTTATTCTATCTTCCAGGTAAGCTTTATTTACGATATGCGTATCGCCAGCGGGTGTAGCTTCTAGCGATACGTTATTTTTAAATACTTGCATGTACTACACCCCCTTATTATTCAAGTCCGATTACGAACACTTTAAAGTTACCTTCTGTTGCTAATGGTGCAGCTGCAAATTCTAATGTAATGGCGTTTGCTTCGTTACCTACTGTTGGAGTATTGTTTACAACTACATCATTGCCTTGTGCATCTTTAATTATAAGCATATAAGCTTGAGCATCTGTAAGGTTAAGATTGTGAGCCACGTTGAAAGTTGTTGATGTATCATCTCCAATAATTGTGGCTTTTACTACATTAATTGAGCCATCTGCTGTATCAATATCTTTTACAAAGATAATAGTTGAAGAGTCGACAGTTAATACGCCATCTCCTATGATAGTCCAACGTGTATCGCTGTTTGTATCCCCTTGCATAACGTTTACGAAAGTGTTATTAAGAATAACTTTATCTACTGCAAAATCTTCTCTACGTGTAAGAGTTGTCCCTGTAGCGTCAATCACATAAATACCGTTTTGAGTATTATCTAGCTGATCCTTAACAAGAACTGCGTCGTTTTCAACTAATGCAACACCATCAATTTCTGTTACTGGTGCGTCTAATGTTAATACACCGTCAGCATATGTGCCTGTTAATTCACCAGTAGTAGCCACTTTTACCGGCTCTTTCATATGTCTGTCAATCATTTCTTTAACTTGACCGTAATTGACCGCCTCATTAACACTTTGTGCTTTTGCTACTTCTACTGTTCCTAAAAATCTTGTTTTTGCCATTTGCTGTGCCTCCTATTTTTTAATAATCGCTTTGCCTTTTAAAGACTCTTTAAATTTAATTACTAGCAAATTATCTGTACTTGTAGCGGTGTCTATATCGCCAATAACAACATCATTTTCAGTGGATAAGCAAGTAACTGATAAATTGTACCATGCTGTATCTAAATTATGTTGCAAGGCCCATGTAGTAGACGCTGTAGCCTGTTCTAGTTCAATTACTGTGCCCTCTTCACCAGTGCCATTTTTTACAACAATTGAGTCCGTTTTGACTGTACCATCTGTGCCAGTCCACTCAAAAGTAATCTTATTAGCTATTACGTTGCCGTCTGTGTCTTTTAACTCTTCAATTTGCTTAATAGTACATGGTGCACCTTTTAAAGCACCTAAGCCTATTACTGTTTCTTCTGTATACTTTTGGCTAGCTGCTACAGCTCTTTGAAATGCTTGTTGCGCGTTCATTAATACCACTTCCTATCTTCCGCATCCCATGTATAAACCATAAGTGCTTGATAGTCCCAGTATGTTGAGCCGCTAGGGTAACTATAAAGGCCGTTTTCCATATCGGCTTTAATTTGATTAAAGCAAGCTGTGTTGCCTTGTAGTTCTACGATTGGCTCGTTTGCATTTACTACTGCCATCTTAACGACCTCCCAACTCATAATGCTGCATGTGTTTGCTACCAAAGTCTTTTTTATCAACTGTAGTCAGCACATGAGCATCTGCATATTTTTTAGTTAAATCTGTAATTTTAATAAACTCTTCTTGGATAATACCTTTTACGATATAGTCTCCTGTTTTAGGCTCTATACTAATATTGGCAAGTGGCACAAATACTGTCACGCTATCGGCGGTACTCATACCACTTTTGATAATATTAGCTCCTTGTGCACTGTCCCAAAACACGTTTTTTATCTCATGTCTTACCCATTTTTCTTTTTTCGTTGTAGTATCGTATTCTTTCTTATAAAGGGTCATATCTGCATTGGTATACAAATTATAACCCCCTATACAAAAGCCCTGTATTGCCTAGATAAAGCTTCAAAATCTTACTTAATTCTTGCTCATAGCTCGAATTACTTGTTTTATAGGTTACTGAATAGCTACCTACACTTTCAGAAGTAACTTCTGCTCCTTTTTCGTGTGCTTGCATCTTCTCCGCTACAGCACATGTAGCCTTTTGTACTTCTTCTGGAATAGCACTCAACCGAGGGATAACTCCCCCTGTATGAGCGTCTATGTATTCACTAGCACGTAGCGAAAGTCTAGGAAAGTCTGCTTCTTCAATAACATTTCCTAAAAAAGTATCTTTGTAATACTGGAAATCTACATAAGCCATGCTTACACCTCCTAAGCATTGGTTACGAGTTTAGCAAATGGTAATACTTTTTGGTCAAAAGCAATGCTCCAGTTGTTTTTGTTTCCTAATTGAGCCAATGTTGGTGAACCTGTGTAGCCAGTAGTAGGCTTTGTAAATGTAAAGCCATTTGGATGAATAGTTTGGCGGATACGTGTGTAAAGTGTATCTTGTCCACCGTTTTTAGCAGGGTCACGGTATACTTCACTTGCTTTTGTACCTGTTTCTAAAGCACCATCTGCTCTAAGGATTGCACCTGTACCTAAAAGATAAGTTGTGTATTCATTCATGTTTGATGTAGTGTTTTGGGTAACTGGCACGCCATCATCTACAACTACTGTATACCCATTACAATCTGCAATATTTAATGTACGAGTAATTCCGCTTGGGTCTGTGTATTTTCTAAACTCAAGCAGTTGTAAGTTTTGAAGTGTTTTAGCTACATTAGAGTGCATAATAGCTAAAGCAAACTTGTTTTTATTGTCGCCTAGTGCTTGAGTAGCTAAGTCGTTTAAGTCTGTAGCACCGATTGTATAAGCTGCACCTGCTGCTGTTTTTTGTGATAAGTCTACAATGTGGTTAGCAGCAAATTTACCTGCGTTTGATGTAGTGCCGCCAGTAATACCAAAAATAGCTTCTAAGATAGCAAGCATTGTTTTTTGTTCATAGTGATTCCAATACACGCCAACGTTTCTAGCAATGTAACCCATAGGGTCTGCACCTGTCATAATTGCTGTGAAGTCTCTGGCTGTGAAACCTTTAGCTCTACCGTAAACAATACCGCTTTGAGTGTTACCAGATGTTTCTTCTGTGTTAATATCTGTTTGCCCGTCAAAGTTATCTGGGTCTGTGTCTCCTAATAAATTGTAGAAAGGAATAGTGTAGCTGTCGCCTTTTGTTCCAATCATAGAAGCAATGCTCGCATCATTTACCATTGCTCCAGATTGTAAGATAGCTGTTTTTACTGGATCTTCTGATTCTCTCCACATGTCGTTGAAGAGTTCTTCCTCGAAAGGAAAGTTTAAAAATGTTCCTGCCATGTTTTAGTCCTCTTTTCTTTTTTATTTAGATAACTCATTATAGAGTTCTCTATTCTCTGTAAAAATCTTCATTCTTTCTACGTAAGTCATTTTCTTAAAATCTTCTTTAGTTACACCAATTGGCGGTGTATTTTTGCCTGGTAATGTGATTTTAGGCTGCTTAATGTCAGCATCAGCAAATGCACTTGGATTGGCTTCTTTAAGCTGTTTCATAAAATCATCAGCACCTAAGAATTTACCATCATTTAGTTTAAATCCTTGAGCTTTAAGTTGTGCAATTACCGCTTCTTTTACTAAGTCGCTTGTAAATTGGTAGCCACTTACATACTCTTTTAAAGCAAAGTCATAAGCTTGGCCCTCTAATTTATCTTGCATAGCTTTTAAATCATCATTGTATTTCTTTTCCCAGTCAGAAGCTGACTGTTTAATACCCTCAATATCCATATCTTTATAAGATTGGATTGTAGTATTTGCTGTTTCTAGTTGTTCTTTGTATTCGTCTCTTGCTGTCTCTGCTGCTGTTAATTTAGTTTTTACTCGTTCAATGTCGCGTCCGTTCTCAGCCATAACATAAGATACTTGTTCCTCTGTTAAGCCTTGAGCTAATAAATCTTCTTTTTTCATTTATTTCATCCTCCTAAGTTATTTATAGGTGTGTAACTATCCACCAAGGATAAGCAGTTTTAAGACTTGCTTAGGTCTAGGTATTACTTAATTTGCAATCATTTTTGTATGTGTTTGTTGGATAAAATCTTTAATTTGGTCATATCCCCAACCACAATCTACTAAGCCACTTACTAATCTTTCAGTAGACTCAATGGCTTTTAATTCTTCCTGTGTGAAGCAATCTCTTAAATTAGCTTTCTTATCTATCCCAAATTGTTCTCTTAATTGATTAGCATTTTTATTGAATAAAGCTTTATAAATGCAATTTGTATATGTACTATAAGCATGTCCGTGCATGCGTTCATTTTCTTGCGATAATTGAAGCGATTTAGTTAAGGCTTGTCTAATAGCAATTCCTTTTTCTCTTTCAACAAGTTTCCCTTTTAATGCTGTTTCCATAGCGTTAAACTGCTTGATGTATGCTAATTTAAATTGCATAGCTTTTTCACCTGTATATCCCATTACAAGTAAAGTAAATCCATCACGATTCATAATGTACATAGGGTTCTTTTTGCCATTAGAAGCCTTGTAGTTTGATTCATAGAATAGAGCAGAAAATTCTGCCGAATTAGTACCGCTCAAATCTGAGCTTAACTCTTTTCTGATATTTTCAATATCTCTAAGTACGTTTTTGTGTTCTTTCCCGAATGTTTCTGCTACATCTAAACTTGTACAAGCTGTAATTTCTACTTTATTGATTTTCATTACTTCTACTAACATCTATATCACTCCTATTGGTAATTTACTTTTTAACTATGCTTTCTCTTTCTCTTCTGCGTGCTAAATCGTTTTCCTCACAAAAAGCTTTTAGCTTGCCTTGTGTTTCTCTCAATTTAGCCTGTGAGCGTTTCTTTTCGTTCTCTAGTTCAACTCTAAGGGTGTCATCTTTACAGCCGTTTAAAGCTCCTTTTAAGGCTTCTACTTGCCTTTTCTGTTTCCTTATCTTTCTTTCGTAAGCACGTTGCTGTTGGTTCTTTTCATAGTATTCATTGCTTTCTTTGACATCAAATTCAATCTCAATTGGTTTGCTTATCCCCTCGTAATAAGGGAAGAATGAGTGCCTACAGTTATAACCACATAATCCTTCACCTGTTCCATAACCTGTGCTAGATTTAAAATCGGGATATTTAGAATGTTTACCATCGCGACTAAATATCTGCCCTTGCCATTCTTGATGACTAGGTCTAGCTCCAAAATGAGCCGAGGTTTCTACTAAATCGCATTCCATTTCGTCTGCTAGTTCCCATTGTAGCTTACCTGCTGTTTGGTTAACCCCTGTAATTATTGCTCTTCTAACTGCTACGTCTATTTGGTCTGTATGTCCACTAGGATATTTAACTGTCTGCACACCTTGCTTTGCTAACTGTCTAATTGCTTTTTTAACTGCTGTTTGATAACTCCATGCACCACTCTGTACTTCGAAATAAGCTTGGCCTAGTAAATCACCTAGCAATTTATTGCTTTGTGCTGCTAGAGACTTAGTAAAGTTTTTCATTAAGCCGTTGGTCTGCTCTATGCCTGCTATAAAAGTCCTGTTCAAAGCAAGTGAGTTCATAAAAGCCGTTGGGTCTTTACCCGCTAAAGCGTATATCTTAGAGTCATTCTCTAATGCTTTTACACCGGCTTCTTCAAAGATTTTTCTAATCTCTTTTTGGGTTTTACCTGTCTGTCTAGCAACTTTTTTAACTACTTCATCATAGCTTAGTCGCATCTCTTGAGTTTTCTTAATCTGCCATTCAGCACTAGGAGTCATAACATAGTCAGCACCAGCTATTCTTCTAGCAATATCAGCGATTATCCAACTCTCTAGGTCTGCGTATATACTAACTAAGCCTACTGGTAAGCTTTCTAGGTATTTAGGAGATAACATCTACCATCACCTACTCTATTACTTCCCAATCTTCTGCTAGTATATCTGCTTGGCTAGCTAACCAACCCATTTGTACACCAGAAGTACCATTAAAAGCTAAAGCTTTATTTCCAATTGCTTCGTGATTGCAGTTAATCGTTTCTCCTTTAGCGTTAATGTAACTAATTGATGTAGCAAGTTCGATATATTGATTCTTACCATTCCAACCGCTACGTTTTGCCTTTTCCCCTTGTTTCACACTTTCTATTGCTTGTCCAAAATTCATCACTATCACTCCTTATTAAAACCTAATATTTCATCATCTGATTTATCAGCACCCTCTATTTCTTCTATTACCTTTCTAGCTGTAGCTTCATCTTCACCATACCATTTCATGCGGTAAGCGTATTTAGGCATTAAACCATCTCTAATATCTTGTAAGTCTTGCATACGTTCCGCTTCTGCATCTACTACAATGCTATCATCCCATTTGAAAGACGTTTCAAATTCTCCTTTAGGTGCGAGATTGTAAAGTGTGGCGTACACATCCATAATATAAACTAAATGATCTAAAGCTTTTTCTAGTGCTTTCTGAATATCTGTAACAGTAGAATAACTACGTTGCTTAGATTGTTTTACTTCTGTTGCTGTTCTTGCATCTACTTCTGGGTCACTAATCGTTCCATAAGCTAGTCCGCAGTTAAACTCAATTAATCTTAGTATTCTGTTTAAGCCTGCATGGAATGATACATCTCTAATATCAGGACTGAATACTTCATAGAAAGTCTTGCCATCATTTTCAGCATCTATTGTCCTAAACAGTCTATCTTTTCCTTCTGGAAGGATTTCTTTTCCGTGTTGGTCACGTTTAAAAGCGGTTACATCGACGTCAATAGCTCTTTCTGCTGATTCATATTCCCATAAACAACGTGAATATTGCTTGTCTGCCTCTTTAATTAACTCTACAGCTCTACTAAAGATACTTGCACCTAATGGACTGTATGTATCTACGTTATTAGCAATAGGTATTTTAAAATAAGCAAACATAGGCTTTTCTATATTCTCTATGCAAGCTGTAGGCTGTAGGTCTTTCCATTCTTCCACTTCTTCAAGAGAAATTTCGGTTCCTAATGAGTCTTTAAACTTAGACTTGTAAGCTTTATTAGTAATTGTTTCTTTAGTACCATCAAAGTCGTGATACTCTAAGCGTGTGTAAGTTGTTTCGCCTACTTGTTTCTGTTCTATAAATGCCGCTGCTGTAATAGACCCATCCGAGCCATACTTAACTGGATAGAAGTAGTCAGCTTGTACATACTCAACATTAATTTCTTCACCATCCACATAAGGCTTAAATACCAAGCCACCTTTAGCACACGCATATTCCGTATAAGTTCTAATGCTTTCAATAACCTTTTGGTACTGCTCATTTAGATAGTCACCGCGTGACGAACCTGCCACTTCTGACTCTAATTCAAGCGTTACAAGCCTTGCTGTTTCGTTTGCTATACTAGCAGGCAAATTCATACTGCTAACTGTATCACTAAGCCAAGGTGGCTTGTTTTCGTACATATTCGCCCACAGTTCAATAGCACGACTCATTGTAGTATCTGTTTCAACTTTAATGTTTAAAGCCTTTTCTATACTGCTTACCGGAAACAACTTTCGCCACACTCCTTTCATAAAGTTTTTTATTTTATCAAACAAGGCTATCACCTCACTTTGTTTAGTAACATTGTTACTTTTAGTAAAAAATACATTTATAAAGTTTATAGTAGTGAGAAAACCTTATAAAATCGTTATCAGCCACCACAAATAATAAAAAGTTATCTGTGTAACCTATTGTCCTTTTTTCTTCCAAATCGGATTAAGGGCGTACCTAATACTATCTATAAAATGGTTATCCTTGTCAGGATAGCCAGTTATAACATTACCGTCTTTATCTCTTTCGTACTCATAATTTAAAAACTCTTGTGCTGATTCAGGGCATCTTTTGCTATCTATCACAATGCTTTTCAAAGACTGTAACCACTTCATAGAATACTCTACACTTCCAGGCCCTTTGCTTGCTCCTCTAGCTAGTAAGCCATAAGCCTTTAAATCGCCAATAGATTTCTGTTCTGCCGAGTCGCAAATAAGCAGGTCGCTATTTGTCATTCCTTTTTCTTGCGTTAATATCCTATACATTTCCTCATTAGACGTTTTATTTCGCTTACATTCGTCAAATATAAATAACTCTTGTTTTGATGAATTGTAATAGCATTTAGTCCATGCGTTAGGGTCAGGATACCATCCAAAATCCAATCCGAAATAAATCCTATCAAATCGGCTAATTTCTTCATTTGTAATTTCTCTAATCTCTACGTTTTCAAATACATTGCCACCTGTGCCGTTTGCTTCACCCAAATACTCATGCCTATAAGCACGCTCATTAATTTGCTTAATGTGCTCTGCTTCATTAAAGAACTGCTCACCTAGCCACTCTTTAGGTACAGATAAATAAGTTGAATGATGTACCACCTTGTCATCCCTAGAAACTAATACCTCTTGGTTCATAAAGTTATTGATAGTTTGCGGTGGATTGAACGAGTAAAATGTCCAATATTTCTGCCCACCACGCATGGTAGATTGAAGCACCGACCTTATTTCGTCCATCCCTGCAAAAGTGTCACATTCTTCAAACCATGCAATAGCAAAATAGCCAAAAGGTGCTTTTAATGATTTAATCTTGAATTTATCATCTACACCTCTAAATACTATTGTTTGCTTAGTAGGCTTGTATGTAATCTTCATAGGCGATACAGTACATTCAAAATATTCTTCTAAATGTAGCATAGATATTCCTGCTTGTATTTGTGTGAATACCGAGTCCCTCAATGTATTAGCTGTTTTCCTAAACACTACTGCGTGAGCGTTCGGTATTTGTGTTAAAAGCAACGGGATAACCCACCCGATAAAAGTTGACTTGGTGCTACCACGACCACCTTTTAAAAAATAGTGCGTATGCTTATGATCTAAAATATCGAATAATAATTCATCAAAGTTGCTAGGGCATAAATCTTTTATATTTACTTCATTACTCATCTTCTGCCCCCTGCCGTTTTAAATCGATAATTATTTTTTTACTTTCTTCTGCTACTTTATCATCTTTCATCATGTCTAATCGTTTAAGTAATAACTCTGCTGCTTTTAGTCTGTCTTTAGCGGATATTTTCTTCATTACTCTTTCGATTACTGAAACACCCTCGCCAACACCGCGTGTCATGATTATTTCTTCTTCTGTTTCATTTCTTAGTACAGCAGTTAAGTATTTAAGCACCTCTTTTAGGTCTGCTATCGACTCCTCTTCTATTTTTTGCAACCTCTTATCAATTTCAGCTTTTACCTTAACATCTTTCAACAGCCGACTAGCCGCTGAAGCTGCTGCTGTTTCCTTTTTTACGTTTGGATAGGCTGCTTTATAAGCTCTAGTGGCGTTTAGGTCGATTAGATACTCGTTAACAAACACCTGTTGGTTAGGTGTCAATTTATCTTCCATAACACCACTCCTTTCTTAATTGTACATTTATAGTAACACTTATATTAATCTTTTTGTTGACTATTGCTAGACTATTTTCTGTCTATTTATTGACTATCAACGCTTACATCAAAAAAGGTGTATCAACATTTCTGCTAATACACCCTAATTTTAATTTATAAAAAACGCTAACTTCTCGTTAATTATCTTGTTCCTCTCTCTTATTAACTGCCTTACAGATAACCTGTTTAATCTTGCTTCTACCTGTTGCCAATCTAAGCGTTCTATGTATTTTAGATTAATTATCTCTCTCTCACTAATAGATAAAGAATTAAGCATAAGCTCCACTTTCTTTTTTGTAAGTTGTAACCTTTCCTTTTCTTCTTTAATCTTCTCTATCTTGCTTACATCTTTTTCTAGCTTTAAATCTATATCCGCATTATCTATCCTGTTTTGTAATACTGGATAAATATATAGCAAACCTTCTACTACTTGGTACTTGTTATCTTTCATACATCCTCCTACCTAATTTTATCCGCTTTCCCTTGCAAGCTCTCTGATAACTGTTTCATGTCATCCATTGATAAATACCCTAGTTTTAAGCACTCTACTTGTTCTCTTGCTTCTTCTAACACTCTATTAATTCTTACTTTGCCAAACCCCTCTATTTTATTTAACGCTATTACAAAGCTATTAAACACTATATTATCTATTGCATTTCTTTCTTGCTCTATAAACTCTTTTCTTGCTTCCTCTCTTGCTCTTTGCATATAGCCATTTAACTGCTCTAGTGTTAAGTTGTATATTTTATTACTTTTTGCTTGTTCTCTTTCTAGTCTTCTTCTTTCTGCTCTTGTTTGAGTCTTTACCGTTTCAAGGCTATTATCTAACCGTGTATGTATACTCATTTTTCTTTCTCCTCTCCTTATAATTCATTCCCTTTTGGCTCTACTAAAGGTATATCCCCATTTTCTCTAAGTAGCTTCTCTATTTCTAGTGGTTCATCTTTCCATTTAAGAAATTCATATTCACCAACTACACATTCCAAGTAATAACCTCCGCCGTTAGCATAATATCTACTTACACATCCTGGATAAACTTCTGCAATATATGGCATCATATCATAGGCGTACACTTCTTCGTTTTCGTCTCTGGCTATCCACTTAAATCCTCTAGCTTGCATATATCTTAATTCTAATTCTTCATTAGCTGTTAGTTGCATTTTTATTCCTCCTTGCGGGTGCCTCAAATTAGAAGCACCCTATGTATTTTAAATCAGGTTTAACATTGAAGTTTCATCCCAATCACAAATTGTTTTATATACCTCACCAGGTAACTTATGTTTTAATTTATTTGCCACTTCTACAACATTTCTCTTTCTCATTTTCCCGTATGCAAGCATAGCTTCTTCTAACGTGCTATATACACCAACTTTTCTACCTTTAAACTCCACTTTGTAACCTTTGTTAACTTTATGTATTCCTTTTAATAAACCATTCCTAAATTGATTTACAAAAAGCACATTTATACTTTGTGGTATTATTATGCAATTGTCAGGCGAATACGTCTTGTTACACATATTTATTATATCTTTATCAACATGCATTCTTTCTCCCTCTATCTTGTAATAGTGCTCCTTGTGCCAATCTGCATAATTCTGAAAATTCTTCCACTCATCACATACTTTGCACACACCATAATAAGAAGGATATACATTTTTTGTACTTTCAGCATAGCACCTTTGTAGCATCGCTCTCCAAACATAATAAACTCGTGTACTCCCTTTATCCGTTGAAGCTTTATTATCGCCTTCACCTAGATACCCAATTCCATAAACAGTTTTATCATAAGGGTTTAATACACTTCTTTTATTAAAATTAGACAATGTCGTTTCCTTTCTCACTTTGTATTCGTCATCAAATTCTACTATTATTTTTTGCCCTTCAAGTTGCTCAACTATCGTCATTTTAGTTCCGAACGTATTAAGTTTACTTTCTCCTATATGGCTTTTCCTCATTTGTATCAACTCCTTTAAGTATATTATACAATACCTAAGTATATCTCGCAATACTTATTGATATTAAACAATACCTATCTTATAATCATTCTAAAGGAGTGGTTTCATGTTTAGATTAAAATTAAAAGAATTATTGATAGAAAAAGAAATAAGTGTATATAGGTTAGAGAAAGAGACTGGTATAAGCCACAAGGCTTTATATGATTTAGTTAATTCTAAGACTAAAGGCATAACATTTGAAAATATGTATAAAATATGCGATTACTTAAATTGTTCACCAGGTGATTTATTCGAGAGAGTCAATTAAGACTCTCTTATTTGCTCTTTCGAGCTGCACTTACATTTCTTGCGTACCTTAGTTGTTGCATTATGTACGGGTCATCTTCTTTCCCTCCACTAGCAAGCCAATCAGTTATGCGTTTCTCTATATCCATTACTATTACTGCAGGTAAATTAAGACTTACTATTTCTTCAAAAAGATTCATATTACCCTCCTAACCCATATTCCTGTTTAAGCTCCATCATAAGGCTTATTAAATCCCTGTACCTTAAATCCATCTTACTAGGATCCAGTAAGACTAAATGCCTTACCAAATCCTTAAAAGTATTTCTTTCATTTTCTTTTTCTTGTAAATCCTTTTCTAATTGCTCTGGATTAAGTGCGTACTTAGATGAATGATTACCCGATTGCTTTTTCATGTTGTCCTCCTAAAAGTTGTTCAAATATAGCTTCAAAAAATACTGTTGGAATTGAATTACCTGATTGCTTATATAATGCTCCATTTAATTTTCCTGGCTTACCTGGATGTACCTTTAAAGCTGCTTCAAAGTCTGCATCTGTATATCCTTGTAGTCTCCAACATTCACGCTCTGTAAGATACCTATACTTTCCGTTGCCTAAAGGTACAACACCGCTATTAGGGTATCTCATTTGCTTAGTTGTGATAGTTTGGCAAAAATCTTTAATTATGTCAGTATCTCTACTAAACGCTGTTCCCTTTACTCCTATTCTTGCTAACATACTTTTTTGGGTAACCGTATAATAGTCTGGTACATCTTTTTCTAGAAACTCTCTTATATGTACCATAGGTTTACGTCTAAGTGCCATGAAGTTAAATACTGTTCCATCTAAGCAGCTTATAGTAAATGTTCTATCTCTGTTCTGAGGTAATCCGAAATCCATAGCATTAAGTACCTCATAGCTGCTTGTATATCCTAGCCTTTGCATGTAATCTATGTAACGATTAAAGTTGTGTCTCATGTGTTTACTAAGCACATTCTTTACGTTCTCCCAAATTACTACTTTAGGCTTCCATTCCCCCATCTGCTCGATTATATGGACTGTTTCCCACATAAGGCTTGACCTTGTTTCACTTCCTTCATCTGCACCTTTTTGATGACCTGCTATACTGAAGTCTTGGCATGGACTTCCATGTATCAAAATATCAGGTTTAAGGTTCCAACCTACTACGCTTTGAGTCTTATAAGCTAGTTCTTTTTCAAACATTGCATTGTAGCTTCTTACTGCCTTTTCATCTATCTCCACATAGTCAATAGCCTTTACGTCTACTCCCATGTTTCTAAGTGCTATCCGAGGGCTTCCAATGCCCCCGAACAACTCAAGTATTTGTAACACTATAAGCCCCCCTAACTATTTCCGAAACGGAAACACTTCAAAATTCATTTTTAATCATCAAACATACTGCATTGTCCTTCTAAGGATCTATCTTTTTGACATTCGCCTAGCCACCACTTCATAACATCTTCTCCGTTTTTCCAATCACATCTGCTTTTATCTTCTAGGTTATTGAGCATTTCATCAAAAGCTCTAACATATGCTTTGTAAAAGTTTGGCCATCTTTCTAATTCCTTCTTTTGATTAGAAGATAAGGGGCAACCTACACAACCTAATCGTTCCCACCCTTCATCATATAAGCAACAATAAGGCTGTTTTATCATGTGAATTAATTCCCATACTTCATCTTTTGACCAATCTACAATAGGATTTAAACATGTTTTCCCATTCCAAAATGATACAATTCCTCTTGTGCTTCTACCTACGCTTTCCTCTCGTCTTACTCCAAGAATAAGAAAATCTCCTGTTTCTCCTACATTCTCTTTTAAGTCACTACAGCAATATCTAGTTAATCGTGTAGGTGGCATCTTACGACTTTTTATGAGGTTAAACATTGTTTTAGGTTTCCCTATAAACTCCTTTCTTTTTGTCCTATTACTAAACTTCTTAAATGGCTCTATATACACTTTATTTTCTGTATACGGATATTCCATCATTGCTTCTTCTCGTGTCTTGCATACCTTAAAATTCTTATGTACATATTGTTGCAATTCCGGTGGGTCAGGTGTAGGTGCTTTTATTGCTATAAACTTAACTCCTGCCATCTTAGCTAATATGTAACATGCTAAACTATCTTTTCCTCCGCTAAATGGAAGTATATACACTTTATCTTTATCAATTTTGCTAGGGTCAAACTCTTTAATCCTATCTATTGCTATTTTTACTTTGTCTATCTCTCCAAATAATGTTAATTCCTTTAACACTCATATCACCTTATCAGTTTAAATTGCCAAAACTGATAAGGATAAATCTGCTTATAATCCTTGTTAAATCGGTATTATGTACTTCGTACCGTGGTGATTTTTACGCCGTTACCACTTAACTTTTTGCACATAATCAAATGGCTAATAGGATTATGCTAGGCAACCCTTATTTATAAAGGATTCGATATAGTGTTATTTCAATGGTTATTATCAAATTGTTAATGTATCAAAGTCTACTGCCTTACACTCTAGAATTTGTACGTTAGAGTAAGGTCTATGTTTATTTCTAGCATTGTAATCAGCTATCCCTAAGTTAAAACTTTCAATAGCTGCTTGCTTATTGATGTTTTTCACTATAGCTTCACGCTCCTTCTTGTTACCTCTTTTTGTTACATAAGAGAAGATGATCTTAAACTCTGTAATCGGTATTATGCTTTCTATGTGCATCTAAAATCCTCCAATCTTACTGTTTAAAAAGTCAATTCTATAACCTCATTATTTCTCTTAAACATTTTTTACAAGTCACTTTTTGAATGTCATAAGTAACTTTCTTTCTTGCATAACCGCACATTGATTGTTTAAAACCTTCTTCTGCACATCCGCTTTCCTCATATCTTTCTTGAGCTGCCGAATTTATGTAGTGTACTGTTTCAAATTTCCCTTTTGCCATGCTCTCCTCCTAAAAGATTAATTTGTATCAACCATTTTCCCGATGTCGGCAATATGGTTATTCCCCCTTTAAACGCTCTAAAATCGGCTCTAAGGCTACTGTAATTTGTACACCATCTGCTCTTAGGCTTAATGTCTTTCCGTGGCTGTCAGCCGTAATTTGGCACTCTGCTAGGTCTTTTCTCTTTCCTAGCTTACTTGTTATAATAGCTTCTTGCTTAAATATCGCTTTCATTTCTGCTCCTTTCTGACCAACTGTTTCCATTTTGGAAAGAGTTCAAAAAACACTTTTATTAATCTTCTTCACAAACAAAGTTTAAAGACTCAAATTCTAGCTCTCTCATATCAACAAACTCTTCAGGATCTTCTTCCATAAGTCTTTTTGCTTCTTCAATAGCTTCTTCTTGTGTTTCAGCTTCTACACCTTCAATTGAAACTCCTACTCCATAACACATTTCAACTGTCCATTTTTTCATTTGATTTCCTCCTATCTAAAAATCAACTTTGTTTAATAATTCTTTCTTTAAGTTTGCTTATTTTACTGTTCAATACCTCAATTTTAGCCTTATCATTTTTGATGTACTCTTCTGATCTAGCTATTTCTTTCTCATGGAATTTAATACGTTTCTCAAGTTGCATGATTCCCTTTTTAACCATATTTTCATTGTAAGGAATTGCTACACATACTTTCTTCCCATGAATATCTTGAAGGTATTTTGCTTCTTCTTCTGAATAAACACCAGCTTCATTAATGTACGTTGTGTATCCGCTTCTGTTAGGCCCCCACCATGTTTCTATACCATCATTCTTAGTCCACTTAGTGCTCTTTACCAAATAGTCCATAAAATCCGCTCCTTTTCAAAATCAATTTTAACTTTGTTTTAATCCCAATCTTGACCAGTTATTTCATTGTGGTAGCCACATTCAGGGCATTCCCAAATGTTATATTCCCATTCAGGTGGGTCATCATACTCAATTGTGAAATCAGTATAGTCAATTTCTTCTTCATGTCCGCACTTATCACACTCACAAATTACTGACACTGGTTTTTGAATTACTCTTACGTCCATATTTCACCCCTGTTTAAAAAATCGATTTTAAATCCTTTTAGTACACACATACCCGTGTACTTTAACCATAGCTCCTAAGTACGCCAAACACTTCGCTCTCTTAATACCGTCTATTCTGTCTGCTTGCTCTTGTATTTTTTTAGTGCATGTAAACATGTGTCTATCTACTTTAATTATGCAAGTAACCTTTTTAGGCTTTTCATCAAACTTAATATCTAAATTAAGCTTCACGCTGTCACCGCCCTTTTCTTTACTTCTAAAATATCACAATACGGCACACTCTCTAATCTGCCATTTACCATAACATGCACAAAATTTTTATACTTCTTTTCAATAGGTTTTTCCATAATACCATAATAAGTTTTAAACTTAATAACATCACCTTGTTTAACCCCTTGCTTATATCCTAGAATCTTTCCTGTATTTTCTAATGCTATATCTAGTTCACTTTTTTGTGTTTTCTTTTCCGCTGTCAAACATTCACTCATTACTTTTGTGCTTTTGCCCCAGCTTTTAATCCTGCCTTGGCTTAACAGCAATTTCCCATATCTTGAAACATAAGAAGAATATATTGTAACATTGTACTTTTCTTTAACTAAGCTAATAATTTCTGGTGTTTTTTTGCCTTCTATCAAGCATTCAATTACAAAATCTCTGTATTCTTTTGCTAATATATCTGTTTTGGCTTTACTACCTCTTTTTAGTTGCATATAGCTCAACTTTGTAGCTACAGCCGGCCATCCTCTATTTAAAACTTTTGCTAGTTCCTTATTGCTCATTTTAGTGTAATTTTCTCGTAAGTACTTTTCCTCTTGCTCAGTCCATGGTCTGCTTGCCATTTTATTTCCTCCTCTCTTACTTAACACCAGCCTCAGCCAATTTTCTTTTTAGCTCTTCATTTTCCATTTTTAATCTAGTTATTACCACGATGTATCCTTGCTCTCGTTCTTCTGCTGATTCAAAGTATTTTCTCAGCTCTTCGTACTTTTCAGCTTCACTCATAAAACTCCCTCCCGAACATAAGTTGCCATTCACCAAATTCGTCTAACACTTCCATGTACTCTACTTTTTTTCAAAACGTTCCGTAAGCATAACCTCAACTCTAGGTTCATCACTGTAATACTTCTCAACTACTAATCTAGTAACTTGACTATCATCATCAAATGCAATCTTATTTAAGCTATCCAAGATGATTTTTGCTACATTATCGCTATCCGGCTTTTTAGTTGGATGAAGTTTACCTTCATAAATTAATTGCCTATTCTTTTTAGTCATATTTTTAGCAATAGGATACATAGCTTTTATTTGTGCTTCTATTTCGCCTTCTAGTTTTTTATTCCCCTGCATGTTTGTAAATACCCATTTAACTAAGTTTTCATAACTAAGCGTGTCTTGCGGTGTAATAGCTTGGCTTCTGCCAGCTTTATTAGTAAAAACTCTTGGGCGTGCCTTTCCTTTTGGTTCGCCCGGAACAGTAAATCTAATCGTTGCCATTTCTTACACCCTCCTAAAAAGTTTCTTGTACCAAGGTTTCTTCGCTTCTTCAAGTTCGAAACTTATTTTTGCATAAGCTTCTTTCCAGTAATCAATTCGTTCCTTCCCCTTAACCATTCCTAAATACCATGCATGTGCATTTTCTTCTGCTTCTTGCTTAGCCCTTTGGAGGTTCTCTATAGTCTCTTGATACTTAATAATGTCCTTATGCTGAGTTACAAGTTGATACTCTACTTTCTGCTTTTCTTTAAGTATCTGCTCGTTTAATTCTAATACCTCTAATTTCTTCTTATTTGCGTTTTCTAGCTCTTTTTTATTTTCAGTTATCAATTCCTCATATACGTTACAAATCGCCCTTAAATCTTCATTTTCACCCTTGTACATGCTCGCTGATTCCATATAAGCTGCAACCTTATCCTTTAGTTCCTCAATTTCTGCTAATTGCTTTAAGCTTTGCTCAATTGAGCTGTTAACAGCTTCTCTCAATTCTCTATTTTCTGCTCTTAAAGCTTGCATTCTTGGTAAAACTGGTTTTCCACTAGCCATTTCTTTTCCCCTTTTCATATTTCATTTTCTTTTCTAGGCAATCTATAACATTAAGCACCAACTCTTGCCATAACTTAGATCCTGAATATTTCTTATCTATCTCAACTAATTCTGCTGTTACGCTGTCTTTTTGCTCTATGCTACCCATATCTGCATCATTCCAATGTTTTACTAAAAATTCTTTAGCCGATTCAAACATTTCTATATGTTTTTCAAGTAGTTTATCTTCCATATTTCACCTTTTTAAAATGGGAATGTATATTCTTCCGCTTCTTTTCTTACATTCTCTTTATTCCAAGAGTAAATAGGTTTTTTGTCACCATTCAAAAATACTTTGTTTTGTGTATCAAACGTTATTCCAAATTTGAAAAGCTCACCTGTTGGCCTATTTTTGCTACACCTTAAAACTGAATTATAAGGGTATTGGCCCGCTGCTATTGCTTTTTCTTGTTCTTCTTTTGTAGAACGTCTTACCGATACAACCACAAATGATAGGTTAACGATATTTAGTGAACCAGATACATCATTCATTTGAATTTCTAGATCATTAACTTTCTTTGGATGTGCTACCAAAATAACTATTGTGTTAAATTCATTTGCAAACCTTACTAGCATATCCATAATTTCTGTTTGCACTGTGTTAAGCATTTGCTGTCCTACACCTGTAGTAAGTGTCATCAAGTTATCTAAAACGAATACATCAACGCCTTTTTCTTTGTGTATTTGTTCCAATTTTTCTTTTAACTCTTTAACAACATTGCTGCCAAACTGTTCGTCATAGATGAAAAAGTTATTTTTAAGATACTGGTTAATCTGATATGCACATGTTGGATTAGCGTAGTAATCAAAAAACTTGTCCGATACTCTTCCTCTGCTTAATCTTCTTGGTTTTTTAAGAATATCTTTTGCATCTACCATCTTACAATGCAGGTTAGCCAAGAAACGCTCTTTCTTTTCTTCTCCCGAATAGTAGAACACCTTGCCACCTTGCTCTACAACATTAAGTGAAAGTTGCTTTACAAGTTCCGATTTACCATTACCTGCCTGTCCTGTTACAAGCCACACACTACCACTTTCTAAGCCACCTGTATGCCCGTCTAAGTCGTCTATATCAGTAAAGTACCTTTTTACTTTAGACTTATCTTCTGCTTTTACTGTGCTTATATCCACAACGCCTGGGACTGTAATTTCCTCTAAGCCGCTAAACATTTTTACAACCAATTGTCTTGTTTCTTCTTCGCCATTTCTTACAAAATAGTCATTTATCGACTTACAGCCTTGTAAAAATTCCATGTATACTGTCTTTACTTCTGTATCATCCGTTTTTAAGCGTTTATTCGCTTCATACAGCCATTTTTGTTGGTCAGCTGTAGAAATTAACACTACACGCTTAAACTTTTGTATAAAGCCATATACAGAGCTTAGAGCGGTATAGTCATCTAATCTATTAACCAAAGCTATCATGTTTTGGTATTTAAAGTTGGTAACTTGTGCTACTGTGAGCAAATCCCATTCGTTACTAAATATGTACAACGTTTCTCTTTCGCCATTGCATCTATGCACACCTAAAGGATAAGGCCTTAATTCTTCGGATGTAACCATATTCCATTTTCTGTATATGTATTGCTTATTAGTTAGGTAGTCTATTGCTTTACTAAATCTAAGGCCCTTCCCCAGGTCAGCATCATCATAGCAATTAATTACTATTTCATTTCCTGTATCTTCGCATCCATACAAGCTCAATATAGTTGAGTCTATTTTTTTATCATCTAGTATCATTTCCTCACCTTCTAGTATTCTTCAAAAAATACGCTCTTTTCTGTTTTATTAGCTGCTTCTATATTTTCATCTAAGTAGTCCATGTATCCACCATTAAAGAATGTACTACCATGTTTAACGTATTGCTTATCTTTACCTTTGCACTCTAAAGCATATCTTTCTACACATTTCTTTATCTTTTCATAGCCATATTCTTTAATCAGCTTAGGTAGTTTTTTAATAGCTGCAGCTTTACCTTTCTTGTTAGGATATAGCAGCCATATTTCCTCTATTTGCTTAGAGATAATGTTAGGTGAGCATATATTATTATTTGTATTATTAATTGTATTATTAAATAATGTATTATTATCCTCGGTGTTTTTACCTATACCTCTATAGGTATTTTTACCTATAGGTTCTAGGTCTCCGAGCCTATACCTTATGGTTGTACATATCCATCTCTTTTCAATTTGCTTAGTGCCGTTTCTGTATTCAAGTCGTACTGTCACGTAACCTTTTTTAACCAAACCACTAATCATTTTTGAAACTCTATCTTTGCTTACGCCTAAGAACTTCGCAAAGTGTTCATTACTTGCAAAACATCCTTTTTCATTCTCTAAACTATTAATTTCAACAAGTAATATTTTTTCTGTCCAACATAAACCTTCTGCTAAATATATTTCTTTAGGTATCCAAACACCTTTAAAATCTCTTTCCATTTGCTAATCACGCTCCTGTTTAATTCTAAGCAAGCTGTAACGCCTACTTAGAACGGTAAATCATCATCATCTCCCCAGTTTGGTTGCTGCTGTGTAGCTTGTCCGCCGTCTGCTTTGCTACCACAAAACTCTACTCTATCTACTACAACGCTAGTATATGTACGTTTATTTTCGCCCTCACCGCTTGTAGTAACCTCAATGCGGCCTTGTAAGTAGATTTCTTTACCTTTGGTGAAATATTGAGCGATCAATTCTGCTGTCTTGCCCCATGCTTTGCAATTAATAAAATTTGCTTCACCTTGTTTTAAACTGTTAACTGCTACCGTAAACATGCAATAAGCTTTAGGCTCTACTCCTTGTGTGTATCTTAAATCTGCATCCTTAACCATTCTTCCTTTTAAAACTACTAAATTTGCCATTCTATTTACCTCTTTTCTATTTTCTTAAGAATTTTAAATAATCATTTGCCGCTTTCCATATCTGCATATCTAAGCCCTAAATCAATAAACTTACTTGGCATTTTATATTCTCCGCGTAGCCAAGAACCCATTGTACTCTTTTTTACACCATAATATTCTGCACATTCTTTTATGCATTCATATGTAACACCATTACATATAACTGTTTTCGCTTTTGGATTGCTTGAGCCAAATTGAGATGTTTTTTTAGAAATACTTATTCGTTTATTGCGTGTGCCATGATTTGCATTTTCTTTAGCTGTAACCCACTCAAGATTATGTACATTATTATTAGTTTTATCTTCATCCTTATGATTAACATGTGGTTTAGATTCTGGGTTCGGTATAAATGCCAATGCTACAATTCTGTGCATAGGCCAATGTTTCCTTTTATGTTCGTTATATAGTCCTACTTGCAAATATCCATATTTATCTTTATAAGGTTTTATAATTTGCAATGTAGTTGCATTTCTTATGCTGCCAGTTGTAGAGATTTCGTATATTCCTTCATAACCAACAACATCTCTCCATATTTCTTTGTTGTTATTACTCGTACTTCATCTTCCTTTCCCACATAATGTAATCGTTAACTGAACGCCATATGCAACGGCTAGACTCATGTATTAACTGCATCTGGCGATAGCGTTGGTAACAAAAGTCTTTTATTTCACTTAAAGTTATATCTCCAGGTGCTAAATCTCTAATCTTTCTACTGCTTGCTTGTAATTCCGACCATCTTTGAGCCATAGACCAAGATTCTTTCATAATCATAAACGCTTCGTCTGCATCTTCTGTTGTGAGTTCTAAGTATCTTTTAGCTAAAGCATTAAATTGCTTACAATCCTCGGGTAATAGCTGCTGAATATCGCTTTTAATTAGCATTAGTAACACCTAATTTTTCGTATCCATCGCAAATCTCGTCATACTGTTTTTTAGTCATTTGTTCTGGCTTGCAATTAAACTTTTTAACAATGTGTTCTGCTACTTTCGTCGCTTCGTAACCTGCCTTTTTGGCAATAGCGTATAAGCGTTTTATTTGTGCGTCAGAAAGGTTTGCCGTTTTACCTTGCTGTTTATCATCCTTTCCGTTCAAAGGGTCTAATGCGTCATTCTCGACAATCTCAAAGGCTGTTACAAGCAAGTACCTCCTTTGATACGTTTCTACAGCTCCTAAGTTTTGTATTTCATGGCAACCTTTCAACTGTGCTGCTGCCATAGGGGAAGTAAATTCGACTATTTCCTCTGGCTTTTCAGCATTTATAATTTTCAGCGTTGCCATATCACTTGTAAAACTCGTTTGAGTCATAAGCCTAAGCTCTAAGCATAATTGATTAATTGTAGGTAAAAAATCTGCTAATTCAAAGTATGTATAACCTGCAAACTTGTTATTTCCGCTCTTGTTTAATCCTTTATTTTGAAGCTCAACTCTTGCTTTTTGCAATTTCTCATATACGTTCATCTTCTTCCTCCCTTTTGCATTCTGCATCCTCTGGTATTTCACAATTACCTGGCACACTACATTCACCATTAGGCATTTCGTAAGGGCATTTTAAGCCGTAACACACTATAAACACCTCCTATGATGTATATCTAAGCTCAACGTGCCATAACCATTAGTATTAAATTGGTAGTCCGCTTCTTCTTCTCTAACTGCTAGTCCACATTGTCTGCAATAACCTGCATATTCAACACCCTCATACGTAAATGCTTGCTTCTTCTTGAGTTCTTCTTCTTGTTGTTCTGTATAGTCTGCTTCTACCTCAATTTCTTTACCTTGGTTTGGGCCATTAAGGCATAGCACATTGTATTTTTTACCCACAGCTACCCACGCCCCTTTAGTTTTCTGATTGAATATCTATCCGAATCAATGTCATAATCTAAAAACTTGATTTCTCCTAAAAGTGTATTAATTTGTTTTTGAATTTCTTTTTTCTTTAGCATATTTTCTCGAATTAAGTTTTGTTTTTTAGCTATGAATAATTCCTCCCCATATGTAAGGTTTCCTTTCATCTTCTTATCTCCCTTTTAATACCGTTTTTGTTGTATTCATAGGCTTTAGTGCCTTCATAAAAGATATGTGTTTTCTTTGGTTTCTTAACCGTTGGCACATTTTCGTCAATTTCATTTATGTACTCCATCTTGTCTTTGCATAATCCCCTACAATGGTGTGGATAATCAGCACAGTATTTACATGGGTCATTCATCTATTTTCCTCCTAACTGCTCAATAGCTTTTAATGCCACCGCATAAACTTGTACAACTTCTTGTATTGTAAGTTTGCAATCTAAGTTAATCCTTTCTAGCTGTTTAATTATTTCTTTTTGGTCGTAATCTCTTTTGATTAATTTCCATAATCCCTCAATGTTGTTTTTTAACATTTCAAGTGCTTCTACAGATTCGTCTAATTCTTCAAGTAGAATTGCGTAAGCGTGATGATTATCAGCAAAAGGTGTTCTAGTGTCTAAATTAAATGCCGCTTCATCATGTGCTAAGTTTGTAATCGTTTAAGCTATGTACGAATCATGTTCTTTCTTAGAATTGTGTATCATTACCTTTTCTCCATTTCTCTTTTGGTTATCCATCCTTGTCCAAACCTCCAAGATGTGTATAAAACAGCCGATAAAATAAGTGTATGTATTAAGTCCATACTTCCTCCTAATCTAAGCAAATCATTAAAATAACCATGCAAATTATAAAAACCATCTCTAACAACCCATCTTTAATTTCTACTTTGCTCATTTTTAACCCCTCACTTTTTAGGTGCTCTAAAAACATTACTTTTATAGCCGCCCCTTCTTTTTGCTCTTTCAATACTTGCTGTTACATGTTGGCAAATTTCTTTTTCTTCTGCTAATTGTCGAATATAATTTTGTCTACGTTCTTCGTGTTCCTTGCTTGCTTGTATGTACTTTTTACACTTACTATGGCAACCAACACTTCTACCTGTTTCTGTTGTACATCCAAAACAAGGATTATTTTTCATCACCACGCCAATGCCCCCTTTTTCTAAGCAAGCTGTTTGCTTTTGCTGAATAAATCTCCTGGTTCTACCCCAAAAATTTCTGCCATCTTGCCAACTTCTTCGGATGTAAAATCTCTTTCACCTGTTTCTTTAAGGTAATAGCTTGTTCTAGCTACGCCTAAAGCATCAGCCATTTGATGTTGATTTAAGTCGTTATAGACTCTGTATGCTTTAATTCTTTTCAAATTAACTCCCATTTTTAATCCTCCTGTGTTTCTAAAGTAAGTTGTGCGTTTGCTCCTATAATCATTAATTGCAATTCTTGACTAGGTATCCAGTTAGCAATCAATATTTTTGCTTCTTCAAATCTTTTTACTGGAATATCTCTATAACTAGGTACCTGAAAACTATTTTTCAACATCTTGTAGATTTCTTGAAATGTCTTTTTACTAAGCAACTTGTATGCTGTAGATGTTTTACTACCCAAGACATCAACGCCACGCTTATTTACTAATTGTTGAATAATTAACTGCTGTCCGTGGTCTAGTGTCATATTATTTTCTAACTTACTAAGCCTTACATCATGTTCTTGTTGCTTAGCATCTATAGCAAAGATTGCTTGTAGCTCTTTACTAAGTCCAAAATAGATATTATTTGATTTAAGTTGTTTCTCTAATTTTTCTATGTAGCAAACTGTTTTGTACCTAACAACTGCCGACTCTTTATTAAGCATTTGCAAGGCTCCTGCTTTGTTAAGCTTGTAGCAAGGTCTTTCTTCGCCTTTTTTGTCGGTATAAGTAACGAGTCCAAAATTGGACTGGTTAATTCCTACTTGTTCTAATGTTTTGATTTCATTTCTAATGTCACGCATTAAGTGTTTATGTTCTTTCTCGGATGTATTTCCTTCTTCTAATCTGAATTGATTGATAAGTTGTGTAAGTTCTACACTTGTAATTTCTACCTCGCCGTTTGAGCCAATTAATGCAACTGGTGTATTGTCGCCTTGTAATAAAGCGCTTGACATTTGTTTATTCATTTGATTTCCTCCTAATCCAATTTCTGCGGACTCTGTATGTAAAAAAATAACTTATAGTATATTCCGCAGTTGTTTGATTTATGACTTAATATTAATCCAATTTCTGCGGACTGTCAATACAAAAATATCTCTTTTTTAATAAAAAGAGTCATAAAAAAGATAATTCAGCATATAATAATAGTTAAAACTCTTGTCTATCAGCTGCTTGAAATGTATAATGTCTTTGGTGATAAAAATATGAATAACAATATTAAATTTGGTGACAGATTAAAAGCAAGAAGAACAGAATGCGGATTATTACAGCGTGAATTAGCTGATAAAGTAGGAATAAGTAATCGCAACATTAGCAGTTATGAAAAAAATGATAGGCAACCATCTTATGAAGTACTTGTAAAAGTAGCTGCTGTTTTAGATTGCTCTACAGATTACCTACTAGGCTCTGTAGACGTTCCTAACCGCTTTACTGGTGTAGTAGACGGGTATAAACACGAGCTGCTTATAGCTGAAAAAGAAGTAGATAAGCCATATTCTAAAGAACAGTTTGAAAACTTAATACGTAAGCTAGAGTCTATAGGAATAGACGTAGAACAGTTAATGAAAAATTAAGGGCCTGAAAAGGCTCTTTTTTTAGTTCGTAATGAATAGAAATATATTTTTTGTGAAATAATTTAACATAATGTTGAACATTTAATTCTGTTTTGTTATAATTTTCATGTAGTTAGTCGAACGAATGTTCAATTTAGGGGAGTGATACTTTGGATTTAGCTAATTTATTGGAATGGAAAAAGGAAAACAAAGTAATTTATTCTAAGGAGATGACTGCGAATGGCAACTGCAAGGCAAATAGAACCAGGAAAATGGAGAATGGACGTTTACAAAAACGGGGTAAAGAAAACTTTTCGAGGCAAGTCAAGACCTGCTGTAGAGAAAATGGCTAGAGATTGGTTAAAGGATATCGAAACATATGGTAAAGAATTAAAAAAAGAAAAGGTGCAATTAAACTCTTTGATGTTAGAACATCTGCTTGTAAATGTTAAAGGCACTGTATCTCTAGGCACGTTCGAGCGTTACATGAGCATTTACAAGACTCATTTTAAAGACTGTTCCTTTGGCGATATGGATATTAAAAACATAACACAAGTACATGCACAGCAATTTATTAATAGTAAAAAAGAATTAAGTGCAAAAAGTATTAGTTTAATCTTTAGTTTGTTAGATAATACATTTAAGCACGCTATAGCCAATAACTTAATAAGAGTTAATATTGTAGACAATGTAAAGCTACCAAAAAGCAAAAAAGAAAAGAAAGAGATAGAAGTATTTACTATAGACGAGCAAAGGGCATTTTTAGAGTCTGCTAATAACAGCTATTATAGAGTTTTATTCATTACAGCTTTATCAACTGGTATGCGTGTTGGGGAAATTACAGCCTTAAAATGGAAAGACATAGATTTTAACACTAACACTATCAATGTCAATTCATCTGCTAGGCTAGTTATGAAATATGACGATAACGGACAAATGATAGAAAACGAGCTTGTAACTGGTACAACTAAAACTAGATCAAGCAAAAGAAAGATACCTATCAGTTCCAATCTAGCTGCTGAATTAAAAAAACACAAATTACTAAGTAACAATAAAGAAAATGACTTTGTATTCACTAATACCAAAAAACAGCAAATCAAATATGACAGTATCGCTAAGGCTCACAAATTAATCTGTATTAAAGCTAATGTTAGAGTGGTTACTTTTCATTGCCTAAGACATACATTCGCTACCAGAGCCATAGAAAGCGGTATAGATTACAAAACAGTTAGCGAGATACTGGGACATTCCAAACCAAGTACCACAATTAATTTATACGTGCATAGTACAGATGATACTAAAAGGCAAGCAATAGAAAAAATGAGCAAATTAATAAGCACCCTATGATTGGGTGCTATTTTTACGTCACTCCGTCAATTTTCCGTCAAGGTCATAAAATAAAAACAAGGCCCACATCTCGTAAGCCTTGATATAGCTAGCATAGGGACTCGAACCCTAGACCTACTCATTACGAATGAGTTACTCTTTTTTAATTTCTTGTACTATAGTCCATGAAGCATTGATAATACGTACTTATCGCTTGATACTCAACGTTTCTAAAATTGTAACGTGATACAAATTATCACTTTAGTATATTTAAATTTTACTATAGTTATCAGCAAAATTCCGTCAAAAATTACGTCACGTTTTGCTGCAATATAAAAGGCTAGTGCTTTAAACTAGCCTTTTATATTTATTCTATTACTTTTCTTGCTATAACTTTATTGCTAGACTTATCTTTTACCTCTACTGTTACTGGTGAGTCATCTTTCATTTCTAATAACACGTTATACTCTAAAGAATATCCGTTTTGAACGCTTGTATAATTATCATTTTCTTGCAACGCGGTATCATATTCTAAAGGCATGTCTTGCCCATCTTGAAATCCCCAAACGCCACAACCACTATCAATCGGTGTAGCTGAGCTATCTGAATGATTATCCATTTTGATAGTCACATTCATAACGTCAACGCCTGCTTCTGTTTTAGCTTTTTCACCTTTTACAATTGTGAATTTGAATTTACCATCATTAGATTTACCGCTATCTGCTATTTCCTTATTTCCACAACCACATAAACTAAACATTAAACATAATACAACTAATAACAACTTTTTCATTTTAATTTCTCCCCTTTAAATGTTTTTAGATAATTCTAACTTATAAATTAATACAGCGCAAGACATATAACAAGACTAAAAATTATCCCTCCTGCAACACCAATAGGCAATACTAACCACCATCTAACCTTTTTTTAGTTCTTCTATAATCCATTCTAACATAAATAGGCCACACTCCTTTTTGCTAGAGTGTAGCCTTATAATTTATATTCTATTCAAACGTTGATTTTATGCATTAAAAATAGACTGGATTGCTCCAGTCTAAAATCGTTTTCTTTTTTTAATACCATTGTACCATTCTTTAAAGTTGTCTATCCCCTTTTTCTTTTGCTCTTCTGCTTCTTTCCTTATAAAAATAGCTGCTTCTTTAGTTTTAAATGTTCCTAGATAACATTCTTTAGAATCGACCACTATCGAAGCCTTCCATTCATTCTTTTTAGTTAAATATACCCCTCTTACCCCACTTGTGTTGTTTTTATATTTTTGGCACGCCCCACAGCTTACGCTTAATCCGTTTATTAAACTGCCAGTGCATATCTCTACAATATTGCCACATTCACATTTGCATTTCCATGTTGTACGTTTATAACCACCATGATGCTTAAACTCTTCGGATAAACCAATTACTATTAATGTGCCAAAAGTTCTACCTGTTAAGTCTTGCGTTATTTTTCTATTTGTAGTATACGGCTTTCTTTTTCTAGTATATCCTACATATTTTTTTACAGTTGTTTCACTTATGTTTAATATTTTGGCCGTTTCTTTTATTGAATCACATTCTTTATATACGCTTTTTATTTTCTCTATCTCTTCACTCGAGAAGCCTTTTCTACCTGTTCGCACACATTTACACCCCTTTATTATGGCTAGTTTTAGGCACTAGCCAAGCCTTTATCTTATTTAAGCACAGCCTCTAATTGTAAGCCATTCGCCTTAATAAGTATAATCGGAGAATCTTCGTGATTTACATATGCTTGCCATGTATAACCGCCATATGGATCTTCTGTTACTAAAACTTCGCTTTCTTCTTCATACTCATAATCACCAAAAGCTATTATTATTTCTTGCACAATATTTTCTTGTAAATCATCTACACTCTCAAAATCAATTCCATTAATTTCTTCAACTACTTCTTCAATTGTCATCATAATATATATTCCCCTTTTTATTTTTATTTGGTAACTCCCTTACCATGATTTAATTATATATCTTGTATAGTACTTTGTCAATACATTTGTATATACAAAACTATATTTTCTTAAAAATCAATTTGAGATGAAGCGGTAACTGATTAATTTCATCCTCTGTCATTTCCATTTTACAAATCATAAAATCATCTAGTACATCAAGAGATTTAGAAACAACTTCTGCTTGACTACTATTAGTTTGATCTGCTATTTTTTTTAATCTTTCAACTGTATCGTCCTTTGCTCTTACATTTATAACTGCCATAGCTTTCTCCTCTCTTTATAAAGAAACATATCTTGCATGTAATTCTAATGTTTCCATATCTACATAGTTTCCTTTGCTGTTTTGGTATTTAGACCACCAAGGGCAAGTGATATATACTCTACGTCCTCTCCATACATTAAATTTTAATTGATTGTCTGCTGACATCCCGTTGTATTCTTGAAATGCTTTTTCTATTTCTACTAATCTAATAGCTAATTTAGAAGTAATGTTAAGAGATAATTTTAAAGATTGTGCTCTTTGAGCGTCTGCATCTGACATCCTTCTTCCTGCTTGAGCTTTAACTTCTGCCCAAGCCATTTTTAAAGCTCCACTTAAATAAGCTTTTGCACAACCTCCGAAATTTTTAACTGCTTCTTTAACGATTTCCCATGCTCTTACCATTACTTCTTTCATCTTTGTTTCCTCCTTTTGTTTATCTTTATAATATAATTATATATCTTGTATAGTACTTTGTCAATACATTTGTATATACAAAATAAAAAGTTTTTATATTTAAAAACCGTCTTTTAGGCAAAAAAATAAAGCTAGAGCCTAAGCCCTAGCCTAATATCTTGCTGTATTTAATTAATAACGACCTAACGTGATTTGCATTATATTGCCCTGTAATCCATAATTGCTTATCGCTTATTACTTTATCAGCTACTAATTTATCTAGTCCTCCAAGTTTATTTAAAAGGCTAGGTACATTCTTTAAATTAATAAGATCTAATCGTTTCCAATTATTAATGTTGATTTTAATACCACTTAAGATGATTTTTCTACATGCTTGGTATAATTCTTCATCATGCTTAACTGTTTCCTTTTTAGAAATAGTTGTAGCTTTGGGCGGTTGCCATGAGTCACTTATCTGGAAATGTGGTGTATCAACGAACCCTTTCCAGTAGCCACCCCATTCTATACCAAGCGATTTAGCTATTGCTCCACATTTAGCAAAGAAGCTACTGTCCGAATACTCTTGCCCTTTAATGTTTTGACATATATCCCACGCATTACCTGTATTGTGATAACCTACTTTCTTAATTTGAGTTACAATCTTCCCTGGCCTTGTTCTACCTTGCTCATATAAATAAGTTTGTCTTGCTTGGCTTCTATATGTTTCTGTGACCAATACATTTAGTCCTTGCTTCTTGCACTCTGCTAGAAACAATTCACAAGCTTGTTTACCTTTTGCGGATAACTTATTTAAATCTCTACATGCTCTGGTTACATCTTCACTCATATTATTCATCCTTTCTGACTTGTTTTAATAGCTGATTACCATAGACTGCTACAGAAGCGATTAAAACGCCCTGTATGAAGCCGTTTACTAATACAGTAGGATTAATGCCTGTACCCTCAATACAAGCTGTATAGGCTATTGTGAGTAGAATAGAAGCTACTAAAAGGGTAACTGGTATATACTTGTCCTTAATTTGTGAAGATTTAAGAAAAATACCTAAGCAATAAACTACTGCTACTAATATAATTAACCCTGGCGAAATAAAACTTAAAATTTGTTCTGTTTCCATTATTCGTCACGCTCCTTTTTAAATACGTTCTTTTCTAGTGCTACGATACGCTGTTTAAATTCTGCAAACTCTTCTCTGTTTACTGTATCTCTAATAACATCATCCAACTTTTGATTGATATTCCTTAATTCATTTGCTATGTTAGCATCTTTTTGCCCTTGCTCGTATGCGTTGGTAGAGAGTCCTTTCTTTTGTCCTAGAAAGAACCCTGCTACACCGATAACGCATCCGATCACGGTACAAATTAAAGGTATGTACTCGGTCATATTATCGTCTCCCCTTTCTTGGTTTTCTTACTCCTCTTGGTTTTCTTACTTTACTCATTTACTACCCTCCTTTCCGATACGGCTGTAGATGTATTTTGAATGCTGACTTCACCGTAACTTTCGTGTATGTCATACATTAAAATAATACTGAAAGCTATAATAAGCACTATATTTATTATCATTTGTCTTCTGTTCTTTAAGTCTGATAATTCTCTTTCTTTCATTCTGTCGTGTTGCATTTCTTGAGCTAGTGCTATAACAGAATGTGTTAATTCAAGTTCTTTGTCGCTCATGTTGCACCTTCTACGCTATAATTTCTTTTTGATGTTCTACTTTATAACTTTCCAACCAAGCTTGAAATGCTTGGTATTTTAAACCGCCAATTTCTTCTTTGTGTTCATTATAAAATTCAAACGAAATGCCTGTGATTGCTTCAAAATCACCTTCCTCGATTAAATTTTTATCATAGTTGCTTTGTTTAAAAAAACCTCTTACAGAATTTACTGTGTAATACCCCTCGTGAAAGTATAAATCTACAGCTCTAGCTAATATTTTACCGCTCGTTTTACTCATTTTTTAGCACCTCCGTTCCGAAAACGTGTGCTATTACAGTTGAGGACATTTCTTGCTGTGTGCATAGTCTTTCGTGTACAGTTCCGAGTTGAGCTTTTAAGTTTTCAATTTCTTCTTGCAGCTCTTGATTTGTTTTGGGTGTACAAATATCAATTTGTTTATCTTTTTTTGTTAACCACTCTTGATAAACTTCTTGTGCTGTCTTTATTATTTCCAAATTTGTATATTCATCGGTTTCCTGGTTATAGTCATCGAATGTATATTGCGGTGTGAATGTTCCTTGTTCTGTTTCTATGATCATTGCAATTATTTCTTTGTGTGTCATTGTGCACCACCCCCTTTTTATAGCCTAGCCCATGATATATCTAAAAATATGGCTTGATTAGCTGTGTAATCAAAATTCACCACAACTGTGCCATTTAATAGTACTTTTACAATAACAGATGTACCGTTTTCAAGAAAAACTTTGAATGCTAAATTGCTGTTAGGTCGTGCCTCTGACGGTAAAGTTATAATTATACCACCATTTGCAACTGCTGACGGATTAGAAACAACTGCTGTTAAAGTAATTATATGCCCTACTTTACATAATGTTGGGTTACAGTCTTCATATTTTTTAGTCCAGCCATTTTGTAATGTAACACCTATATTTTTAGTAGTGGTTATTTGCTGCCATGCTCTAACTGATCCATCTTGATTATTATTACGAAACCAAAGTTCATCCGTATTAAACCTATTTAGTATCGCTAAATTATCATTTTTAATTAAGTCAAATAGTGTCCCAGCATCAAATCCAATAGGGTTATATCCTGTATACATTCCGTTTTGTAGT
>JAZKZQ010000271.1:0-6062 GCA_045612745.1 Cellulosilyticum sp. | reverse complement strand
TAGTGAATTAAAACATAGGCATGGCTATGATGTTGCATCATCGTCAGGCTTAATAGGCATGGAAATGCAAGGGGCATTGACCATGTTCGCAGTAAATTTAAAAAGAATTATTAAGTTAATGGAGGACTAAGACCTCCATTAGCTTAATAATAAAAGAAAAAAGGCAATTAAAATCTTAACTTTAGATTTTAATTGCCTTTTTTTGAAGTACTGATTTAGGCTTTATCTAAAAAAACGATAGTTTTTCAGTAGCCTCTACTAGCAGTAGCGTATTTTTTTATAGGCGTGCTTAAATTGACGCTTACAGTTAAAAGAATAGGTAGATGAGTATATCAAATATTATAATGAGTATAGATGCCAATAAAACTAAAAAAAAGATGACTCCTGTAGAATACAGAAATCATCTTTTTAATATCTCCTAGCTTTTTTCAAAATGTCTTTTACAAAGGGTACATTTTACCTCCAACCTATATCTACTTAATAAACTCTCCTCATAATAATACCCATTAATCTTCATAATTAAATACCCATTAATCTTCATAATTAAATACACTTATATAATACAATTCTTTCCACATCTCTTACCAAAATACAATCTCTCACCTGCTAGCTGAATAATCTCTTCTATATCTCCCTCACCCTTAAACTCAGCAAGCCCTGCTGTAATCGTAACAGGTATCTTCTTATTAATATATACGAAATCTTCATCTTCAATACGTTTACGCAAAGCATTTAATTTCTTATAGCACTGATCAATATGGGGATAATTAGTTTGTACAACCATAAACTCTACCCCTCCCCATCTTGCTATAAAAGTATCTTGAGATTTATATTGATTTAATACCTCTGATACTCCTTGCAATATATAATCTCCCACATGATAACCATGGGTGTCATTGATACTTTTAAAATTATCTATATCTATAATTGCTACAGTAAACTCAGCTTGTTCCTTATCATAGGCTACTACAAATCCTTGCAATAATTTCTGAATATAATGTCTATTATATAAACCAGTTAACGGATCATGTTCTGCTATATGCCTTAATTGATCTTCTAATTTTCCTATAAACTGAGTATAGTAACTCATATAAGTAATCAAAAAGCCACACGCTACCACTATATTGCATACATAAACTATATTAATCATCCCATTATTATGTATCACATATACAGGCTCATAGTAGTATGTATACAACCTCATTGTTAGAAACATTGCAAACGTTATAATGCTTACTCCTATGGATTTGATTCTCGTAAGCTTTGATTTTGTATTATATTCATATAAGAAGCTAGTAGGTATTAACGAAAAATAATGTAACTGAAATCCCCATTTCCATCCCATTACCATTGTGGCAATCATCATATATAGTCCTATCTCAAAATAGACTAAATATGCATATCTTCTTGTTTTTTCTTCCCGCAACTGCCTCATTGCAAGTATGTAAGTTATAATGCTTAACACACTAACCCCAATCATAACGTAAGCCTTCAAACTTAAAAACATGAACAACAACCCTATACGTGTGCTTAACAAACATATATGAGCACGCTTAGCAAATTGCTTGCTATGTTCTTGTTTACTCAACACCCTTTTGATGTCCTCCTTACAAACTTCTATCATTATGTATGTTTTAATTAATTTAATGCTCTATTCTATGTTAACACAAAAAATAAAGGGAGTCATTAGTAAAGTTCACTTGCCAATTATGAATAGGGAAGTCATTATTATTGGTCATTGGGCAGCATACAAAAACCAAGGAATTGATATTGAAATTTCATAAAATTGTGAACATGGTATTACACCAAGAGACATTAGAAATAGCTCTATTTACTCTTCTTTGCCATAATAAACATTACTGCCGTAATAATCACATATAAAATATAGATTGAGTAAGTTACTACATTACTCCATATAAACGACATCTCTGGGTGACTTTTTCCAAAGATAATAAATACTACTGCTGCAATTACCATGAACCATCCAAGTCCCAAAAATATATTTGACTTCTTCATATTTATACACCCTCCTTTCACTCTTATAATTTTTAAATAATCTTCGTATTTTATGTATTTACGCCTCTTATAGTCAGTGTACTCCGCCTCTCTATTTATAACAATGATCAATTTTTACAATACTTTTCTATATTATTAATATAACCTTAATTCATTTCTAAAATCTATCTTTATACTTAGTTATTCATTATACCTATAAAATTTAATTCATTTTATGATAATTATTATTCTGATTTTATTTTTAATTGTGTTATACTAACTTTATGATAATTTATGGAATAATCCCATAATAACTATTATCACACAATAACGTAACAAACTAGAAAAAGTCTTTTAAAGTTTTGATTTTATGGACAGAATAATACTAGAATTAACTAACACTAGGTGTTATTCTTCATATAATTTTAATGTCACTAAATAATTAAAGGAATAGATACTATGCAGGAAAATATTCAAGCTTATATTGATGCTTATTCAAATTTTATATTAAATCATTTACTATTAGCGGAAAATCCAAAAGGTGTTAATGTTATTGAACTTGGTCCTAAACCAGTAGCACTCACATTTCCTACTTCACCTGGTGGACTAAACTATACTGATTTAGATTATTTATTTAAGGACTACAGTCCTATCAAACTTGGCGATATTTCAGTAGGTCCTTCCTATGAAATTTCTCTTTACTTTTTATGTACAGAATCTAAGTTTAATATGGTTTCAGCTGACGTCTTCTTTGACACCTACTATCAATTAACTGGTTCAGACTACCTTATTATGACACTTTATAGTCATGATACACCTGTTTCAACCTCTAAATTAGATGCCTCTTCTTTAGCTACATGTAGTTTAAATTTAGGTCTTCAACATGACTATGAAATCTATAAAGTTGCAGTAAACTTAATTCGTAAAATGGTTATCAGATTTTATTCACCTACTATAGGGCAAACTGCCGAGTTATCCACTACTGCTGACCACTATCCCCCCAACCCCTTGCCATCAACAGATACCACAAAATCTGAATATGACATAAATGAAAAAAGCTCAAGCAGTATTCTTTCTCCCGAAGAGCTAGATGCTTTATCTCAGCTCTTCGACAAGGTGGAGCAAACTTTATCTCCAGATGAATTTCACGAATATAATTCACAATAAAGAATACCCATCTATCCTATCTTTCTTAGGATAAATGGGTATTTTAATTATATCTCTGCTAATGATGCTATTATTTTAATAGACGGATATCCTACAAAGGCTTCCTTATTCGTATTTCCTGTAGTCACTCCAATAAAGTCTACCCCTGCATTTTGAGCTGTTTGTGCATCAATGATATGATCACCGATGTATAATATTTCTTCTTTATTAAGCCCTAACTCCCCTATCGCATAAAGTATGCCTTCTGGAGATGGCTTGGCTTCTTTTACATCTTCTCCCCCTACAACAATCCTAATCCAATCTTCAATCTCATACTGTTTTAAGGTCTCTTTAATACGATAACGTAATTTAGTAGAAATAATCCCTATCTCCACACCAGCTGCTCTCAACTTTTTCAAAACTGGTATTGTTTCTGGATATAATATAGTATTGGCTGTCATGACCTCATCTGCCTTAGCTATATATTCTTTACGGTATGTATCAAGTACTGTCATATCCTTTATTCCTGTCAAATACTTAAAGCCATCTATCAAAGTCATACCTATGGTATACTTAATCGCCTCGTCACTAACCCCTTCATGCCCATGTGCCCCTAACACATGCTTATAGCACATCAAAATTCCCTTCTCAGAAAATGCTAAAGTATAATCAAAGTCAAACAAAACCGCCTTATAATGCATTACTCTACCTCCATTTATCCCATTTTATATTTGCCTCTTCATCATAGCATATTTATTATTGTATATTATACTTTTTCTCTAATCCTTCAAGTAGCTCATGGTAATGTTTTTGTATACATTTTGCTTCTGCTTCTTCTTCAAAAGCTTCAGTCTCTGCATTTACTTTTTCTAAAACCTCAGCAGGTAGTTCACGCTTTGCAAAAGTATAAACTACTTTATCCTCTTTTTCGATATGTCTTGTTAACAGATGGGTATAACTAATAGCATTTGCAATCACATCTAATTTACTTTCCTCATCTCCAGCCTTCACTCTCTCTAGGGCTGCTACAAGTTCTTGTATGTGTAATCGTCCTAAATCATGTTCTACAAGCATACCATTTTTAACAAGTTTACTTCCTAATGGCCCTAAATATGTCACCATCTCATTAAATAAAAGTTTCTCTTCTTTCCCATGATGATGTGCATCTGAATAAGTTTTCACAAAATCAATCATCAGCTCGAAATCAGCATAATTAACTTCTTCCCCTTGCATAATACCATAGCAAGCCTTACGCATCACCTTTAACATCCTCTCAATCAAGCGATGCTCACCCATCATTACTTCAATACTGTCCATTATTTCCACACTCTCCTCTTCTTTATTTCTCGGCATATCTCAGGATTTAGTATTCACTTTTTATGATGCACCTTTAATAATTTTATAAGTTTTTTCATCCTGTACTACAATGCGAATAGCTTGATCACAAGACATTCCATCTATTGCCATAATTTCACTATCTTTTTCTACTAAGCCCTTTACACACTCTGCTAACTTATACTCCACTTGTGATACCTGCTCTTGACTTTTCCTTATCATCATCTTAATATAAAACCTATCTGTACCATGTAGCTATAGCTACAAAAAGTATAAAAATCTCATTCAAGAAAGGCGTGTTATGATGCAGAAGGTATTTACCCTCAGTCCTTTATCCTATAATTATGCTATAACTATTTTAAATTGCCCTTTATTTAAAGAAGTAGCATATGAGGAACTTAACGATTTGCTTAATTGTCTGTGTGCTACCTTTAAAACTTTAAAAGAAGGTGAATATGCCTTTCACTTAGGCGATGATATCTCTTATATTTATATTGTTTTAGAGGGTTCTATAGAAATCGCTAAAGAAAACATTAATGGCGCCCGTAATATTGTTGCTTTGCTTGGAGAAAGCCAACTTTTTGGAGAAGGTGTCGTTTGTACTACCAAACGTCTTGCACCAGTAAGTGCTAAAGCAATTACTAAAACTTCACTTCTCCTTATTCCTTATGAAAAAATCCTTAAGACCTGTGGGCATAGCTGTCATTTTCACCATCAGCTCATTCACAATATGATGTTGTTACTTGGTGAAAAAAATTATATGCTCAACCATAAAATTGATTTGCTTATGCTTAAAGGTATGCGCGAAAAACTTGCCACCTATCTCTTAACTGAGGCAAAAAATCAAAGGAACCTTTCCTTTAATATTCCACTTAGTCGCAATGAACTAGCTGATTATCTTAATGTTTCTAGACCTTCTATGTCACGAGAATTAGGACGTATGAGAGACGAAGGGCTCATTGACTACTATAAAAACACTTTTAAAATTCTTAAACTAGAAGCACTCCAAAAAAACTGTGAATAAAAAAGAGGTTACTGTAAACTTTTTCTATAATTTACAATAACCTCTTTTAACTTTTAGATTTTTTATGCAACCGTTTATGAACCATATTTTTATTCTTCATCGTCAAGCTGTGGTATAGCTAATTTATCTTTCATTTCTTTTAATGACAGGAAGTAATCTTCTTTTATAAAACTTCTTATGCCTTTTTCATAAACTTGTTTACAAGAAGGTACCCCCTTCTCTATAAGAGTCTTACGCTCTAATGCTTCATCCCATAAAGCTTTATCTAAAACTAACTTTACTTGATAGGCTGTTAATAGTCCTTGTCTAGGGTTAATAATTCTAAAATTCCTTTCTTCTAAGTATTGTTTTATACTGTAGTAAGCTGTATCCCAAACCTTTACATACAACTTATCTATCTCTTCATCTGATAACTCATCTATTACTTTATAATTAATTATTTGTTTTAGTGTCTCTAATAATTCTTCGTAATTAAGTACCTGTCCTTCTTTCCAAAAATGCATTTGCATGTTGTCCCCTCCTACTTATTTAAAATTAATAAGATTATATCATAATTTTTTAA
>JAZKZQ010000270.1:0-19698 GCA_045612745.1 Cellulosilyticum sp. | reverse complement strand
TAGAGCATCGCCAATCATTATTTGACCAGAATACTTAGGCATTCTGGTATGCTGCTACGCAACATACTTATAAAAAGTTTACGTAAGAACTAGGTAAAATTATTTACCGAAATTTCGCCAAAAGTACTTGCCGGTAACAATGGTGCATAAACTAATGATATAAAAATAGTATCTTAGAGAAATATACTCATTTTTACAGACTATCAGTATAATCCTTACTTATGGTGTTTGGAGATAAAGAATTATTGCAATAGACAAAAGTTAACATAAATGTTGATAATGATAGAAAATTAAGTTATAATGTGAATGCATTATGTTCAAATAGGAGGATATTATGAAAAAATTTGGAATCTTATTACTGGTATTAAGCTCAATGATGGCATTCACAGCTTGTGGAACAAAAGAGGTAGCAGCAGATGCTCCTGCAGTGGAATCAACAACTACTGCTGAATCATTTACAGGAGAAAAAGTTGGTGAAGTAGCAGATGAAAAAGGTAAAACAGTTGCAACTGTAACTTTTGAAGAAGGTAAACCAGTTAGTGTTAAATTTGATTACATAAATGAAGATGGTTCAAGCAAATACGAACAAGCAGCAGCAGGTGAGTATGTAATGGTTGAAGGTGGTACACCTTGGAATGAGCAAGTAGATGCATTAGCAACATTCTTAGCAGAAAATAACTTTGATTTAGAAAAAGTTAGTTTATCTGATGAAGATGGTCACACAGATGCTGTAACAGGTGTTTCAATTAAAGTTCCAACTTTATTAGATGCAGTTAAGTCAGCATTAGAAGCATAATAGATTGATTATTCAAGCTACTTTTCTAAGCAATTAGGAAGGTAGCTTGATTTATTTATGGAGTATAAGAATTATGATGGAAATAATGAGAAAGCAACAGTTGCAAAGAGATGCTTTATTAGATATGTATAGTAAACAAAGCTATACAATTGAAAGCCCTTTTGTAATTGTTAATCCCTATGAAGTCTGTCCTTTAAGTGGACTTATAATGTTTTTTCTAGAACAGCCAGTACATATTACAATAAAAGTATATGATTATAGGAGTTGCTATGAGCTAGAAAAAGGACATCATGAATTACCTGTTTTAGGTTTAAAGCCTAATATAAAAAATGAAGTGAGTATAAAGGTGAACTATCAAGATGGCACTACCAAAGCATACACCTTATATATGGAAACTAAGCCTTTACCAAGTAGTTATCCCTATATACAAGTAAGTGTAAGTCAACAAGCTCAAATGGCAGGAGGTTTCTTTTCATTATCCTTAGGTAGAGCTGAGGGGGTTAAAACAATAGAGGCACTTTATTCTATTGTAGACGGCGAAGGTAGTGTGAGATGGTTTTATACAGGAATGACGGCCCATGTTTTTAGGAAGCTTAAAAATGGTCATGTAATAGTAGATGCACCTATTAGTAGCGGCATCTGTGGGGCTTATACATCAGCAGGTTTTATTGAGATGGATTTTTTAGGTCATATTAAAGCTTTTTATAAGCTGCCAAACGGATTACATCATGATGTGTATGAATTGCCAAATGAAAACTTTTTAGCCATTACACAGGGTGAAGAGACTAAACAAGATTTACTAGTAGAAATAGACCGCAAATATGGGGAAATCATTAATGAATGGCATTTTAGAAATATTTTAGATGCAAATCGTCAGACTGTCATTGATAAAATTTCAGTAAATCATCCATTAGATTGGCTTCACTTAAATGCTATTGTCTATGATGAAACAGATGATAGCATTATAGCAACCTCTAGAAATCAGAGCTGTATGGTGAAATTTAATAAGGCAACCTCTGAAATTAAGTGGATTATTGCCCCTAAGGAAGGATGGAATGAGCGATTAAATCCCTATGTTTTAAATCCAGTTCATGAGTCTGACTTAGGGTGGGCACCACATACACCTGTTATAGGAAAAACAGGTACTTTTTTAATGTTTGATAATGGAAATTTTAGGAGTTATGACCTAGAAAAGGCACGTCATGCCTATGAGAACTTTAGTCGTGGTATAGAGTATCAGATTGACTTAGAAGCAGGAACTTTTGAGAAAGTATGGAGCTATGGAGAGGAACGTGGTAACAGCTTATACTGTCCATACTTAGGGTCTATTAGTTTATTAGAAAACAATAATAGACTTATGTGCTTTGGTGGGATTACGAAAGATATTTTTGGTGGCCCTACAGATGATATGAAAAGCAATCGTATGAAGAATGAAGTTGTCATTGTGGAAGTAACAGGTAGTAATCCAGCTGAGGTTGTCTTTGAAATGGCCATGAAGGATAAGGATATTACAAGACCACTAGGTTATAAATGTTATCGTTGTGAGAAAATCACATTTTAAAAATTAATAAAGATATATGTATACAGGATTTAGGAGAAAGAGATGAAACAATTATTAAGAAAAGTTATATTAGCAGTAACATTAACAACTATGCTTGTAGGATGTGGAAGTAAAGTGACAACAGATCATACAGAAGCAGTGGTAGGGAAGTCTGAGACTGTAGAAGCAAAGGATTTAGGAACCCTTCGTATTGGTGTTATGTCAGCAGCTGATAGTGCCCCTATTTTATTAGCACAAGAAAATGGATATTTTGAGGAGCTTGGTTTAACTGTAGCTCTTGAAGTTTTCACAAATGGGGCGACGAAACAAAGTTCCATTCAAGCCGGTGAATTAGATGGGGCTATGGTGAGCATGATTCAGTTTTTAAATAATAAAGCAGCAGGATTAGATGCGGTAATGACTACTACCACAGATGGGATGTTCCCTATTGTACTTAGTCCAAACTTTGAAGAAAAACAAGATGTAAAAGTAGGGCTTATGGAAGTAAGTGTTGTCAACTATTTAGCTGATACATATTTAAAAGATTACAATATGGAAAAAGTATTTATCAATGAAATGCCAGTTAGAATGCAAATGCTGATGGCAGGCGAATTAGATATGGCAGTACTTCCAGAACCTATGGCATCTACAGCACAGCTTAAAGGCTTAGAAAAACGTACTTATGGTAATCCAGATGATTTCACACCAAATGCTATGATTTTTACAAATGAAAGTATTACTTCTAATGAGGAAGCTGTGTCAGCTTTCCATGAAGCTTATAATAAGGCTGTAGAAGAAATATTAGCTAATGAAGAAGTAGCTAAAGATATTTTAATCCAAGAACTTGGATTAGATGAAAAGGTAAAAGAGCTTATGGTACTACCTACTTACCATACTACACGTATTCCATCAGCAGAATTTGTGGAAGATATTCGCCTTTGGACAGCGGCACTTCAAGGAAAAACACTTGAAGTAAATTATGAGGATTTAGTAACAGAGGCTTTCGTAAAATAAATGTTAGTCATTAAAGATTTAACACTAGCCTATGATGATAAAGTAATTTTAAATAAACTGAGCCTCCAAGTATCATCTGGAGAGAGCCTCGCTGTTATAGGGCCATCTGGGTGTGGAAAGAGTACCTTGCTATGTACCATAGCAGGGCTTTTTCCATATGATGAGGGGAATATTTTAATAGCCAATCAGCCCATAGCTAAGATGCAGAAATCAGTAGGACTTGCTTTGCAAGATAACAATTTATTTCCTTGGCTAACAGTATATAAAAATTTATCTTTAGGTCTAAAGGCAAGAGGATACAAAAAAGATGAAATAAAGAAAAAGATACAAGATATTGCAAAGGAGCTTCATATTGTACATTTACTAGACCGTTATCCACTTAGTTTAAGTGGAGGAGAGAGGCAACGGGTTGCCATAGGGTGTATTTTGGTTTGGGAACCTAAGCTGCTTTTACTTGATGAACCATCTTCTGCCTTAGATGCACTTCATAAAGAATTATTTCAGGATTTTATTTTAGAGATTAGAAAGTGCCATAAGACGACTTTATTATTTGTAACCCATAGTATTGAGGAAGCTATCGTATTAGGGGAACGAATACTTATTATGCTACCAAATGGTAGGTATAAGTTGTATGAGAATGAACTTTATGGTGTAAACAATTTAAGAGAGCATCCACTTTTTTATAAAAAGTGTTTAGAAATAAGAAGTGAACTGAAGTTAGAGAGGGATATATATGCAGATTAAAAAGCACTATTTATCAAACTTCTATGCAGTAGGTATGGTGATACTAGTATGGGAGGTACTTCATTTGTCCTTAGATTCATTCGTTGTACCAGAGCCACTGGAGGTGCTTTTATATGCCCTTCAAAATGTGCCAGAGTTGCTTCGTCATCTAAGTGGTAGTATGGGGCGGATTGGTTTAGGATTAGGACTTACATTAATAATAGGTGGGACATTAGGTATAGCCCTTGGGGCAAATAGATATTTAGACTGCTATATTACACCCATTATCTATTTAATTTATCCTGTACCACGTATTGCATTTCTACCTGTTTTTATGATTTTATTCGGTCTAGGAGATTTATCTAAGATTATTTTAATTTTTGCTATTAGCGTATTTCATCTCATAGTAAGCGTGAGAGATAGTATCTATCATTTACCAGAACACCTTTTCTTAACAGCTAAGACATGGGGACTTACTAGGAGACAAAAGTTATTTCACCTCATTATCCCAGCCGCTATGCCAAGTATCTTTACCTCGTTAAAGATTGCAATAGGCTCTAGTATGGTAGCTGTATTTTTTGCAGAGAATTATGCAACCAATATAGGAATTGGCTATTATATTATGAATGCCTGGATTAAGGTAGATTATGTGGAAATGTATAGCGGTATTATCGCCATTAGTTTATGTGGTATGGGTTTATTTAAGCTTATTGAAAAGATAGAAGGTAAAGTATGTAAGTGGAAAGTGGAGAGTAGAAAGTAGAAACAAGGAGGCTGTCGCACAATCAATTAGATTAGTTGTTCGACAGCCCTGTTTTTATGTGAAAATTTAAAGGAGGAGATAATTCTCTTGCTTTTTCAAAGTAATTAAGTTAACTTCTTTCTCTCCTTACCTTTCAGGTCACAAAAGAAAGCTGGGTCAAGTGCTACTACTAAGCTACATCTGAAGTAATCTGCTGAGGTGCTTAGTGAAGATACTTAGAGAGGTTTTAGGCGAAGTGTTCGAAGCGTAACGAAGTGAAGCAAGTTTTTCGCCGTTTCTCGAAGTATCGAACTTAGCACCTCATAGATTACAGAAGTTTGTAGCGTGTAGTAGCACTTGATCCAGCGGACCATTTTGCGACATCCCCTTTTATAAAAAATTAATTTGCTAGTGTAAAGGATTCATTAGTAAGTACAAAGTTATCTTCAACACCTGTTGTAGTATAGACCTTGGCATCAGATGTGACAAAAATAGCATCTACGCCATCTAAGCTTTCTACAAAGGCAATGCCTTTTTCTATACCCATGGCAAAAACGGCAGTTGATAAGGCGTCTCCATCTGTAGAGGAGTCACTAATAATAGTAACGCCAGCAATTTGATTGTCATAAGGATAGCCTGTTTTAGGATCTAAAATATGGTGATACTTGTGGCCGTTTTCATCTTCTAAGTAGCGTTCATAGATACCAGAAGTGACAATGGATTTATTGGCAGTTTTTAGACGGCCAATAATTTTTCCCCTAGGATTAAAAGGATCTTGTACACCGATAGACCAAAGTTTATTACCTGGCTTATAACCTAAAGTATAAAGATTACCACCTAAATCAATAATGGCATGTCTAACGCCATGTGTTTTTAGAAGTTTAGTGACTTCATCAGCAGCATATCCTTTACCTATACCACCAAGATCTAGGCACATTCCTTTTTCTGTCAAATAAACAGTAGATTCATTAGGATTAAGTATGACTTTATCAAATCCAACTAGAGGTAAGGTATTTTTTATTTCATCAGTACTAGGAACTCTGGCTTCAGGAAAACCTATATTCCAGAGCTTTACCACTGGGCCAACAGTTAAATCAAAAGCACCGTCTGTCAATTGGCTATAAGTGAGGCCTTTTTCGATAACCTGATAGGTATCTTGGTCTACTACCACAGGAGATATACCAGCTTGTTCATTAATTTTATCTATAAGTGTTCCTGTTTTATTAATACTGAGGGTATCTTCTAGTTCTTTAAGTTTATTCATACATAGGTTAAGAATTTCTTCGGATTGATGATCGTATAGGGTAATCTTAACTACAGTCCCTAATAGGAAATCTGTTTGGCTAAGTGGTTCCGATATTTTTTGCGTTGTTTTTGAATTATAGTATGTCACAAAAATAACAATGCTTAATAGAAGCATAATAGATATAAAATAATTTCTTTTAAATTTAATAGCCATTTTGACCTCCGTTTTAGCTAGAAATTTATGTAAATTCATTGATTATGGATTACATTATACTATACAAAAACAAAAAAAATACATTTTACTATGAAAAAAGTGAAAAAAATATCAAAGAAATAGTAGACTTTTTAACAATATTTGGGTATAGTGGTTATAAAGAGAATAAAATTATGTAAATTAAGATAGAGGTGAATAATGTCAAATAAAACCAATATTGTTATACTTGGTGCAGGTTATGCAGGTGTACATGCAGCAAAAAAGCTTGCTAAAAAGTATAAAAAGAATAATGCTATTCAAATTACATTAATTGATAAAAATCCATACCACACACTTATGACAGAACTTCATGAGGTTGCAGGTGGACGTGTGCCAGAAGAATCTGTTAAGGTAGAACTGAGTCAAATTTTTCATAGAACAAAAGTGAATGTAGTAGTAGATTACATAACACATGTAGATACAACAGCACAAAAGGTAACTACAAAGCATGGAGAGTATACATATGATTATTTAATGATTGGTATGGGAAATGAACCAGCATATTTTGGCATACCAGGCGTTAAAGAATATGGTTTTAGTCTTTGGTCTTTAGAAGATGCACTTAAGATTAGAGAGCATATTGAATTTAAATTTAAAGCAGCTTCACTTGAGAGAGATTCAGAAAAAAGAAAAGAAATGCTTACTTTTGCCGTAGCGGGATCTGGATTTACAGGTATTGAAATGGCTGGAGAGCTTCTAGAATGGAAATCTACCCTTGCTCGTGAATATAGAGTAGATGAAAATGAAGTTTCACTTTTAGTTGTAGAAGCAGAAGGAACTATTCTGAACATGTTAGATCGTAAGCAAGCAGATAAAGCTGAGCGTTATATGACAAAACATGGTATGAAGATTCTTAAGAATAGTCCAATCGTAGAAGTTACACCAAATACTATTACTTTAAAATCTGGTGAGATTATTAAAACACAAACACTTATTTGGACTTGTGGTGTTCAAAACAATGTGGATTGTACGAAATATGGCCTTGAAACAGCTAAGGCAAATAGGCTACAAGCTAATGAATATATGCAGTCTACACAGCATGAAAATGTATATTTAATTGGGGACTGTGCTTATGTAGAAGAAGAGCCAGGTAAAGGAAATCCTCAAATTGTAGAGGCAGCAGAACAAACAGCGACAACAGCTGTTAAGAATATCGTAGCTGCTATTGAAGGAAAACAAGAAAAAGTGAAGTTTAAGTCAAGCTACCATGGCTTTATGGTATCTATTGGTGGAAAATATTGCGTAGCAAATCTGATGGGTATCAAACTTTCAGGACTTTTTGCAATGATTGCGAAACACCTTGTAAATATGCTTTACTTATTTGGTGTACTCAATATTCCAGCAGTGTATCGTTATTTACAACATGAGTTCTTTGATATGAAAGAAAATAGAACCATTATTAGAGGACATCTTGCATCTAAAGGAAATCGTCTATGGCTTATTCCGCTAAGACTTTATGTAGGATGTGTATGGCTTATTGAAGGTCTTGCTAAGCTTTGTGGTGAAGCGACATGGGAAAAAGCAGTTCATGCACTATTTAATGAAGGACAATGGTTATTTAAGATTGGGTCAGATAGCTGGATTAAAGCAGGTAATATCAATATGCCTTTTGCATGGCTTCAAGATGGTTTAACAGGTGCATCTTCAGCAGCAGAGGGAGCAGCAGAGTATGCAACACCAATCTTAAGTGAAATGCCAAAGTTCTACGAATGGATTATGAAAATAATGATTCCTAATGAAACTATGGCTAACCTTTTCCAAATCATGGTAGTAGCTTTAGAAATCGGTATTGGACTTGCACTCATTGCAGGATTATTTACATGGCTTGCATCGGCAGCATCAGTATTCATGACTATGAATTTCATTCTTTCAGCTATGGCTGGATGGGATATCTTATGGTATACTTTTGGCGGAATTGCATTAATGAGTGGTGCAGGTAGAACATTAGGTCTTGATTATTATGTAATGCCATGGATTACTAAGGTAGTAGGTAACTGGTGGCTTGGTAAAAATAAACATATTTATAGTGAAAGATAAATTAATGGATTAGAAATAAAAAAGACCACTTAGATTTATTCTGAGAAGTGGTCTTTTTTATATAAGTTTTTTAATATAATAAGACGATATAGATTTCAAATTTATAAATCTTAGTTATTTATAGTTTTTAGTAATATGAAATCATTAGGAGCTTAAGAAAACATTATGAAAATAAAACCATGGGATAAGATTATTATTGTCTTACTCCTTTTCATTTCATTTGTTCCGTATCTTTTTTTGAAAGTATTACTAGTAGGTGACTATGATATAACCTATGCAAGGATAACCGTTGATGGAAAGTTGTATAAGGAAGTACCTTTAACGGGGCAGATGAAAGAGACAGGGTTTATCATCGAAACAGACTATGGTAATAATGTAGCAGTAATAGAAAATGAAGAGATTACAATTTCTAAGGCAGACTGCCCGGATGAGATTTGTGTGCAAACAGGTTTTATAGGAAAGCCGGGCCAGTCTATTACATGTTTACCTCATAAATTATATATTCAGATTATAGGTAAAGTAGCAGAGGAAGATGAGGATATAATAGATGTTAATGCATATTAGGAGTAGGGTATGAAAGAAGTAAAACATTTAGTCTATAAGTCACTCCTAGTGGCAATGGCGCTTGCCCTTCATTTGTTTGAGCGCAATATTCCAGTTCCATTTATGACACCTGGTGCTAAGCTAGGCCTCGCAAATCTTGTAACAGTTATTGCACTTTATACACTTGAAAAAAAGCGAGATGTGATACAAATTATAGTCACTAGATTAGTTTTAGGTGCAATATTTGGAGGAAGTGTATCTGGGCTCATGTATGGTGGTATGGGAGCACTGCTAAGTTTCATGATTATGGTGGTAATTAAGGAAAGTTTAAAAGATAAGGTAAGTATTATAGGTGTGAGCGCTGCAGGAGCAGTTTTTCATAATATAGGACAGCTTTTAGTTGCTTCACTCATTGTACAAAATATTGGGGTTATGCTTTATCTTCCCTTTTTATCAGTGGCAGGCATTGTGACAGGAATTTTTGTAGGGATAGCAGCAAATTATACAGTAGCACATATGTATAAGCTGCCCTTTTTTAAAGAAATGGTAGAAAAAAGAGTGAGGTAGAAGTATGCATGTAATTTGGAATAGATACCCAGAAATAAAAATAGAGTTAGAGGCAGTTTTAAATATGATGGAAGAGAATGCCTACTGTAAAGATAAAGTCATAGAAACATCTATTAAAGAGCTTATACAATCAGGTGGAAAGATGATTAGGCCAGGCTTTACAGTTCTTGCATCTAAGTTTGGAAAATATGAGGCAGAGCGTACAAGAGCTATGGCGACAGTAGTAGAGATGTTTCATATGGCCACACTTGTTCATGATGATGTAATCGATGATTCTAAGTTAAGAAGGGGAAAAGAAACAATCCAATCTAAATATGGAAAGGAATATGCAGTTTATATTGGAGATTATCTTTTCTGCATTTGCTTTAAGATATTAGCAAGCACAGCATCCTTACATAGCATACAATTAGATAGTAGAGCAATGTCTAGAATTTGCCTAGGCGAAGTAGAGCAGTTAAATTCTAGATTTCAAAAAGAAGTAAGTGTGAAACACTACTTAAAGCGTATATCTGGTAAAACAGCAGAATTATTTTCACTTAGCTTGTATATAGGTGCTGCAGAAAGTGAATGTGATGCAAAGCTTTCAAGATTGTTTTGGAATATAGGTCATAATATTGGTATGGCATTTCAAATTATTGATGATATATTAGATTATACAAGTAGCGAGCAAACATTAGGTAAAGAAGTAGGCCATGATTTAAGAGATGGTATTTATACATTACCATTGATTTATGCTTTAGAGAAAAAGCCAGTGGAATTAATGACACTTCTAGAGAAAAAAGATTTAAGTGAAGCAGATGTAGTAAGAATTATAAGGCTTACAAAAGAACATGGGGGTATTGACCAAGCAAGAATATTAGCTAAAAAATATACAGATAAAGCATATAGCTTTATAAAACGATTACCAGATAATGAGTATAAGGTGATCTTACAAGAAATTACAGAGGCAATGTTAGATAGAGCCTATTAAGTGAATAAAACTAAAATAAGAAGGGAATATCGCATAATCAATTAGATGAGTTGAGCGATACTCCCTTCTTTTCTTTTTAATTAATGAAAGAGTTTATTAAAAATTAAACCCAATATTAAAGTTAAAATATAAGCTACATTAAGAATCATAAAGTTTTTAATGGCATAAATAAAGGTCATACTTTTAACTTGCTTAGCTTTAAAGGAATGAATATTTTTTAAAACTGGTATAAGGGTAAAAAGTACTATTAAGGAAATAAGTGGTAGTACTTTTAGAATAATACCAAGGATAATCCCTAGATAAGCTATATAATACAGACACTCCCAAAGTAATAAAGCGTTTTCTTTGCCTATATAAAGAGGAAGTGTATAGCGTTTGTTTGGTAAATCTTCTGCCATATCACAAATATTATTGGCAAGCATAATATTAGAAATGCAAGCAATGAGAGGAATGCATATAAGGCTAATATTAAATAAAGTTTTTAAATCTAAAGACATGAGTAGTATGTTTTTAGAAAAAGAGATGCCAATAATGTTTTGATCAAAAATATGTATATAAATAGTAATAAACGTTAAAATAAGACCCATTGTTATGCCTGAAAAAACTTCCCCAAAAGGTGTACGTGAAATAGGCAATGGCCCAAAGGTATATAACACACCAATAGCAAAGCAAAGTATACCTAATAGTAGTACAATGTAATCTGTACGAAGTGCTAAAATCAGTCCTAATATAGCAGAAGTAAATAGCATAGCAAAGATAACAAAACGCACTGCTCTAATATTTAAGTTGTGTGCAGTAATAGCATTATGTACTTCATAGCCATAACCATCTTTCTTGATAGCTTTCGTATAATCAATATAATTATTGATAGCAGTAGTAGTCATATCAAAAATAATCATACTTAAAAACATTAAAATAGCATTCACTGGTTTAAAGGTATCAAAGGCATAAAGCGTATAAACACTTCCTAGCAAATATGGAATAATACTAGCTACCTTGGTACGAATTTCTACTAGCTTAAAAAAACTTGAAATAGTCATATTTACCCTCCGAAATAATATATCAACTTCACAAGTATACATAAGATTAAGAAATTCTACAACTTAAAGATTAATTAATTAGAAGAAATCTTAAAGTCTTCTAATAAGACTTGTAATGAAGCAGCTATTTCATTTAAAGTATCTGTATTTTGTACAAACATTTGCATTGTAGCTGTGATTTCTTGAGCTGATGATGTAACATCTTGTGTAGTAGAGGATATACCTTGAGCTGAATTTAATATAGAATCTACTTCTTTTGTTACAGTATCTTTGTAGTTAATCATATCAGACATGGCAGTACTAATCTCTTGAATAGATGATATAAGGGACTGAACGGCTGCTAATATATCTGTAAACTTATCTTTAGTAATAGAGATATATGAATTTTGCTTTTCATATAACGAATCTGTTTCCATCATAAGTGAGGAGAAGTTTTTATAACTTATATTAACTGCTTCTATAATTTTTTGAATTTCATCTGTCTGTTTTGTAGAATCTTCTGCAAGATTACGTATTTCATTAGCTACAACAGCAAATCCTTTACCCGATTCACCAGCCCTAGCTGCTTCAATAGAAGCATTTAAAGCTAATAATGTCGTTTGACTTGTTATACTTGAGATAGCATCTAAAATATAATTAATACTATTAATATTTTCACTCATTTGATTCATGTTTTCAGACAATACAACTGAAGTTTCTTGTGTTAAATGAGATTGCTTGATTAAAGAATCTAATATTGTTAAGACTTCATGACCTAATTTTTCAGTTGTATTAGATACTTCAATAATATTATTTGTATTATAGCTTAAATTGTCTAGTTTATTGGCTAATAGTACCACTGACTGATGTACCTTGTTAATAGAATTTACTTGTTCAACTGTGGTACTTGAAACATTATCTATGGCAACAGCAACTTCAGATGTAGAAGTTGTAGTTTCTTGCGATAATTCATATACCTGATGAGCTGATGCAGTAATCGAGTTACTTGTAGAAGCAATTGAACCGATAACATTTTCCATTTTTTCTAAGGAAGAATTAAGGTTTGTACAAAGATAAGCTAGTTCAGGAATATCTGGTATACTTATCCTTACAGTAAAGTCACCTGTAGCCATTGTAGTGATAGCTTCATTAATGCCATCTAAATTACGAAGTACTTTAGTTACTAAGCGAACTTTATATGCAAGAATTACAATTAATAGCAATATAGAGAAGATAATATTAATGAAGATTATAGAAATTTTATCATTCACTATATGTGTCAGATCAGTATAGAAATACAATCTATAATTTGGTAACAGAGAGATTGCTGTAGAAGTTACAAATTGATTTCCTTTAATTAGAGTTTCTTGATTCTCTAACATAAATTCGGGTTCATTAGCAATTGATTCTGTATCAAATTGATTATCTTGAGCCCAAATATGACCAGTTTCATCTGTAAGAATTACGAAAGAATCATCAGTAGTAAGAGAGTGTAAATGTGCTGCAAATCCTTCTAGTGAGATATCTAATCCTACACTTCCAATAAATTCGTTATTAGCATTAGTTATACCATAGAAAATACCTATTGTTAAATTACCTGTGACTGTATCTTCATAGATATCGGAAAAATGGGGTGTATTAGGTTGTGCTTTAGTATTTTTATACCAATCTTTATTAGAATAAACCGAATAAGGCTCTGCTAATTTTTGGTCATTATAATAGAAGTCTCCTTCTTCAGAAGCATAGTAGATAGCCTCAATATTTACTTGATTGTTTTCTAAATTACCTTTTAATATAGTAGGAATGTTAATGTCATTATCAACATTATTATTAAGTGCGATTATATTTGCTATACTTTGTAAATAAGCACTTCGTACTCTAAAAGATGAAGTAGTCTCTTCTTCAATAGACAAGGCATTAGAGAGTGTATAATTAGAAACAGTTTCCACTAGATTCTTCTTTGAGGCCTTATATACTAGTGTGTTTCCTATTATTAGTGCAAGGATGAGAAATAGATTTAAAAACAAAAACTTTTTTTCATATGAACCTCTTATGTTGAATAATTATTTATAATAAACGTATTGCTGAGTCATTCTAATTACTTTTAAAACATTTACTAAAATAGTGGCATGAGAAATGGTAGTATTTATCTCGGAGAGAATATGCTTTTTGGGGTTATTGCATATGTGATAAAATAATGTACCATTTTTCATTTATGATAGATTTCACATTTATAAATTTTAGTTCTGCATAGTTTTTAGTAATGTGAAATCATGGGGGCAAATTAGTTTATGTTTATGAATAAATCTAGTTTATAGATGGAGAGATCTATAGTTAAGGCTTATAAAGTTAATATTAAATATTTAGCCATGGAATTGATTTAGTAATTAGATAATTTTACAGCATAAAAAATACGATTATTCCCCTATTTATCCAATAATAAACGCCAGTGGATAAAAATGTCAAACCTTACCTTATTAAATAGGGATAAGACTAAATATTTCTGCATTATATTGATGTTTATTTAGTGGTAAAATAATCTAAATAAAAATGAATATTTTAAAAATTTATTTGAATGTACAGAGGTTAAAGTTTATAATGAAGATAGATATATAATTCGTATAAATTTTATTTAGAGGAGGAAGGAAAACGATGCTTTGTGTTGCTGTTGCTCCATGCAAGGTCTAATAGGACTATTAGCATGGAGCTCAAGTAGGTCCTAAAGACTTTGCATTTTATATTTTTAATATGATATAAAAAGGAGCAAAGTCACAATGAATTCAATAAAAACAAGTTTTAATGATTTAAAATACTTTATTATTCTATGGTTATCTCAATCACTTTCAGCATTAGGAAGTGGGATGACTAATTATGTATTAGTTATTTGGTCTTATGAACAGTATGGTTCTGCACTACAAACAGCTTTAATAACAATTTGTTCTTATGCACCTTATGTACTCATGAGTATATTTGCAGGGGTACTGAGTGATAGGTGGCATAAGAAGCTAACAATGCTGATATGTGATACCTTTGCTGCATTATGTACTGTAGTGGTCTTTATACTTTTAAGCATGGAAAAATTGGAGATTTGGCATATATATTGCTTAAACGGGTTAAATGGTTTAATGAATACCATACAACAACCTTCTGCTGATGTTACAATAAGTTTGTTAACACCTAAAAAGTACTATCAAAAAGTGAGTGGCATGCGATCCTTATCAAATTCACTTACAAGTATACTCACCCCTGTTTTAGCCACAGCATTACTGGCTATGCTAGGGATGAATGCAGTGATTTTATTTGACTTATGTACATTTGGTATAGCTTTTTTATGTCTTTTGTTATTTATAAAGGTACCTGAGATAGTCCATGAAGAGGAAAATAAAGAAACTTTAACCACGTCCTTAAAAGCAGGATTAAAATATTTAAGTATAAATAGAGGAATCTTGAATTTAATATTATTTTTAGCAGGAATAAATCTAGTGGCATCTATGTATAATGCAGCACTTCCAGCGATGTTGTTGTCGCGAGAAAATGGAGGGGAAGTTGCTCTTGGCATAGTAAATACAGTTATTGGTATTGCCACTCTAGTGGGGAGTATAATCGTTTCTATTGTACCTACTCCTAAAAGTCGTGTGAAGGTGATTTGTAATACACTTTTATTTTCAATGAGTACGGAAAACTTCTTTTTAGCTCTTGGACGTTCTGTACCTGTATGGTGTATAGGAGCTGCACTTGGTTGGATTTTAATTCCGATGATGGGTGCCAATCTGGATGTAATCCTTAGAAGTTATACACCTATTGAGATGCAAGGTAGAGTTTTCGCCGCAAGAAATACATTGCAGTTTTTTACAATTCCAATAGGATATTTTCTAGGAGGCTTTTTGGTGGATAAGGTATTTGAACCTTTTATGGCAGAACAAAGCTCAAATATTTTCACCAGTTTATTTGGCGTAGGAAAAGGTTCTGGAGCAGCATTTTTATTTTTAATTTTAGCATTTATGGGGATAGCTGTTTGCTTGATTTTTAGAAGAGACAAATATATTTGGGAGCTAGAGAAAGAAAGGTAACAATTATTAGCTTTAAAAATTACTGGTAAAATAGGAAGTGGCATATGGAAATAACAAAAAGATAGGTATAAAGAGATTATCTAATTATTCACAAACTCACGTGGCTAAAATATACTAATTTTCTGGTGAAAAATATAGAAAAACTAATCATTTTTATAAAAAAAATATTTATAAGAAGATAGAGGGGCAGTAAAAATAGCATGGATTGAAAAAAATATGTATTAAAATTTAAAAATAAACTAAAGTTTTATTTAAATTTTAAGTGTGCGTGTGTGACTGACATAGTGAAGGGGTATCCTTATATGATAGTAAGCTAAAGAAACATATAAGCAGTATAAAAAATATTTATTAACATAAAAATACGCTAGATTATAAAAAGGGATATAAGGTTATATAAAATATAAGCAAAACACTGGTATAGCTGATAAAAATAGTTATATCAGTTTTTTTTGTATCAATAAAAGTTGTATTTTCAAGTATAAAACATATATGTATGGGGAAGTATAAATAGTAATAAATAGGAAGGGGAAATTTATAGTGTAATATAAAATTTATTTTAAAAATCAAAAAAAATGTCCTCTAATAAAGGACTTGAATAAAAGTTCATTATAATCATTAAATAATATAAAAAACTATGCATAATGTGCATAGTGCTCAAAAGTATGTTAATAAAATTGGGCAAAATAACAACAATAGAAGCTGTATGTAGTGCTGAATGTACAAAAAACACAAAAACATTGACAAAGATATAACAGGTAGTATAAAGTGTAGTAGTAAGCCTAACAGACATAAAACTTTCGACAACTAATTAGGAGGGATTACAGTGGAAAGACAAAATGTAAAGCCGTTTGGTATGAAAGATAAATTGTCATACATGATTGGTAACATGGGTAATGACCTTATGTTCTTCCTTTCAAGTATGTATTTATTAAAATTCTACACAGACGTTATGGGTGTATCAGCTGCTATGGTTGGTACAATGATGATGGTAGCTAGATTCGTAGATGCCTTCACAGATATGGCTATGGGTCAGATCGTTGACCGTGCGCCAACAAAAGCGAAAGGTAAATTTGCACCTTTCCTTAAACTTGTAGCTGGACCAGTTGCAATCGCATCATTCTTAATGTATGCTTCATGGTTCAAAGACATGAGTATGGGATTCAAAGTATTCTGGATGTTCTTCACATACCTTTTATGGGGTAGCGTATTCTACACAGCTATCAACATCCCTTATGGTTCAATGGCATCAGCTATTACAGACTCTCCAAAAGAAAGAGCAGACTTATCTACTTGGAGAACACTTGGTACACAAGTTGTAGTTGTTTTAACATCAGTAGTACTTCCATCATTCATTTACTATACAAATGATGCTGGACAAACAATTTTATCAGATTCAAAAATGATGATTGCCGCAGCAATCTTCTCTGTAGCAGCGTTCATCTGTTTCATGGTATGTTACCATATGACAACAGAACGTGTTAAATTTGAAACTAAAACAGAAAAATTCAGCTTTGCTGCATTAGGTAAAATGATTGCTAAAAACAAATCGTTAATCGGTATCGTATTAGTATCATTAACAGCATTATTAGGACAAATGTCTTACTCAAACATGCAGTCATACATCTATCCTAACTACTTCGGTAATGCAGGTGCGATTTCAATGACTAACCTTTTAGGTATCGGTATTACATTATTATGTTCTGTATTCGTAGTTAAACTTTCAGATAAATTTGGACGTAAGAACCTTGCGATTTTTGCAGCTGCAATTCAAGCAGCATCATTCATCGTATTATTCTTCTTAAAAACAACAAATATCTGGGTTTGGACAGCTATTTATGAAGTTGGATTCATCGGTTCAGCTGTCTTCTCATTAATTACATGGGCTATGCTTGCAGACGTAATTGATGATACAGAAGTTGTATTAAACGAACGTGCAGATGGTACAATTTACTCAGTGTACTCATTCTCAAGAAAATGTGGGCAAGGGTTCTCTTCTGGTATTGCAGGGGCTATGCTTACAGCAGTTGGATACACAGCAGCTACAGCATTCGAGCCAAAAGTATTAGATGGTATCTATAGCGTTACATGTTTAGTGCCAGCAATATCTTATGTATTACTTATTCTTGTTCTTATCTTCTTATATCCATTAGGTAAGAAAAGAGTTGAAGCAAATACAGCTGAACTTAGAAGACGCCGTGCAGCAAAATAATTAGATAAATAGATCAATTAATTAATAAGATAAAAGCAGATCGTAGGTGATCTGCTTTTATTTATATATAGATATTTCTAGACTTAAGTTAATTAATGATATAGACAAATTATCTATAAGCTATGAATAACGAAAATTTATAAATGTGAAGTCTATAATAAAATGGCATGTATAAGGTAGATGAATAGTAGATATGGTCTATCTTATAGAGCTATTTTAAAAAGTAGTTCATGTGGGTATAGAGATGGGGATTTTTACAAAAATAAGTTATATATGTATAACATAGTATTAGTAGAAGGGCTAACGGAGGATTACTTAAATGAGACAGATTTATAACTTTAATACAAAATGGGCTTTTTCAAAGGGAGCAGTAGAAATACCAACAACAATGCCAGAAAAGTGGTATTGGGTAAACTTGCCACATACATGGAATAATATTGATGGACAAGATGGGGGAAATGACTATTATCGTGGGACTTGCTATTATGTTAATCAATTAGAAAAAAATGAGCTTCCAGAAGCTGATAGATATTACTTAGAACTTCAAGGTGCAAACTCTTCAGCAGATGTATATGTAAATGGTAAAAAGTTAGCACACCATGATGGAGGATACTCTACATGGAGAGTAGACATTACAGATGCTTTAGAAAGTAAAAACTTATTTGTAATTGCAGTGGATAATAGTGCCAATGAAGAAATTTACCCACAAGTAGCAGACTTTACATTCTATGGTGGGATTTATCGTGATGTTAATATCATTGCAGTAAAAGAATCTCACTTTGACTTAGAATACTATGGTGGTCCTGGTATTATGGTAACACCTACAATAGAAGGCAAAGATGCCAAAGTAGCAGTTAAAGTATTTGTTAAAGAGGCTAAAGAAGGACAATCTTTAGTTTATACATTCAAAGCGCAAGATGGAACAGTAGTTGCAGAACAAAAGGTTGCTGCTGATCAAACAGAAGTAATGTTTGAGATAAAAGATGTACATTTATGGCATGGTGTAAAAGATCCATACTTATATACAGCAGAAGTTAAACTTGTAGATGAAGTCGAAGAATTGGACTCTGTAAGTACTCGTTTTGGTTGTCGTACATTTGAGATTGATCCTGAGAAGGGATTTATTTTAAATGGTGAGAGCTATCCACTACGTGGGGTATCTAGACATCAAGATTATGTGGGGATTGGTAATGCTATTCTTAGAAAAAATCATGAAGAAGATATGGATTTAATCTGTGAAATGGGTGCAACAACTATTCGTTTAGCCCACTATCAACATGATCAATATTTCTATGATTTATGTGACGAAAGAGGAATGGTGGTTTGGGCTGAGATTCCATATATCTCAAGACATATGCCAACAGGTCGTGAAAATACTATTTCGCAAATGAAAGAACTGATTACTCAAAACTACAATCATCCAAGTATCGTCGTATGGGGATTATCTAATGAGATTACTATTACAGAAACAGATAGAGATGACTTAGTTGAAAATCATAGAATTCTTAATGATTTAGTTCATGAAATGGATAAGACAAGAAAAACAGTAATTGCAGCTGTATCTATGTGTGAAATTGACCATCCATATATTCAAATTCCAGATGTTGTATCCTACAACCACTATTTTGGATGGTACGGTGGAGATACATCTATGAATGGTCCTTGGTTTGATAACTTCCACAAAACTTATCCAAACATTCCTATTGGTGTCAGTGAATATGGTTGCGAAGCACTTAACTGGCATACATCAGATCCTAAACAAGGAGATTATACAGAAGAGTATCAAGCATACTATCATGAAGAACTTATTAAACAACTCTTCACAAGACCATATATTTGGGCAACACATGTATGGAACATGTTCGACTTTGCTGCTGATGCGAGAAATGAAGGTGGCGTAAATGGTATGAACCACAAAGGTCTTATTACATTTGATAGAAAGTACAAAAAAGATTCCTTCTATGCTTACA
>JAZKZQ010000269.1:0-6607 GCA_045612745.1 Cellulosilyticum sp. | reverse complement strand
CTATTGGTTCACTTGGAGTTACTGGTGCAGATGGATCTGTTGGCTCACTTGGATCTACTGGTTCAGATGGATTTGTTGGTTCACCTGGATTTGGTGTGTCTTTTACATAATCTTCAATAATTGAATAATATGCAGGTTTTGCTTTATATTCACCATCAAATAATAGAGGATATCCACCAAGCCAGCTTGTTGTATCAGTTACTCCCCAGAATACAACGGCTGTAATATTTGCACCTTTTTCTTTAAGTTCCATAACTTTATTGAAAATTTGTTTATAGCGTGTAGCTTGTTCCTTTAATGCATATTCACTGTTATCTGGATTTTTAATATCAAGCTCTGTAAGCTGAATTTCAAGGCCTAACTCATTATATTTTTTAACAGCTGATTCAAACATGCTAATACTTGGATATTGCATAATCCAGTGAGATTGCATGCCCATACCATCTATTAAACCTTTTGCTTTAAGTTCTTTTAAGATATTATAAATATAATTGCTCTTAGCTTCTTCATATTCGTTGTAGTCATTATAGAAAAGCTTACATCCTTCTGGTGCATATTTTCTTGCATATTCAAAGGCTTTTACAATAAATTCACTGCCAACAGTCTTCATCCAAGCAGATTGACCTGATACAAGATTATTAGATCCTGGGGCTCTCATACCTGTTGAAGTACTGGGATCTACAGCTTCATTGACAACATCCCATGCATAGAAGTTTACTGTTGGATACTCTTTTTCTAAAGCTTCCATTAAATTTTTAATATAGTTCTCTAATCTTTGAAGCATAACTTCTTTTGATACCCATGCTGCATTAGGGTCTTCAGAATAACCTTCTTTGAAGAACCAGTCTGGTGTTTGACTATGCCATACAAGTGTATGTCCTCTTACCGGAATATTATTGTCTCTTGCAAATTCAAGCAATGTTTTTGCAGCACGCAGACTAATTTGTGGATTTGTTTCATCACCACCATTAGCATCCATATAAGCAATAGTTGCATTGCGATCTAATACAAAGTCTGGTTTAAGTTCATTACCAAATGTAATACTATTATAGTGTTTTAAGAATAAGTCTTTAGCAGGTTTTGGGGCAATTTCGCTAGCCATGGCTGCACCACCAATAATAAGCTTATCTGCAAATACATCTTTTAAGCTTGCAATGTCTTGCTGAATATCAGGAAGTGTAGCTGGTTTTGCTTTAAAATCATCGATATAAAAATCCATCAGCTCCTGTGTTGAAGGATTAGCTGTCCATTGTGTTTCAAGATAAATTTGTACATTTGTTGCATCTGTTGGAATAGTATATTCCCCTTTTAAAACAGTCCATTGCCCTTTTGTAACAGTTTGAGATTTAATGGTTTTGTATTGTTCATCTACACCATCATTATATTGAAGTTGTAAGCTAAAGTTTTGAGAATTTGAATATTTATCCCCCTTAAACTTAATAGCTACAGAAAATTCATAAGTTTCACCTAGCTGTAATTCATCTGTCTTATTACATGTTGCACCATGCCATGTTTGACTACGATTACTTATCTTAACACAGCTTTTTCCTGAATAAGCGTCTTCAGTTGTAAGTTCAACTACTTCTGCATCTTCTCCACGAGCTGTCCACCCATTTAAACCTGTTTCAAAATCATCAAAAATAAGATCAGCATAAGTTGTTTCAGCTGCAAATACAGGTGCTAAATTTGTACAAACTGGTGTTACCATTGTACATGCTGTAAGTACTGCAAATAATTGCTTTGTAAAATATCTTGCTTTCATAAATTTGCTCCTCCATATTTTTACTTCTTTCACGTATTAAGTTCTTAAAGTCCTTTTAAAAACTTAATATGGATTTAATATGTATAAAGAAGTTATTAAGAAAAGTATATCATTTTGATTTTTATCAACAACATCATTTACTCACTATGTAGATTATTTAGATATATACTGTTCGAAGCTTTTGTCTTAGGCTTACTACCTTGAAATATATTTTTTACTTCAGTATAGTAAACAAGGCAACAAAAATGAGATACAAGGAGTGATGAGATGTTATTTAGTTTTACAAACAAGCATGGAAAAGAAATTTGTACCATTGAGGCACGAGACAAACTTATTGCTAAAAATATGTATAAGGAAAAATTTAAAAATGGTGAAGTAAGTATTCCTATTAAGGATCTTTGTGTAAATAAGGTAGAATGATACTAATATTTTAAAAAACTTTTTATACATTCATTTTCTATCATTATGTTAAAATAAGTAAGAGAATTTTAGATATAATACTGGAGGCTAACTAGATGAAAGAAAAATTATTAAATCGTTTTTTAGGATATGTAAAAACTAATACCCAGGCAGATAGCCAGAGTAACACCTATCCAAGTACTGCTGTTCAAATAGATTTTGCTAAGAAGCTTGTTGAAGAATGTACTAGGCTTGGCCTAAAAGATGTAACATTAGATGAAAAAGGATATGTATTTGCTACACTTCCGAGCAATATCACAGAAAGTGTGCCAATTATAGGATTTATTGCTCATATGGATACTGTACCAGATTATCCAGGAAACAATGTTAAACCACAAGTCATTGAAAATTATGGTGGTGGAGATATTGGTTTAAACTCAGAAGTAATACTAAGCCCAGTTCAATTTCCGGTGCTTAAAGATCTGATAGGGAATACACTTATTACAACAGATGGTACAACTATTTTAGGTGGGGATGATAAAGCAGGTATTGCAGAAATCCTTACGGCTATGGAGTACCTTTTAGCACATCCTGAAATACCACATGGTACAATTCGTATCGGTTTTACACCAGATGAAGAAATCGGACGTGGTGTAGATTATTTTGATATAAAAAAATTTAACGCAGACTTTGCTTATACAATCGATGGTTGTACTTTAGGTGAATTGCAATGTGAAAATTTCAATGCTGCTTCTGCTACTATTAAAATTCAAGGGTTAAGTGTACATCCAGGTGCCGCAAAAGGTAAGATGAAAAATGCCTTGACTATTGCTTGTGAATTTCAAAATCATTTACCACAACAGGAAGTACCAGAATGCACAGAAGGACATGAAGGCTTTTATCATCTTCATGCTTTTGAAGGACATCTCGAAGCAGTTACCATGCATTATATTCTAAGAGATCATGATAAAAATCGCTTTAATGCACGTAAAGAAAAAATTGAGAGTATTACAAAACTCTTAAATGAAAAATATGGTGCTGATACTGTGAAATTTGAAATTACAGATAGCTATTACAATATGAAAGAAATCATTGACAAACGCCCAGAAGTTTTAGAGTTAGCTAAAAAAGCTTTCACTAAAGTAGGTATTACACCAGTCTATGAACCAATTCGTGGCGGTACAGATGGTGCAAGACTTTCATTTATGGGACTACCTTGTCCAAATGTTTTCACAGGTGCTTATAACTGTCATGGGAAATATGAGTTCGCTGTACTTGAGCATATGGAATTAGCTGTAAAAGCTATTTTGGCTATATGTGAAATAGGTAGTGGTAAATAATTTTCAATTCATAACCTATATTTTATAAACAAAAAAAGAAGCTACCATGAAGATTATTTTGACCTTATTGGTAGTTTCTTCTTTATAATATGATATTTATTGGCATTAAAATTTAAGTATGTGCGATAACAGCCAATAATTCTATATCCTTTGAAAGATAACTTTCTCTCATAGGTTCATTATTGCTATAATCTGTAGATAAGTATTTTTTATTATCATCTGCAAAGGTAGTGACAATAATCTTATCTTTTCCTAATTTATTTTGTGCTATTATACAGCCAATTAAATTAGCACCAGAAGAAACTCCTACACCTATACCTAATTTTTTAGAAAGCATTTGTGCCATAATAATTGCATCCCCATCTTCTACAGAAATTACCTCATCTAATTCATCTAACTTAACTATACTTGGAATAAATTCATCTGAAATACCTTGTATACGATGTTTACCAACCTTATAACCTGTGGACAAAGTTGGTGAATTGCTCGGTTCAAGTGGATAGGCTTTACAGTGTGGATTGACTTCTTTTAAACGTTTACCAAGCCCCATAATTGTTCCACCTGTTCCTACACCAGCTACTACAGCATCTGCTTTGAGACCTAAATGTTCTAATTGGGATACAATTTCATTTCCTGTCATTAAATAATGTGCCATAACATTATCCTCATTAGAAAACTGACAAGGTAAGAATACTTCTCCCCCTTTAGCTAATTCTTCAGTTTTTTTAATAGAACCTAAAAAACCACCCTCTTGAGCAGATACAAGACGCACATCGGCTCCATAACTTTGCATTAAATTAATACGTTCTTTACTCATCCAATCTGGCATGTAGATGACTACTTGATGACCTAAATAACTTCCTAAAGCAGAAAAAGCAATGCCGGTATTCCCACTAGTAGCTTCTGCTATGATATCTCCTTTATGTATAGTTCCTTTTTCATATGCTTTTTGTAAAATATAAAGTGCTACACGGTCTTTAATATTACCTGTTAAATTATAATATTCTGCCTTTGAATAGATTGTACGTATTTGACCTTTATAACTTAGCTTAATTTCTAGTAAAGGTGTATTCCCAATAAGTGGTGCAATATTTTCAAATTGTTGTTTCATAGTTTTGCTCCTCACATTTTAATGTTCATAAGTAGTTTATTTTTTCATGTTTCTCTCTTTTTCTCTATTACTACTATACCAAATGAAATTGCAAAATAACATATTTTTTTAAAATTTAAAGACAAATATCTTTTAAAACATTCTATACATACAAGCACCTCTATTTTGTCCTATTCATAAACTGTACCATAGACATTTAAAGTAGGCTGGAGGAATGCACTATGTCTCAAATTTCAGTTGCAATTGTGGGTGGTGACTTACGATTTGTAAGACTTAGCCAAATCTTATGTCAAAAAGGATTTCATGTCTTAATTTATGGACTTTGTCATCCAGATATTCCACGAAATGCTCATGTCTGTGCTTCTTTAGATGAACTTAAAGATATTCCTTATATTATTGGTCCAATTCCATTTTCTAAAGATAATAAATGTGTATTCACCCCCATGTGTAACACATATATCCCCCTTGAACAATTCTTCTTAGTGGCTTCTCATAGTTTCGTATTAGGTAGTGTGCTCACACCTTCTTTAATAGAATCATTTGAAACCCATCATATTCGCTACTGTGATATTATGAAGATGGACGAAATTGCTATCTTAAATGCAATTCCTACTGCTGAGGGGGCTATACAATATGCTATGCAAAACAGTGAAATTACACTACACAATAGTCATTGCCTAGTTTTAGGCTTCGGGCGTTGTGGTAAAATATTAGCTTATAAACTTCATGGCTTAGGGGCGCATGTGGCTGTTGAAGCCCGTTCAACCACTGACCTCGCTTTTATTAGTACTTATGGATATGAAGCTATTCCTTTAAATGAACTTACACCACATCTTGGTAAGTTTGACTTTATTTTTAATACAATCCCTGTTGTCATTTTAAATAAGACTGAAATTGATGCTTTTAATCCTGAGGCTGTATATATTGAACTTGCTTCTGTACCAGGTGGTATAGATATTAATTATTGCCACCAACGAGGTATTTTACACATTCCTGCTCCATCACTTCCAGGTATTGTAGCTCCTAGAAGCGCTGCTGATATTTTATACCAATGTCTTTTACTCATTTTACGAAATCAGGGGGCTTCTCTATGAAAGACTTAAAAGGATTAAATTTAGGGTTTGCCATGTGCGGCTCTTTTTGTACATTTTCCAAAGCACTTGTTTTAATGAAGAATTTAGTTGATATGGGTGTTAATGTTTTCCCTATTATGTCACCTAATGCGTATAATACTTCTACACGTTTTGGTGAGGCGACAGATATTAATTTTAAAATCGAAGCCATCACCAATAAAACAATTATTCATACAAATGTAGATGCTGAACCACTTGGTCCTAAATCTTTAATTGATGCATTAATTATTGCACCTTGTACTGGAAATACTTTAGCTAAATTAGCTTATAGTATTACAGATACACCAGTATTACTTGCTGCTAAATCTTTGCTTAGAAATGGTAGACCTATTATTATTGCATTATCCAGTAATGATGGTATTAGTGGGAACTTAAAGAATATTGGTTATCTCTTAGATAAAAAAAATATCTTCTTTGTACCAATGGGGCAAGATGATGTGGTAAAAAAACCTTCATCACTAGTTGCAGATTTAAAGCAGGCACCAGAAACTATTGCTTTAGCCTTGGAAGAAAAGCAAAAACAACCCGTATTTATTACGTATTCATAAGATATTGAGAGGATGTTATTTATGCAACATACATAAATGACATCCTCTTTTACATTATAAGAGGATAAGTTTATGAGTATATTTAAAGTGAATATATTGAATTTTTTCAGAAAAATAGTTATACTTTTATAAAGTATAGAGAAAGCATCTATAAGTGCATTATAAAATTAGATTTATATATTATAGTGCCTATCATCTTTTAAGGAGGATACTATGGCAAAAAGACATACTAAGTTACGTATAATAGGAAGCATGATTTTGGGTATCATTATAACAGGTCTCCTTTTAATAGGTAGTAGTTGTGCACTTCATTT
>JAZKZQ010000268.1:0-16480 GCA_045612745.1 Cellulosilyticum sp. | reverse complement strand
TATTTTAGCCTTTAATCTGTTATAATAAGTTTACATATGCAGAGTAGGTGAATTTACGTTAAGTGTCCATTAGACGGGGAGTTGCTATTGGAACGAAAAGTTATTTAACTTGCGATTTATTCACCGCATCCCGCTGTTACATCTTCAAGAATTGGTAGTAGTTACCTACGAGCTTGTACAGCAAATCTAAAACAAGGAGGTATCTGCTATGAATAATAAATTATTTTCAAATCTCACAAATTCTTTTGTCGGTTCCTATAAAGAGCTTACAAACACTCGCTCTTTAACAGGACTTTCTATGCTCATTGCACTGAGCATTGTTGTATCTTATATCACAAGCTTTCAAATCACACCAACTCTTCAAATTGGTATCGGCTTCTTAGTGACAGCCCTTATGGGAATGCTTTATGGCCCAGTAGCTGCCGGTCTTGGAAATGGTCTTGCCAACCTTATTAAATTTTTCTTAAAACCAACAGGCCCATTCTTCCTAGGCTATACGCTAACAGCTATTTTAGGAGGTGTCATCTATGGTCTTTTATTCTACAAAAATAAATGTAACCTCTGGCGCACTATTGCTGCAAAAACTTTAGTCAATATCTTGCTCAATGTCTGCCTCACCACCTACTGGAGTGCTCTCCTCTACGGCGATGCTATGAGTGCCATCATAGGACCACGTTTCATCAAGAACATTTCACTCCTCCCCTTTGAAATCGTCCTCCTCTACATCGTCCTAACAGCCGTCAAAACCATACTCAGCAAAACAAAATTCAACATAGCACGTTAATACCAAATCACATAATATCACTACATTCTAAAAAAGATATAACCACGTTAAACCACATGGCTATATCTTTTTTAATTCTTACTATAGATTTCATATTCATAAATTTTAATAATGTAACAAAACTTGTACTATGAAATGCTTAGGTATAAACAATCTTTTTCAAAGTAAAACAGTTCACTATTATTCCATGCCCTCACCTGGCATGGAATAATAGTTATGCTTGAAAGTAGCAGAGGCACCCAGTAGTGGATAGTCTGCCTTCGGAGTAATTTGATGATAGTCTTAGTGAAGATTTTTAAAGAGGTTTTAGCACTGCTGTTTGAGCAGCGCAGTGAAACAAGCACGCGAGTTCAGTGCGTTTCTTTAAAAATCGAACTTAGACTATCACAAATTACGTAGCGTGCAGCTATCCACTACTGGGTGCCCCTGCGGCCCCTTTCCAAGCATCCCCACTATTATCTCTTTTATCTCTTTATCTTCACAATTTTAAAACGTCGATTCTCTTCTACTACTTTAATACGGAAAGCTTTACGAATTCCTTCCATACTTCTAATTTGATTAATCAGTCTTACATTTTGTGTATCCACAATACGTTCAATCATTGGATAAATATCTTTTTTCTCACTTTCAGTAAGTCTTGATTTAAAGCAATAAGTATTAATAGTTTTTAAAGTATCTAAGATTTGTTGTTCTTTAATCTTAGTTTGGTCAGCTAGTACCCAAGTATATTCTTTTGTTTTTACGGCACTCTCATAAGTTTGTTTAAAGAAGTTAATAAAAGCATTATCTTTTACTGCACTTACTTTTGCAAATTTACCTAATTTGAGTCTAAGTTCATTTTTTAGATAAACAATTGTATTGGCCTTAACTGTTTCACTCATTGCCATAATGTTTTTTTCAATAAACTCATAGACTTCTTTAACTTGTTCTTCGTCTAATGCACCACTTTTGCTCAGTTCACGCATCTTATCCATATATTCGAGTATATTTTTTTTAGTATTTAAGGTCTTTCCTTCGCCTACTTGTTCAAAGATTTCTAAAGCTGTACAGCCTTGTAATTGTTGTTCCATATCTTTTCCTCTTATTTCTTATTGTTTTTTTGAAGCTTAAGTAACTTATACATATAAATTTCATTGTGATCAAATACCTTTGAAAAGGCTTGAATAAATGTGACTACATCTTTTACTTCCAATTCCTGCTTTGCATTCCCTATGCCAACTAAATGGGTTATAATAAGATTTTTATAAATTTCAAGTTTTGTTAGGCTCTCCAAAATAGTTTCCCCATCTAAGGGTACAAGTCTTTCAAATATATAGTTTGCAAAATAGTTTTCTAAAATATAACTATGTGTTTTGATAAACTCCTCTAAATAACACTGCTCACCCTTTTCAAGGCTAGCTTTGGCTATCTTTAAATCATCTTTTTCTTGTAAATTTAAACCTTGAAGTAATTCATTATAATATCCCTCATAAAAAACAGAAGGCCATTTTTTCTCACGACGTAAGTCTTTTAGATGAAGTACCAATTCTAACGCTTTATGCTCCCATTTGTCCTTGAAAGGATGTTTAAATGCTGTAGGTAATTTATTTACATCACTATATGCCGAAATCAAACTTTGTATTTCTTTTAAACTTTGCTTTCTACTTAAACTATCTAACTTCAGTAAAAAGTCTTCCACATCACTAAAACGTGCTAGAAAATCCTTATTCTTATTTTGAATAAGCCCTATTAATGTCCTACGAATTGGCACTAAATAATCTTGCCACTTTTGCGGTTTCTTTTCATTTATAGGGAGTTTGGCACTAATTTTATAACGACTTGGTAATTGTTCTAAAGTTTGAAGCTTAAAGCCTTTTTCATTTAATAAAATCATCCTTGCAGCCTCTGGACAAGAAAGGGCAATGGAATATTCTATATGCTCCCCTACTTCATTAAAGGTACGGGGAAAAAGCGTACAGGTTTCACTTAAATAATTTTCACCTAAGTTTGTAAAAATGTCACACAAACCTTCCTTTGATAAAAATGCACAACGGTTATTTTTAAGCTTAATCTTGGCTGCATGTTCCTCTGAACTAGATTTAGTCACGAGTTCTTTATCAAAACGTTTTTTCATCACTGGATCTTTTACTTTTTTATATTTTTTCAAAGTCCCTTCATCTATACCAATATACCACCCTGCACAGCAAGTGTCTTCACAAGCTGCACCAATGCATTTGAAGTCTCCTATTTGACTTGGGCCTATTACTTTGCCTTTCATGACGTTTCCTCTCCTTTTAAGAAAGGGGACGCTAGCCATTATCCTCATTAATGTAGCAGTTCCCCTTCTTATATAAGTTATAGCTCCTATAAGTTTGTATAAGCTTCCTTAATAGCTTCTAATTCTTCATAATCAAATTTTTTGGCTAGATAACTTGCTTGATCTACGCGTCTTAGTGATTTGCTAATTTGCTCTTCAAATCTTTCAATCTCTCTTGTTTCATCTGTTGGAATACGACTTAATCTTCTACGGATGCTTAAAATATCTTTAATTAATGTTTCTTTACTACTCATTATTTACTCCTTTGATTTTACTAACTTTATCTTAATTCATGTGTTATTTACATAATCACATCAGAAACTGCTAAAAATAATATTTAACGAAGGGGGTCTTATCTTGTCACGCAGAAAATACTTTCTACTTTGTTTAGCTTTTTTCTTAGTTACCTGTTTTTATATAACGGTGAAAACTTGCTATTTTTCACCTACTACCCCTAAGATTAACTTACTGCCTATTCTTATACAAAATCAGCTCACAGACGCAGATTATACCTGCATCTATGAACAAACAGGCATTGCCAAACCTCTTTATGAGGAACTAAAGACCTTGCCTAATTTTACAGAAAAAATGTTCAAATTTCAAGACGACTACTTAAAAAAGAAAAATGTCAGCTGGATGTACTTGCCACCTATTACTATTGAAGAACGCTTAGTAGATGAGCAGGGTAACTTTATTCCTGGTTTTGAACTTGGACCTTATCACAATGGCTATGTTCTTTTTACTAAAGCTGCTCACTCCCTCGGCTGGCGTCATGGACATGCTGGCTTAGTAGTAGATGCCGTACATGGGAAGACTTTAGAAGCTTTACGTATAGGTGAGGGCTGTTGTGAACAAAATATTAGTAAGTGGCAATATTATCCTACTTTTAAAATGATGCGACTAAAAGGGGTTTCCCTTGATAAGCTTAATCAAATTGCGCTTTATGCTAGAGAAAATCTCAAAAATGCCACTTATCATTTGCTTGGCCGAAAAATTACAGACACGACTATAATCCCTAACGAAACCCAATGTGCCCTACTTATCTGGCAAGCTTTTTATAACTTTGGTTATGACTTAGATTTTTCTAACTCTCTTTTTGTCACACCAAAAAGTCTGGCAAGTAGTCCGCTACTTGAAATCTTACAAAACTATGGATTTGATCCCAAGAAGGTATGGTAATGCTTTATGAAATTATTGCGGTCTAAAAAATATTTACTAATACTTATTTGTTTAAGCTTTATCCTATTTGAAATAGTTATTAGAGAAGCCTCTTATTTTCTTAAGGCTCCTGAGACAACCCTCCTTGTAAATAACCTATCAGAGCATCAACTTAGCCTTGCTAATATGCTACTTTATTATAGTACACCTACTCATAGTTCTATTAGAACCTATACACTCAGTCACAATCACCTTTCTAGGGGTTCTGTAAAATCTGCAAGTTACACAGAGGGTTTTCTACCCTTTAAAGTACGCCAGGCACTTTTAGATTTAATTAATACACAGACTAATCCCTCTGTGCCCTTGCATTATTTCTATAATTATGCCGAAGATACGCATTATAAAATAGTGGCACCTACTGGGCCGCTTTCGCACGTTTATTTTATTGATAGTACTACAAATAAAGTGCATACACCTGATACTTATGGTATACCCGCTCAAGATTTTTATCTTAACCATATTACACGAAAGGGAAATGTTTATTATTTATTAGGGGATATTGTCGGTGAATATAAAAGCCTACTTTACACCCTAGATGCTACTACACTTAAAGTACTACAACAGGTCCAGTTTGACACCTCCTCCTTCGCTATTTATAAACAGCACTCTAGTTTAAATACATTAGGTCATGCTTTCTTTGTTATGCAAAGCGGTGTAGGACATCTTCAGCCTTCTCAGCTAGTGCCAAATTTTATAAACTTAGGTTTTACACCTTCCTATCTAATTTCTAATGGTCTAAACACAGTAGCCTTTACCCTTCAAACTGGTGTTTTAAACTGTGCTCAATTAGATGGTGTGGGCAATCTTCTTATGTCATATAAGCTTCCTTTGCCTGAAACATACTTAGTACCAGTGAAAGCCTACTTACAAGGACAATTTCTAACATTACTTACTTTTTCGCCAAACCATCCTATTTATACAAATTATGTCCTTATTTATGACCTTACAACTAAACAGCTTCTATACTGTTGTGCTTTACAAGGTTTAAGTCCTTATATAGCCTTAGACTTTTCACTATTAAACGACTCAGCTATCTTCTAAATATTATAAAAATAGCTAGTAGAAACAAGGAGCTATTGCATTTTGCAACAGCTCCTTGTTTCTACTAGCTACTTACTAATTATATTAACGCGCTTTAAGTACCATATGGGCAGTAAAGTAATTGATTGTACCATCTAAACTCATACCTGCTACGCGGTATCCTTCTTCTCCTTCTATTGTTCCCAAAACAACTTTTACTTGATCCTCATACATAACAGAAGTATTATAATTAATCTGTAATGTTTCAATCTGTTTCTCTTTATGCATTTCCAATGACAGCATGTCTAAAATCCATTTGATGTACTGCACATTATTCATATGCCCATTCAAATCTATTTCTGAATAACGTGCTTTACGCACTTCTTCAGCAATAATCTCTTCTGGTGGTGCAAGCTTATCTAGCTGCTCCCCTTCATACTTAAAGTTTAATACATCAAATATAGATTCTTTGTTCGTAATACGGGTAGGACGTCCTTTTTCAGCATCAATTAAAATGTAATCACCAATAATATGACCGATGAGTTGATCTTCTTCATCCCTAATATCAAAAAGTCGTACGGCAAATAATTTATCACAACCCCCTGAATAAGTCGTTAAACTAAACTTTTCTTGAAGCCCTATACTTTTATGAAGCATATATTTAACTCTTGATAACACCCAATAATATTTAGGTTCTGTCCCATCTTTGTAATAATTAAAACCTAACTGGGCAGCATGATTTGCTGCAATATTTTGCATATGCCTGGCAAGACCTAATAAACTGATTTGACTACTAAAATCTATATCATCTACCTGTACTTCATATTCTTCCTTTAATTGTATCTTCATTGTTCTCCCCCTAGGTTCATTTTTTATTTAATAAACATAGCATCCCCAAAGCTAAAGAAACGATAGCCTTCTTTAACTGCTTCATTGTAAGCTGCAAGTACATGTTCTTTACCTGCTAGTGCACTTACAAGCATAATCAGTGTAGACTCAGGTAAGTGGAAGTTTGTAATAAGGGCATCAATGCACTTAAAAGTATATCCTGGATAAATAAAAATATTTGTCCAACCACTACCAGCCTTAATCATACCCTTTTCATCTGCATTTGATTCTAATGTACGTGTACTTGTAGTTCCTACTGAGATAATTCTACCACCCTGTGCTTTTGTTTCATTAATGATTTTGGCATCCGCTTCTTCAATAATATAAAACTCTGAGTGCATCTCATGCTCAAGTACATCTTCTACCTTAACAGGTCTAAAGGTTCCAAGACCTACATGAAGTGTAACATAAGCAATCTTTACACCCTTTGCTTCGATTTGTGCTAAAAGCTCTCTTGTAAAGTGAAGCCCTGCTGTAGGTGCTGCTGCACTTCCTTCGTTTTTAGAATAAACTGTTTGATAACGCTCTCTATCTTCTAACTTTTCATGAATATAAGGTGGAAGTGGCATTTCTCCTAACTGATCTAATACTTCTTCGAAAATCCCTTCGTACTCAAAACTTACAATACGTTTACCATCTTCAATGATTTCCTCTACAGTAGCTGTTAAAAGTCCCTCCCCAAAGATGATTTGATCTCCTATTTTAGCTTTCTTGCCTGGTTTTACAAGCACTTCCCAACGCTTTTCATCTTTACGTGTAAGCAGTAAGAATTCTACCTTTCCACCTGATGGACGTGCACCAAATAAACGCGCTGGGATTACCCTTGTATTATTAAGTACTAAGCAATCTCCTTCTTGAAGATAGTCCAGTATATCATAAAAATGTTGATGCTTTGTTTCACCTGTGACCTTATCTAGTACCATAAGTCTAGAAGTTGTACGATCTTCAAGTGGCACTTGTGCGATTTGTGCTTCTGGTAAATCAAAGTAAAAATCTGATGTTTTCATAACTTTCTCCTATATCAAATGTACTTTCAAGTATTTTGTACATTTTCTTTTAAATCTTTCATTTATAAATTAAATTTCCTATATAAAATAATAACATCAACCTATTTAATGTCAAGCTATCTTATTTTATTCTCCATGTAGCATATACAAAGAAGGTATTGCAAAATTATAAGCCATTTTGCCATACCTTCTTTGATTTATATTTAGATTTCTTCTTGGTCTTCTACTGTAATAATTCCCTTCTTCCACATGATACGTGAGGAAATAATGGCAATTGGTAACATAAATAAAATCAGGAAACCAATCATACCAAACAAAGATATACCTGCCACAAAGCGGGCAACTAGAGCTAAAATTGTAATAATAATCAGTACTGGTACCACACCCATTACCCCATTTTTCACAACCTTTTTACCTGAGCTTGTACTTGCAAATAAACCTAATGTCAATGAACCAAATAAAGCTGGAATCAAATAATTAGACGCTGTTTTAATAGCTGGTAATTCAAAAATTGGGCTAATCCAAGTGCTCATTACAGCTGCTACTGCAATAATAATTACTGTCATAATAGAACATACGGCAACAGCAACAGAGGCAATAGCTTCCCCTTCTGGTGAATTAGCTTCTTGCTCTGCAAGTTTCATAGCATTTACAGCACATGGTAACTTTAAGTTCATAATATTTCCTGTAATAAAAGTTAAATATGAAGATGAACCTAAAATTGGAATATAGCTCAGTGCTTCTGAAAAACCAACTGGAATATAAATCATTAAAATACTAATGGTACTTAAATTAAATACCTCTCCTAGTTCAGGCATACAATCATAATATTTAAGCACAATAAACGGCAATATAATCATATACGCCAAAGCAATAACCGTACCAACTCTCCCCCACTTATGACACCAAATTTGGAAGGAGTCTGTGATTTGAATTTTACTTCTTTCTTGTCTCATCGTCTTAACCTCCTAAAAAATCTTTGTCCATAAAAGTGACGAAATCATACCACCAATCATGGAAACTGCCATAATAAATTCACTAAGCCATTTTAGCTTTGGCTTTTTAGAAAGCACGCCAAGAATAAGGGCTATTGCAAGTCCTGTAAGCATAACAGCTGCTTGAATGGTATCTCCTATTAATAGCACTGGAATATATACTGCAAATAAACATAACATAAATGTGCCACTTAATACATATTTCCAACTACTTGCACTTTCTGACTTATTCACACTCATAGCAAGTTTTTTACCAAAAGGAATAAGAATCAAGAAACCACTCAGCATCCCAATACTCATCAAAATCATCACAATACCAAACTGCTTCCCTGTAGCTTGTTCAAGCATTTGGGCACTTGTTTCAAACTGCAATGCTGAAGATACACTACTTGAAATCATCGTTTCATAAGATAAGGACCCAATAACTGAAAGACGCCACCAACTCCATACAGTTCCTAATACTGGTATAATGGCAAATAAACCTACTACTACAGACAAACTTGGTACAATAGAAAATACAAGACTTGACTTAATGACCTTATGTACCGTTTCTTTTGAAATCCCCAGCTCTAAACAATGTTTATAAGCTTTTCTCAAATAAACAAAAGAGAAACCTACTATGTACAGTAATCCAATAATAACTAAACCAGTCAATAATGGGCTGGTAATCATTTCTTTCATCGATATCATCCTAAATCCCTCCTATTTATTATTAGCACTATTCTAGTATATATTTTATATTATATCAATTTTAAAAATTAAACAAATTTAATTTTTATTTTATAATTTTATTATCATTTTCACCATAATAAAAGCGACTTATAAAATTCTTTGTCAATTTTATAAGTCGCTTTTATTAGATTTTATATAGAAATACTCTATCTTTTATTCTCTTGATAATCACATGCATCCTATTATTTATGATCTTCTAAATAACGCATTGCTGTGTAGGCATAAATTGCACTACCTATTGGTAAAACTGTTTCATCAAATTTTACTTTTGGATGATGTTGTGGATAACAATATCCTGCATCTGGATGTCCTGCTGCTAAAGCTAACATAATAGCTGGTACTTCTTGACTCACATAGGCAAAGTCTTCAGAACCTGCTGTCTTAGGCATTTTACCACCACCTGATAGTGCAGCTAACTGACTTGGTGTAAATGCTTTATCTGGACCATTTAATTCAGTGATATATTTTACAACACAAGCTGATAAATCCCCATTGTTCACTAAAGTTGGACAACCACTACCAAACACCACTTCTGCCTCTACACGGAAAGTCATCGCAATCCCTTTGACGATTTCAACCATTCTTGTTTTAATGAATTCACGTACTTCTTCATCATATGTACGAAGTGTACCACCCATTTCAACTACACTTGGTATAGCATTTGCTGCATGACCACCATGTATTGTACCAATCGTTAAAACAGCTTCATCCACCAATGCGAGTTCTCTTGCATGGATTTCTTGTAAGGCTGTAATCATATGGGCTGCTGCATTGATTGGGTCAACGCCCATATTTGGCATTGAACCATGACAACCTTTACCTTGTACCTTAATTGTAAAATAATCTGCTGCTGGTGCACTAACACCACCATCACATACAACGGCTGTTCCTGGTTTAAATGGCATCCCTGCTGTCACATGAATCATAAGTGCTGCATCAACATCTGGATTTTTGAGAACACCTGCATCAATCATATCCTTAGCTCCCTCAAAAATCTCCTCTGCTGGCTGGAACATTAATTTAATTATCCCCTCTATTTCATCTTCATGAGCCTTTAAAAGTTTAGCAGCCCCTAATAGCATTGTCGCGTGCATATCATGACCACAAGCATGCATATTGCCATTTTCTGATTTAAAATCAACCATGGCTTCTTCTGTAATGGCTAAAGCATCCATATCGCCACGCAGTAAAAATACTTTCCCAGGCTTTTTGCCACCTACTACTGCTACAAGTCCTGCCTTACCACATGGTTCTGGATTATACCCCATTGCAACAAGCTCTTCTTTAACATATTTGATTGTTTCCTGAAGTGCAAAACCTGTTTCCGCATGCTTATGTAAGTAGCGTCTTGTTTCAGTAAGCTTTTCTGCATTTTCCATAGCTTCTTGTAAAATCTCATCTTGTGTCATCTTAGTTCCCCCTTTGTTCATGTACATGTTAAGTTATAAGTTATCATATATATGATAGTACAGATTGTTAAATTAAGCTAATGGAAATTTATTGGACATCTTATAGCATATCATCTCTCATAATATGATGTTCTCGTAAAACTTTCTCAATGACAGTTCCTTTTATTGTCTTAAGTAATGGCTTCTTTAAGAGATTTAAAGGCCCAGGAAGTTCTATCTCAAGTGGTGATTTACCATCCATTAATTTTACAGTACTATCTAGTAACTCTCTAATATCATATACACTCCCCCAAACCTCTGGCACACCACGGTCTACATTAAGTAATCCATAAACAGCTTCCATTGCTGTACGAACAGAATACTCCGTTGTAAAGATAGTATCTCTTGGTGTCTCAGCAAACTGCCCTAAGAATGCAAAGTTTACAGAACCATCAGGGATAACATCTGGTCTATCCCCTTTTGCTCTTGGCATAAAGAATGCTGTAATATATGGCATCATCGTTGGTACACACACAGCATGATTTTCAGCAAGCTCATCAATCTCATCTACAGGAACACCTATATGATATAACCATTCTGCTGTGATTTCTTTACCGGTACATTCTTTCATTGGTTTCTTAATGTAATCACCTGGTACATCTGTAAATAAGCTGTATACCCATATACAAACTTCATCCTTCTTCTGCTCTTTAAATTGCCCTTGTCTATTAATTGTCCAGCTCAGTAACCAACTAGAATCTTGACAACTTACGATCCCCCCTGTAACAACACGCCCACTTCTTGGGTTTCGCTTACATATTTTTTCTATATAAGTGATAATCTTATCATCAGAAGTCGTAACAGTTGCAGATTCCCAGTTAGTTTTTTCAATATCAGAGCAGAATTTTTCTGGATGCCCAAAAGACGCATCCTGGGCAGCAATTTTCTTCCATAAACTCCAACATCCACTCATACGAATCTCTGCATTTCCAACTGGAGCATGATTTTGATCACCATAGATTGTGCCTTCTGTACAGCTTCCATTTGTTATAAATACAAGGTCATTTTTTGTAAGTGTAATTACTTCTTCTTGTCCATTCACCTTACAGGCAATGCTTCTTGCAATCTTTTTATCACCTACAAAGTCAAACAATACATTGGTTACCTCAGTCTTAAACTGAAAATGCACACCTGCTGCTTCTAAGTATTTCTGCATTGGTAAAATTAAAGATTCATATTGATTAAACTTAGTAAATTTCAATGCAGAGAAGTCAGGTAAGCCGCCGATATGATGAATAAATCTTTGGAAATAAAGCTTCATCTCAAGTGCACTATGCCAATTTTCAAATGCAAACATAGTACGCCAATATAACCAAAAAGTAGAATCAAATACTTCTTCATCAAATACATCTTCTATGGTCTTATCATAAAGATCCTCATCTTTTGTAAAGAATAATTTCATGATTTGCATACAGCCTTTTTGGCTTAAATTAGCCATCCCATCAGTATGAGCATCCTACCCCCTATTCCTTGTGGCACGACATAAAGAGTAGTTGGGATCATGCTTATTTAACCAATAATACTCATCAAGTACAGATACGTCTGGCCTCTCAAGAGATGGAATGCTGCGGAATAAATCCCATAAACATTCAAAGTGGTCTTCCATCTCCCTACCACCACGCATCACATAACCTCGCATAGGGTCATTAATCCCATCACAAGCTCCACCTGCAATATCCATAGCTTCTAAGATGTGAATATTTTCCCCTTTCATTTGGCCATCTCTTACAAGAAAACAAGCAGCTGCTAAGGCACCTAGTCCACTACCTACAATATAAGCAGACTTCTCATCTACCCCCTCCGGCTTCTCTGGACGAGCAAATGCTTCATAATTCCCTTTAGAATAATAAATACCTTTACTATTCTTTACGTTTTTACCACGCTCAGTATTACGATATGTTGCAAGCTCTTTAGCTCTTGCCTCTTTGACTTCCTTCTTTTCTTTATCTTTTTTACCTTTCACTATAGCTGCTGCACTTGCCCCTGCTATTAATAATGAAGCTGTACCTAATTTTAATATCTTCTTATTCATATGCTCTTCTCTCCCTATGACTTTGACTGTATCTCTATTTGACTAACTGAATTACCTTGCTTCTATTTATATAATAGTAAGTAGACAATATAAATTTTATATGAATTAACTTTATTTTCTAACCATTTTAAGTATAATAAAAGACTGTAACTAAATCATTTCTAATTTTGTCACAGTCCTAATGTATATTAAGCTATATAAGCTTTCCAAATCATCAAATCAATTTATATTAACATATAAAGCTTTCAGTTGTATTTCATAGAGATTACAACTTCATATCCTCAGCTCTCACTATACTCCCAAAACCTCTGGATACACTTTTACCTAAACCTAATCTCCTCCTATCCTTATCTGCTTATAAGACTTAATTAATATAGTATCATTTTAGCATATTGTTATAATTTTATCCTTGTTTTAATGGATTAGTCATTAAGACTCAAAAAATCGTGATATACCTTATATATCAATACTTTTCAGTATTTTTTCATAACATTATTTTTTACTTATTTCTTATATTTTAGAGCTATTTCAGACTTAAAATAGACATTTTAAATTTGAAAACATCATCTTCTAGGCTTTGACTATCAATATCTCACACCATTATATTACCATTTACTCAATAATTTTGTAGGAACACCTTATTCTTTAACCTATATTTTTGATCTTTTGTATGCACTACTTATCTTTATTTTATCATATTTTTCAATCTTAATTAAGTTCTTTCCTTCATTATATATTTTATTTCGAAATTTTTATAACTTCAACTGTATATATTTCATCTCATTTGTTTAGCCTTATAGAAAAAGTAGAGCAATCTACTTCTATTGCTCTACCTTCATCATTTCTTGCTATTTTGTATTTTACTTATTAATATTTTATCTTAATCTACAGTGACACCTGTATAATAGTATCCTAGTATATCCGCATATGAAAATCCTGCCTGTGCCATGCCTTTTGCACCACTTTGGGACATACCTACGCCGTGGCCAAAGCCTTTGCCATAGATGGTGAAATCACCCCATACTGTTTCTGAATCGTTGCTAACTGTTTCAGTAACAGCACTATTTGATGTGGTAGTCATATGCACTGTCTCTGTGGCAGATTGTACGGTGAAATTATCTGCGATAGTGCCTAAATCTGTGGCTGTCATAACCATAAGATTTTTACTTGGCATAGTATCTTTGCCATTGGCTGAGATAAGGGTGACTTCATTGTTTGTTGCTAATGCATTTGTACTACCGCTATTAATCGTTCCTGAAAAGCTAAAGAGTCTACTTTTTAAAGAACCTTCATTACTACCTCCAAAGAAGCTACGTATTGTTTCACCTTTGACAGTATAATTACCATTTGTCCCTAATACACTTATTTCTTGTACACGACCTGTACTTGTACGACTTACAATCTGAATGCCCTGTGCCTTACCAATATTAGCGTCATAGTTGGCAAGACATCTATTGAGCTCACTAAGAGTTATGGTACGTGTCCACGGTTTTTGTGATGGCTCAGTTTCATAAATATCTTTTACTGATTTTAAATAGGCGATATCACTGCCCCACACATCTTTAGCATCTTCTGTAATCCCTCCACTGGTTGAGAAATATACAGCTTCTGCTACACTGCCATTGTAACGAATGATTTCGCCATTTGTGGCATTAACAGCTTTAGTGGTAGCTGGCATTTCTGCAAGATAGCCACCATATACTTGTGTCGTCGTTGTATCTACCACATTGTACCCACTACTTGCATAGCGATTGTACTGGAAAGTTGCAATGGATCTAGCTGCTACAGCCTGTGCCTTTAAGGCTTCCTCAGGCCATGAAGCTGGCATTTCCTTTGGCACAACCCCATATAAATATTCTTCTAAATCTACAATATTATATGGTGTAAGTCCTGACTTCCCACCCATACCAATGGCACCACGATATTTCTTTGTGCCACCTACTGTAGTAAGCGATAATCCACTAGCCGTATCATGGCCTCTCATAACAAGTGGTAAAATATCTTCATTACTAATTAAAAGTAAACTTCCAGCCTTATCATATACAGCTAAACTTCTCTTAAAATTTTGTCCACTTCTTAAACCACCCTCATCATGTGGTGTATAGACACCATATGTGCCTTGGTTAATATAAACTGGTACTGCACCATTTCCATGACTATTAGCAAAATTCTTTGCTTCCTCAAACTGGCTAAAGGTTACACCTAAATCATAATAATCATTATTATTTAAACGAACGGTTACTTCACTTGCATTTAAAACACCTACTACATCAAATCCTGTCTCATCATAGTAGCCAATCTGTATATTAGAATCACTAGACAGGTTTACACTTGCTACATTTTTATAAACTGACTCTAAGCCTACTTTAATGATTGCAGGTGCTTTAGAATACGCCAATGTATAAAAACAGCAAACAACCATAAAACCTATGAAATTTACTAGGCTTTTCTTTCGTGCCGCTCTCATGTTCTTTTATATTCCTCCTCTGTAATAAACATTTACTGATTTTATTATATAGAAATGTTTACCAAAAATCTATAACTTATGATAATCTGTACATATTTTTAAACTCTCTAACCATTCATTTAAATTTTTTTCATCTACTATTATGTCATATTGTAAACTAAAATAATCTTGAATTTCATTAAATACGTTATTTTCCTCTATTTCCAGTAATCTTTGAAATGCCGTCTGACCAATCACCTCACTATGAATCTCTTCTACAAATTGCCTATATACCTCTTGCAACTTATGAGAAATGCTCCTCTGCTTTTTACACTTTTGCCAAATTAACTTCATTCCCTCAAAGGCGCCTGCATCACTTAAGTTTACCCAATATCCTGATAATTCTTTTTGCTTTAAGGCATAATATAAGCCAAAGTGCTCCACATACTGAATAAATTTTCCTATAGGAAAGAAGGACTGCACCTCTGGCCTCTTATATATATAAATGCTCTTAAAAAACTGATATCTTGATAACACCTGTAAGAGTTGTATATAGTGCCAATTTGCTACATCTATGACGAGATGAATCTGTGAAACCTCTGGATATAAGACCTCCTCAATACACTTAAAAATCTCCTCATATCCTAGTACACTTGGTTCCTCCAAAGCAAAATCCATAAACATCCCCTTCGGAGTCCCCTGCCCCATAAGTACCAGAATTAGCTCCTCCTTACCAAGCCTCTCCTTCCCCATGACCAAAAAATCCTCAAAGCTCTCCTTAGTAATAGGTTGTATCTTCATCTCACACGTTTTAATTGTTTGACTTCCATCATAAAAATATTCATAGATTCCTCCTTGTCCACTACTTCCTCCAAGGTCTATGTATTTCTTAATCTCATCAAAGCGTCCATACATATTAAGACAAGTCTGATTGAATACATGGGCTCTCCCAAACACCTTCACATTCTGACACTCACCCATATGCTCAATCTCCTCAAAACACGCTCCCATCTGCCCCCCTAACTCACAATTTCCACCACCATATATAAGAATATTATAATTTTCCATACCTACTCACCCTTTCACATGCAGTCTGCCACTTCCATCCCTCTCCCAATTAACAACGCCTACACCCCCCACATTCACTACAGCTTGCCTAAATATACTCTCTCCTTCTACTATATGCCTATTCCCATTATACTATACCCACACCACCAATTATCTCCCTACATACATCATCAAACCATCAAAAGAGGTCCCCACACATTTCAAAATCCCCATCCATAGCGTTTTAAAATGGCATAATAACCAAAAGCCAGCAAGGCAAACTCTACTCTTCTCCACAGTATTTATAATGGTATGGTAGCAAAAAGTTAGCCAGGCACTCTCTACTCTCCTCCACAGTATTTAAAATGGTATGATAGTAGAAAATCCGGTGAGGTGGTTACTACCTTTTCATCACTCCCATAGTATTTAAAATGGTACGGCAATAGAAAAGCCGGTGAGGTGGTCACTGCTAGTTTGCCTTCGAAAGAATTTTATGATAGTCTTAATGAAAATTTCAAAGAGGTTTTAGGTGTCCTGTCTGAACGCAGCGTAGCGTAGTGAGTTCAC
>JAZKZQ010000267.1:0-8447 GCA_045612745.1 Cellulosilyticum sp. | reverse complement strand
GGCTATAGTCTTCTATAAGTTGTTGAAATGCATTGATTACGTTATAAGAGCCTTTTATATGGCAGGCACTTCCTATACATACCTTCAGTTCCATCTACCTATTCCTCCTCTTTATACTCTACATGTAAAAGTTCATGTACGCGACCTTTCAAAAGTCCTGAATAAAGTGACATAATAACTGGATTTTCTTCTGAACGTTTAATACTACTCATGCGATCTGCTTCATATAATCCTTGCCCACGTTTACATTTCTCCTCATCCCTTGCAAAAGGCTGACCTGCACCACTGACACAGCCTCCAGGACATGCCATAACTTCTACTAAATCATAATGACATTCTCCTTTTTCCATCCTTTGTATGAGGTCTTCAGCATTTTTAAGCCCACTTACAACTGCAATATTGACCATACGGTCACCAAAAGGTATAGATGTTTCTTTTATTCCTTCCATACCTCTAATACCATTAAAAGCTATTGCTCTTAAATTATTAATAGACTTATCATCCGCTACGCGGCGAATAACTGCTTCGGTTACCCCACCAGTTACACCAAAGATGACACCTGCTCCACTATTTACACCAAAAGGCATATCTACTGCTTCTGGTTCAATTTCCTCAAATACGATTCCTGACTCTTTAATCATCTGAATAAGTTCTTGAGTTGTTAAAACGTAATCCACATAAGGCATACCATCTACTTTAAATTCATCGCGTGCTGCTTCTGCCTTTTTAGCTGTACAAGGCATGATAGCTACTGATACAATTTTCTTACGAGAATGACTATAATGCTCTTTTAATACGGCACCAAACATTTCCATTGGTGAACGGCATGTAGAAATATTAGGTAATAAGTCTTTACGATATGTCTCCACATATTTTACCCAAGCAGGGCAACAAGAGGTAAATAATGGCAAATTTTCCCCCATTTCTAATCGCTTAATAAATTCATTTGACTCTTCAAGTACTGTTAAATCTGCACCTGTAGATGTATCAAAAATAGCATCAAATCCCATTCTTCTAAGTGCTGCTACTATTTTACCCATTACATTTTTTCCATTTGCTTGACCTAATGCCTGGTCAATACCTACACGAACAGCAGGTGCCACTTGAACTATTACTTTACTCTCTTCATCACTTAGGGCATCCCACACATATTTTATATCATTTTTTATTATAATGGCTCCTGTAGGACAAACTGCTGCACACTGTCCACATCCTACACATTGAGATGCACTCATCTCTTCATGAAAAGCTGTGCTAATACGCATTGAAGAACCTCGGTGTGCAAAGTCAATAGCACCTACATTTTGTACTTCATCACACATACGTACACAGTCACCACATAAGATACATTTGCTCTCATCCCTTACAATACAAGGCGAAGAACGATCTACTGGAATAACTTTTTTAGTATTTTCAAACCTTACTCTTTTGATATTAAAGCGGTTTGCTAACTCTTGAAGTTTACAAGCACCACTTTTTTCACATGTTGTACAATCACTACAATGATTGGCTAAAATAAGTTCTAAAATCATTTTGCGGTACTTACGTAATTTAGGTGTATTTGTATAAACTACCATTCCTTCTTTAGGTGGTGTAGAACAAGAAGCTTCAATACCTCCCCATTTATTTTCTACAACACAAAGTCTACAAGCACCATATACAGATAATTCCGAATAATAACAGAATGTAGGAAGATCAATACCAGCTTTACGGATGAGTTCAAGTATATTTTTTTCCCCTTCAATTTTAACAGGTATATCATCTATTAACATAAACTGATCTGCCATTGACTAATCCTCCTTCACTGCATTAAATGGACAGGCACCCATACAGGCTCCACATTTAATACATTTTTCTGAATCAATATGAAATGTTTCTTTAATTTTTCCTGAAATTGCTCCTACTGGACAAACTCTAGAGCACTTTGAACAACCTTTACAAGTATCCTTGTCAATATAAAGGTGACGTAATTTCTCACAAGTTTTTGATGGACATCGTTTTTCATAAATATGTGCTTCATATTCATCTCTAAAGTTTTTAATAGTACTTACAACAGGAGAAGCTGCTGTTTTTCCAAGTCCACATAAAGCTGTTGCTGAAATTGTATCAGCAAGTTCCAGGAGGGTACCCATATCATCAGGTTTACCATTACCAGCAACAATACGCTCTAAAATTTCAAGCATACGTTTAGTTCCTTCACGACATGGCACACACTTACCACAAGATTCATTTTGCGTAAAATTCATAAAGAATCTGGCTACTTCTACCATACATGTGTTTTCATCCATTACAACCAAACCACCAGAGCCAATCATTGCTCCTACCTTTTTAAGTGAATCAAAGTCAAGTGGTAAATCTAAATCTTTAGTTGTAAGGCATCCACCGGATGGCCCACCAATTTGAACAGCTTTAAATTCTGTACCACCACGCATACCACCACCAATATCAAAGATAACTTCTCTTAGTGTTGTCCCCATTGGTACTTCAATAAGTCCTGTATTTTCAATATTTCCAGTTAAAGCAAAAGCTTTTGTACCTGGGCTATTTTCAGGTCCAATTCCTTTATACCATGTTGCACCATTTAAAATGATGAGTGGTACATTAGCATAAGTTTCTACGTTATTTAAAACAGTCGGTTTATCAAATAAACCATGTTCTACAGTACGTGGTGGCTTAACTCTAGGCATACCACGTTTTCCTTCAATAGATGCTGTAAGCGCACTACCTTCTCCACATACAAAAGCACCTGCACCACGATTAATCTTTATATCAAAACTAAAATCTGTCCCTAATATATTTTCTCCTAAAAGCCCTTGTTCCCTTGCTTGTTCAATAGCACGATTTAAACGGCTAATGGCTAATGGATATTCAGCACGTACATAAATATACCCTTCTTTGGCACCACAGGCTCTAGCTGCAATCATCATCCCTTCAATCATGCGGTGAGGATCACCTTCCATAATACTTCGGTCCATAAATGCACCTGGATCACCTTCATCCCCATTACATACCACATATTTTACGGATTCTGCCTGTCTTCTTACTTGTGCCCATTTACGACCTGCAGGGAAACCACCACCCCCACGTCCTCTTAAATGAGACTCTGAAATTTCATTTATAATATCCTCATCACACATGTCAAAAAGAGCTTTTTCTAAAGCTTTATACCCCCCAAGTGCAATATACTCTTCCAGAGAAGTAGCATCAATCTGCCCACAATGTTCTAAAACAAGACGTGTTTGCTTTGCATAAAATGGTATCTGCTCTTGAGTTTCATAGGTTTCCCCATCTTTATGATAAACAAGGCGTTCTATACACTCACCTTTGATAAGTGTTTTGTCTACAATCTCAGCACAATCCTCTACCTTTACTTTTATATATAAATATCCCCAAGGTTCTATACGTACTAAAGGCCCCATTTCACAGAACCCATGACATCCACTTTTTTTAATGCCAATTGATTTGTCATGAGGATCTTCTTCTAAACTTACAGAAAATGGTAAGTTTCTTTCTTTCATTAATCGTGTAAGTTCTTCATAAATATGCATAGCACCACCAGCTATACATCCAGTACCACAACATACTAATATCTTTATGTTTTGAAGCCCTAATGCTTCACTATAAAATTTTCTCGCTTCATGTAATGCTCCCCTATTTTGTAACATTCTCTTCTTCCTCCTTTAAGATATTTAAAAGAGTTATAGCTTTTTCTGGTGTCATTGTACCATGTACTTCATCATTAATCATCATTACAGGCGCAAGACCACAAGCCCCTAAACAAGATACCGTTTCAATGGTAAACATTAAATCATCTGTTGTTGTTTTTTCCTCACTAAGACCCAATGTTTCTCTTAGTTTATTAAGTATTGGTACTGATTTTCTAACATGACAGGCAGTTCCATCACAGATTTTAATGACATATTTTCCTTTAGGCTTTAATGAAAAATTCTCATAAAAAGTTGCTACACCATAAATTTTAGCACTACTCATATGTAACTTTTCTGCTAAATATGGAAAAACCTCTTCTGGTATATATCTATATACTTCTTGTATATCCTGTAAAATACTAATAATATTGCTTCTTTCTGAACCATTTTTATTTAAAATCTCATCTAGCGTATCTTGTTCCAAAATAGTTTTCATAGCATCCTCCATTCATCAAAAAGAATCTTACTTTTAAAATACCGTGTGCTACACTTAAAGTCAATATTTATTTTGAATTTTATTTATATTCTAATTATTTTTAAAGTTTTTTTGTTGTATTTGTACATATTAAAAATAGGTCAAGAAATATTTTTTATATTTCTTGACCTATTTTTACATATATTATCGCTAACAGTTACTTATATGATTATTTTAAAGCATACTTTAATTCTGGTCTCCCTATACAACCATGATTAATAGATACTTCTACTTGCCCTGTTTCTTCTAAGTAGTCCATATACTTTTTAATAGTTACATTACTTACACCAATATAACTTGCTAATTCCTTTAAAGTCCAACTTCTCTCAGTCACATTCTCTAATGTATGCATTACTTTTGCTAAAGTACGTTGCTCTAACCCCTTAGGCAAGCAACTTCTTAAACCACCTTGATTTTTATATGTTACATCAATATCTTCTTGCTCTAAAATCATCTTTTGCTTTAATACTTTAGCTTTTATTTCATGTTTTCTTATTGCCTCTTGAAAACGCTCAAAGGAAAATGGTTTTACCAAATAGTCTAGAACCCCATAAGCAAAAGCTTCTTGAATTTCTTCACTATTCTTAGCAGCAGTAATCATAATGACATCTAATAAATATTTTTTTTCTCTTAAATATCTTAAAATTTCTATCCCCGTCGTCATTGGCAAATAAACATCTAACAAAATAAGCGACACATTTTGCTTAGAAATAATCTCAATTGTCTCTTCCAGAGTAGTTACAGGTCCTATGGCATGAATATTGCCCAGCTTTTCTAAATATTCTTTATTAATTGTTGCTGATATCGGATTATCTTCTACAATTAGTACTTGTTTCATCATATTGCTCCTCTTGAGTCATTCTACGTATGTCTGTGCAATGATTTATTATTTATTCCTATTTATTATAACATTATATTATGTTTTTGAAAATGCTTTCAATTTTAACAAATTTCACTTATAATGATCAAACTAAATAATACATGATTCCTACATCAAAGGGTAAATATTTAAATTTTTTTACTTCCTTCATTTTAAAACCTAATTTTTCATACCATTGTCTCAAAACATTATTATTTTCGATGATACCAATTATAATTTTTGACCCACCTTTTTCTCTAACTACTTGTATTACGAAATCTACAAGTGCTTTACCATACCCTAAATGTCTGTATGCAGGAATTACACTTAACTTCTGCATTTCATATGTACCAGCTTCTAGCCTTTCTAATGCCACAAAACCAACCTGCTTCTCTTCTACAAATAAGCCATACATTATGATCCCCTGTTGTTTTTCATTTTTTAAGCGCTCTTTTTTTAAAAAAGCACCATGCATCGGATTATTCTCATAAGTAAAATTAAAATCATCTGCTACTGTACGAAAACTTTCTCTAATTACTTTTGCACTTTCTTCTATCTCTTCTTCTATTATCTCTCGTATACTATATGTTTTCATCTCATCCCCCCCTATCCTAACATTATTTGTATATTTATTATATCCTTTCTCACAAAATATACAATATCTTAATATTTTGTAATGAAACTGTCATTGTAAAACTAGTTTGGATAAGCTACACTGTTAGTCAAAGGATGTGAACTATATAATGTTTAAAAAATTTACATTTTCAATAATATGTGGACTTTCATTGACACTTACAACTTCTATTTTTGCACAAACAGTCCTCACTAGTACACGTAATATTGTTTTTTCTACTGAAGGAACACCGATTTCTTCTCCACATTATGTACTAGAGGATATTTTACTCCCACGTAAACTCTACCTTCTGCAAGGTACGCCTGAGCAAGTAAGTCGTTATAATTTATACTTTAGAAATGTTATTTTATCTAATTCAAAAATAAACTATATTAACCTTTATACTTCAGTTGGTAGTATACTTACTGGCCGTTGGCTTTATACAGATGTTTTTGAAAATCACATACCTCAAAATGATAACTTTACTCTATCAATGACATCCAGTTCATCTGATCACTCAAATACTATGCGTAAAACAATGGCAGTTGAAGTAATTGACAAATCTAATCAGACACCAGTACGCCTTTTAGCTATTGGTGATAGTCTAACACGAGCAGGTATTTATCTTACCCAAATCAAAAATAACTTACCAAATATAGAGACAGTAGGTACTAGAATCTATCCTGGTGAAGATTACCCACGTGAAGGTCGTGGAGGTTGGACTTTTGACCGGTATTTTAAAAACATCAATTCTTCTGATCTAGATAGTCCATTCGTATTTCCTATAGATGTAGAAGGTTATCACTATAAGGGTAACACAAGAGATTGGAAAAATATTTGTTACACAAATCCTAAATATTATCTTTATGATGGCTTTCAAAAAATTGCAAAGGGCTGGTCTGATTATGGCGAATATCTCTATGATGAAAATGGCTACTACAAGCATCCCAAACTTGGTGATGTTATGGTAGACCCATCTCTACCTTTGGGGGAACAATGGATAGAATGGAATGGATTAAATTGGGAAACGCGTGCAACTCAACCTACTGAGTTTGAATTTAATTTTACTAAATATATGCAGCGTTTTAAAGATGCATTTCCTAATGGTGCACCAACTCATGTCAGTATTTTACTAGGCACAAACGACTTCGGCATGAAGAATGGTTTTAATCATGTTGATGAATATCTAGGTTATTATACACAGGCTATTAATTCAATTCATACCTATGACCCTAATATTAAAGTCCTAGTTTGCACTTTGCCACTTGGTCCAAATGAATCACTGATTGATGATTATGACTGGCGTTATACACGCTTTGATCGAAATACTAAATTAGCTAACTATCATCTTCTTAGGACTTTTGATACAGATATAGCACTTTCCCAAAATACCTATATTGCACCTCTACACTTAAACTTAGATGTAACCAATGGTTTTGATTATAAAGATACAACTGTTAAATTAAATGGTAGTACTACAAATGTACGAATTCCTGCTAATAGTATTCATCCAAATAATACTGTAGGACAACTGCAAATGGGGGATGCATTAAGTAGCATTATTCAAAAAACACGTTAAAAAGACGCATTACACTCTCCTTATTAGGTGATGTAATGCGCCTTTTTGATATAGTATAATTATTTTTATACAAAACATTTGCCCATTTACTTTTTATTATTTTATGAACTTATTTTATTCTTCCGCACGATACTGATGCATCTTTGCTCTAAAAAGTTCTGCTGTTGTTGGTGGTGTATATGTGATACAGTTAGCACCAGCTAAAATTGTACCTTTTATAGTTTCTCCTGATGAGCCCCCTGTGGCAATAATAGGTATTTTAGGATATCTTTCACGAATATATCTTACAATCTCTGGTGTTCTCGCACCACCACTTACATTAATAATATCTGCGCCAGCCTTAATCTTTCCTTCAATATCCGTTTTTTCACTAATGACTGTTGCAATAACAGGAATATCAATATGTTCTTTAACATACTTAATTGTTTCATTTGGTACAGGAGCATTTAATACCACACCGATAGCCCCTTGAAACTCTGCATGCAAGGCAATGTTAGCTGAACGAATGCCATGTGTTATGCCACCTCCTACACCACAAATAACTGGTATATCTGACACACTCAAAATAGCCTGTGTAATCGTTGGTTGTGGTGTAAATGGATAAACTGCAATAACAGCATCTGCATTAGTATTTTTAATAATTGCAACATCTGTTGTAAATATTAGAGACTTAATACGCTTTCCAAAAATATAAATTCCTGTACATAACTTAATTTCTTCTGGTACACGCACATAATTGTTTCTAAGATTACTTGTCACCTCAGGTATGTAATTATGTTCCATCTTTTTCTCCTTCTCATAAAAGTATACTGAGATTTCTATTATACATGATTTACATAAAATTTCCATATGTCTTGTATAAATTTTCTATTAACCTCCTCATTAGTATGTACATCTTACACACCTTTATTCTCTGAAATTATTATTTTTCAATGTACGTTTCTCCATATTATTTCTATAAATAATAAATACATCTTTGTATATACTAGCTATAAAGTATATTATAGATTCTACAATTTCATCTCAAAATGGAGGTTATTATGAGGAAATTCATGTGTTTATTACCTATTCTTTCTTTTTTCTTAGTCCTTCTATTTGCTTTTAAATTTACTTATGCTAGTGAAATTTCTTCTAATGAAGAAAAAGCAGTTTATCTTACTTTTGATGATGGGCCTACACCTAAAATCACAGAAGAAATATTAGATATTTTAAAA
>JAZKZQ010000266.1:0-27948 GCA_045612745.1 Cellulosilyticum sp. | reverse complement strand
TGAAGATTTAATAGTGTATTGATATCATGTAAGTGCATCTGGAGTCCTCCGTATTTAAGTTTGCTAGCACTTACTAGAGTACATGACACCAGATGTATTTTTTATCTGTAAAATTTGGTATTTAGTTTGTCAAGCACAGTTCATGGTGATGAACCCAAAAAATAAATAATAAGTTATTAAAAGGTAGAACAGTTTCATTTTGTTTTAAAGATATTTATAATGGAATTAAAGGGGATAGAAATCAAGTTCATACGAGATCATTACATGCACAAGAAAATGCTTTTTTACAGATTTCAAAATATTGAGGAATGAAAATACAGGATGGATTTCTTTTTACTACAGCAAGCCCATGTGAATTATGTGCCAAAAAAGCATATCAAATAGGAATAAAGAATATATTTTATATAGATTTATATCCGGGCATATCACAAAGTCATGTCTTGGAGAATGGAAAGATTAAAAATAGACCAGAATTAATATTATTTCATGGAGCTATTGGAAGGGCATATATCCAATTTTATACTCCATTACTACCATATAAGGATGAGATGTATATGTTGTTAGAGACTAATTTTAGAGAAATAGAACCTAATAAAAGATTAGAAAACATAGCTATGAGATTAATGGGCAAATTAAGTGACAAAGAACTAGCAAATAAATTAGGTTTAGATCAAAATGAGTTATTAAGGTTAAGAAAACAAATAATAGAAGAAGGCCTAGCTGAAAAACTAGGATGAGATATTGAGAAGATTAAGGAGCTAATGGAAATTTAATTTAAGGAAACAATACATATTTAAAAATTTGTTTATCAGTAGATTCAAATACTACGATGTCAATTAGTAGTTAAAGGTCAGCCTAATACACAGAAAATAATCAGTATTTTTAAATGGAGCTATGTAATTTTAATTACCCTCATTGTTACAACGTTACAACATCGTAAACATCGGAGTATCACTAAAGAAAGTATATTGATTAAGATAAGTTTAAAAGTATATAATAAAGTAAAAAGGAATTGTTAGGAAGGAGCAATAAGATATGCAAATGACAATACAACGTAATAATTTATATCAAGAATTTATTGGTTATTCATACGAAGAGCTTCAGGAACTTTTTAAAGAATCTAAAACCAAGGAAGAGCAAGATTTCTATATGACATTAGCAAATTTGCTACTAAAGAAGAAGCAGAAACAAGTTATAGAAAGTGATTTAACATGACAAAACAATATACTTTATTTGCAGGTGTAAATGGAGCGGGTAAAACTTCTATGTATAGAGCCTTATATCTAGAAAGTAAGAATATGGGGTATAGAATTAATACAGATGAGATTGTTTCTAAAATGGGAAGTTGGAAAGATAATAAATTACAGATGCAGGCAGGAAAAGAAGCAGTAGCCCTAATTAATAAGTATCTTGAAGAAGGAAGTACTTTTCATCAAGAAACAACATTAGCAGGTAAAACTATATTAAAAACCATTGAAAAAGCAAAAGCTAGAGGTTTCTATGTGGTTATGAATTATATAGGGGTAGATAGCTCAGAAATAGCAAAAAAGCGTGTTGCAATGAGGGTAGCTAAAGGTGGTCATGGAATAGAACCAAAAACATTAGAAAAGAGATATTATCAGTCATTAGAACATCTAAAGGAAGCTTTTAAAATATGTGATGAGGTTCATATATATGATAATACAACAGAAATGATACAAGTTATGTATATTAAAGAAGCTAAAATACTGTGGCAAGATGAAAACGTACCAGCATGGGTTAAGAAGTGTAAACTTACAAAGGATATGGAGTAGATAAAGATGAAAAGGTCGGTCTATTCACAAAATAACAACAAGTAAAGGTGGCATTGATAGGGAGTCTTGTTGTTATTGAAAGAGATATGAAACCCCTGGTATAAACATAAAGATTGTTTATACTAGGGGGGTTTTTATAATTATAAGATAGTAACCCTATTACAGTTCAATCCTATCAATCAGAAGTTGTTTTTTTCATCAAGTACTATTTTCATCCTATAGTATTTTGATACGACATCCTTAAATCCAACAGATTTGTAAAGGTTATAACCAGCATCAGTAGCCTGTAGTTCAATATAATCAAGATTCATTTTTGCAGCATCAGAAATAAGTTTTTTTAAAAGCATTCCGGCAATTCCTTTTTTTCTATGTTCAGCTTTCGTATATACATTTAATATAGTGCCTGTAATACCGTTCACAAAAGTTGGATTTGATGGTTTCTCGTTAATAAGTAGAAAGCAACAACTTACAATATCATTTTCCACTCTTGCTACATAAGCATATACATCATTGTTTAGGTGTTTACGGAAGTAATTAGGAAGCTTATCAGATATTTTACCTAACTGTTCATCAGGTATATTTCCATAGTCTTCAGTAAGATATGCAATTCGTAATTTTACAAGTAAATTCAAATCATCGATAGTGGCTTTTTCAAGCTTCATTTCTAAGCACTCCTATATTTAGAAAATTTTTATTTTTAATTATATTATATTTATCTATAAAATGTAAATCATACAAATAAGATTAACAGACTGTATGATCGATTTAAACATAGACTGGTAGTTTAAAGGTTGTATTTAAAAAGGTATCTTTTGAGCTAGTTGGGAGTTTGATATTAAATAAGCCTGATGATTCATATTTATTTATGAGTATGGTATATTAACAGTAAACAAATATATATTTTATAGGGGGGGAAACATGCCATGTATTGCTGAGTTTGGGATTATAGATAATCTAGAAGAGTATGATGAACATGAGTATAATCCTAGTAAGTATCATTGTGTAGCAATTGATGATGATTATATTAATGACTGGTGGAATGAACTTGTACTTATAAAGGTTTACTTTCATTCACTTAGTAGACCAAAATGGGGAATTGCAAGAGGGGTGATGGTTTGAAAAATGTAAAAGTTAGAGAAGTAATGATAAATGATTGCAAATCTATTGCTGAGATAAGCTTCAATGACTTAGGGTATTTGTGTGATGAGAATCTTGTAAAAACGAGGATAGCTTTAATTGATAATAGACGTGAATGTGTTTTTGTTGCTGAATATGAAAATAGAGTGATTGGTTATGTTCATGTAGAAAGGTATGATACGCTTTATAGTGAAACATTAGCCAATATTCTTGGACTTGCAGTATCTTACGAGAAACGTAGAATGGGGGTAGGACAATTACTTATGTCTAGGGCAGAAGAATGGGCTAAATTGATTGGGGCAGTAGGAGTAAGACTTAATTCCGGAGCTTCACGTACTGGGGCACATGAATTTTATAGAGCGATGGGATATCATCTTGAAAAAGAGCAGATCAGATTCATGAAAATGCTATAACGTTATACAATAAGTGGAAAAGGGGACAAGAAGATTATTTATCAAATAATAGAATAACTATAGGTGACCTTAAAACTTACGAGAGTGTTATAAAAAATTAGACTGAGGATATAATTATAAGGTTATGATATAATATGATTAAAAAGTGACTATACAAGAACATTGTTTTATTGGGGCAAATTATATCTAGAAGGTATTAAACAAGGTGAAGACTATAGAAAACTTAATAAGGTAATAACAATTAACCTATTAGATTTTAACTTTCTAGGAACAAAAGATTATCATAGTTCATTTCATCTATGGGAAGATGTTGAAAGAGAACTTTTAGAGGAGTTGATGCAGATGGAGCCAGCAATTAAAATGGCAGAAGAAAAACTTGACTTCTTAGGTAGTGACCCTGAAATGATTGAATTATATAAGGCTAGAGAGTATTCGGCACATGAAAGAGCTAATCTTGTTAGTACAGGAATAGAAAAAGGAAAGATAGAAGTAGCGATAGCTCTATTAGACATTCTAGATGATGAAATGATAGCTACTAAGACGGGATTAGAAATAAAAGAAGTACAAAAACTAAGAAGTGAATATGAGTCAAGATGATTTATTAGTAATATAAAATAATGTGTATTTGGATTTTGAAGCATTATGTACCCAGTGTGTTTTATTATCTACACATGTTCCAGTTTCATCAAAGTGAACAATTGATGAAGCTATGATTTTCTCTAAAAGAAAACTATAAGCCAAGCTGTATATTAGTATAAATAGGTGATGATCAGATGTTAAGAATGAAAAAGAAGTATGCAATTCATCCGGATTTTTACACAAGGGTGAAATTGCCCTTTAGTGCATGGTCATTGAGAGTGGCAAAAGGGGTGCAGAGACTTAGGCTGAAAATGACACCTATTTTGGAGGGTGTACAAAGTAAGCGGTATATTGTAAAGGGATATAAGGGATTAGATGTTCCAGTAGAGGTATTTGAGCCAGAGGTGATAGAGGAGAAACTGCCATGTCTGTTTTATATTCATGGTGGTGCGTTTGGTTTTATGGCGTCGCCACATCACAAGAAGCTGGCTTGTATTTATGCTAAAGAGGCAAAATGTAGGGTGATTTTTCCCGATTATCATTTGCTACCTAAGTATAAATATCCAGTAGCGTATGAGGATGTTTTAGCTGTATATAGGTGGATGTGTGAGTCTGTAAAGGTACTTGAAATTGATGAGAAGCGTATTGCTATTGGTGGGGATAGTGCTGGTGGTACACTGGCGATTAATTTATGTAATTCTATTGGGGGCAATCAGCTCATTCAGCCATGTTTTCAGATGCTTATTTATCCAGTAACTGATGCAACGCTATCAACAGAGTCTATGCGAAAATATACAGATACACCTATGTGGCATGCGGTTAATAATCAAAAGATGTGGCAAATGTATTTAAAGAATGCGAGCCAAGAGGAGCAGAGGATGGCATCTCCTATGCAAAATATCCTGCCTACTAAAATTCCTGATACTTATATGGAAACAGCAGAGTTTGATTGTCTTCATGATGAAGGCTGTAATTATGCAGAAAAATTAAAGGAGGCAGGGGCAGAAGTCGTACTTTATGAAACCAAAGGAACAATTCATGGGTATGATTTTTTCTTAGAAAGTGTCATTACAAAGGCAAGCATAGAAAAAAGAGTTAATGCCCTTCAAAAGGCATTTTTAAGTGCTACAGTTAAAAACTATAACTAATTATAGTTTTTTGAAATATGCTATAATTATCATGTTCATTATTGCATCTTCTGCAATTTATGGTGGAACATATAACTTATTTAGGGTAACTATTAGCACAAGCCTGTGCAAATATATAAATAATTTAAGAAGAATGATAAAAATGCGTATCACATGAACAATTTTTAATTAAAAGTGTGATACGCATTTTCTTTAGTAAAGATTTATTTTATTGAGAACTATATTAAATAGCTTTGTTTTCATAAACAGCTTCATTGGTAAACTGGATGCCAAGCTTCTTAAAAGTATTCATATCAACTGAAGATAAAACTACAGTAGTATGAAGTTGACAGCCAGATAGTTTTGAAAGTTGCTCTAGAGCTAATTTGGCATTTGGATCAGTAACAGCACACATAGAAAGTGCAATAAGCACCTCATCTGTATGTAAGCGAGGATTTCTGCTACCTAAATAATCCGTTTTGAGAGTTTGAATAGGCTCTATAAAGTAAGGAGAGATAAGATGAATAGGATCATCAATGCCTCCTAGTACTTTAATTGCATTTAATAAAACAGCTGAAGCAGCACCGAGAAGATCAGTAGTCTTACCAGTAACAATTGTGCCATCTGGAAGTTCTAAGGCTGCAGCAGGAGCTTCAGTTGTAGTAGCCAATGTATTGGCAACAGGTACAACTGGACGATCATTAGGAGTGATTTTAGCTTGCTTCATCAAGAGTTCGATTTTGTATACTTCTTCTTTAGTAGCTTCATCCCTTAGTAGACGATTCATAGATTGGTAATAACGACGGATGATTTCTTGTTTAGAAGCTTCTTGACAAACAGCATCGTCAATAATACAGTTACCCGCCATATTTACACCCATATCTGTTGGGGATGCATATGGGCAACTACCATAAATACCTTCAAACATGGCTGCTAGTACAGGATAAATTTCAATATCACGGTTATAGTTTACTGTAGTGATGCCATAAGTATCTAAATGGAAAGGATCAATCATGTTGACATCATTAAGATCAGCTGTAGCTGCTTCATAAGCTAAATTTACAGGGTGTTTTAGAGGAAGATTCCAAATAGGGAAAGTCTCAAATTTAGCGTATCCAGCTTTTATACCACGTTTATGTTCATGATATAACTGAGAAAGGCAAGTAGCCATCTTACCACTACCTGGACCTGGTGCAGTAACAACTACTAAAGGACGAGTTGTTTCTACATAATCATTTTTACCATAGCCTTCATCACTAATGATGTGAGATACATTATTAGGGTAGCCTTCTATAGAATAGTGGCGATATACCTGGATATCCATACTTTCTAATTTGCGTTGGAACAGATTGATAGAGGCTTGTTCAGTATAACGTGTAATAACTACGCTACTTACATAGAGTCCTTTTTCTCTATAAACTTGAATGAGACGTAGAACGTCTTGGTCGTAAGGAATACCTAAATCATGTCTTACTTTATTCTTTTCGATATCAGCTGCATTGATAGAAATGATGATTTCTGCTTGGTCTGAAAGTTGAAGGAGCATTTGTAGTTTGCTATCAGGTGCAAAACCTGGAAGCACACGTGATGCGTGATAGTCATCAAATAACTTTCCGCCAAACTCTAGGTATAGTTTATCGCCAAATTGACTAATACGTTCGCGAATATGTTCAGATTGCATAGAGAGGTACTTGTAATTATCAAATCCAATTTTCATCTTTTAACTTCCTTTTTATATAAAATTTATGTTTTTTAGAAGGCATTCGATATATGCTTCATAAAGATAAGTTAAACACATATAGTAAACAGTTGTCAAAGTAATTTGTACCAAGATACATTTTTTTTATAAATTATTTTATTAATAAGCTTAAAAACTATAGTTTTAGAACTTTATTATTCGGAAAAAATCTCCTATAAATGAAAATTTGCTTTAGACGATGTATATATTGAAGGATATTGATTTTGATATGTATTTATTAGGACATGATATGCCTAGTAATAAAGAAAAAGAATTAGGATACTTGAGAGAATATTATTTTAAAGTAGAGGGGGATTAAATGAGTTCAGAAGCATTTTGGCATGTTATAGCAAACTATAATAGTGCAACGATATTTTTACAAGGGATTATTCTTAGCTGTATAATTATAGCCATTATTCTTGCAAGAAAGGAAAAATTAAGTTGGTTACCCAAAGTAGTATATGGGTGTACTTGTATCTATATGGCAATAGTATTCTTCTTGATATTTGGAACCCAGCCTATACAATTCTTTTTTGCTTTTCCCTTGTACTTGGTATTAGGAATTACATTTTTATATGAAGCTTATAAAAATAAAGATGAAGTATTTAAAAGCTTATCAAGGGTTCAATGGTGTTTGATTTTTTTAGTAGCAATTTATCCTCTAGTCTCTATTGTACAGGGCAAGACATTTCCAGAAATGCTTACATATATTATGCCATGTCCAATAGTATGTATAGGAGTTATTATATGGTTAGGATATCCCAAAAAAAATTTAATCAGTTTAGTTCTTTTAACCCTATGGGGACTAACTGGAGTAAAAGCTTTTTTTCTGCAAGCTTATGAAGATATTATTTTGCTAGGAATAGGAATTTATACGTTGATATTATTTGGCACAGAAGTAAGAAAAATAAATTTATTAAGAAAATTAAAAAAGCAGATAGATACAAAGTGGAAGCTATTTAATTAAAGTGGGTAAATTATAAACAAGTAGGAAAATGGAGAGTGGTAAAATGATGAATATACAAGAACAGTTTAACCTTATTGCGAATGAATATGATGCAGGGCGAAGAAAGTTTATCCCATGTTTTGAGGATTACTACGGTAGTACAACAGATTTTTTGGCAGCAAGTATTATTAAACCAAAGGCTATCCTAGATCTTGGAGCAGGAACGGGGATATTATCTATGTTTTGGTATAAGCATTTTCCAGATGCTGAATATACACTAGTAGATATTGCTGGTGAAATGTTAAATGTTGCAAGGAATCGTTTTACAGGGTTAAAAAATGTGTCATGTGAGGTTTTAGATTATACAAAAGAGTTGCCTACTACTGACTTTGATGTAGTTATATCAGCCTTATCTATTCATCACTTGGAGGATAGTGAGAAAGAAGATTTATTTAAATGCATTCATCAAAAACTACCAGCAGGTGGGATATTCGTGAATTATGATCAATTTTGTGGGGGAACGCCTAAGATGAATACTTGGTATGATACATTTTGGGAGAATCAATTGAGAGTTAGTGGGCTTTCAAATGAAGAATTAAAACTTTGGCAAGAGCGTAGAAAGCTTGATAGAGAATGCTGTGTTGAAGAGGAAATAAGTATGTTAGAAAGATGTGGATTTAAAACGGTTAAATGTATTTATACCTATCAAAAATTCTCTGTAATTATTGCTATAAAATAACAAATAAAATTTACTTATGTTTACAGCATTTAGACCAAGTGTAACAGTAGATAACTTTGCCTACACACTAAAATAATATTGAAAGTAAGGATTTCATAAAAATAATTAAATATTAAGCATAGAAATGTCAAAAAGGAAGTTTGGTAGTTATCTGAAAATAGATAGTACAAATTTCTTTTTTGGCATTTTTGTTTAGAGGTATAAATAAGTAATAAAGGTCTATTTTTCGAGCATTATTGACAAATTAACAGAGGTACATTATAGTATTGCTATTAATTTATAATAATTACATTATATGGAAAGGTAGTTTTATGAGAAAGTTATTTATAATAGCAAATGCCATTATGTTGGCACTAATAATAATCTTTGATATCGGTTATATGTTAAATGGAGGCCTAGTAGTCAAAAGTATTGCAAGTAGTTTCTTTGTACTTACAGGTATTATCAATTTAATGTACTGTATTAAACATAAAAATAATTTAAAATACCCAGTATGGATGATAGTTGCTTTAATATTTGCTATGTTAGGAGATATATTATTGCTTATTAACTTCTACATCGGTGCAGCAGCTTTTGCAGTAGGACATATATTTTATTTTGTATCTTATTGTACTTTGCAAAAAATCAATCGTAAGGATTTAATATGTGGTACGGCTATTTCAGTTATTGCACTATCTGTTATACTCTTTATGCCATTTTTAGATTTTAAAGGTATGGTTATGCAAGGTGTATGTTGTGCATATGCTATTATTATTTCATTTATGGTAGGTAAAGCTATTTCAAATAGGTGGAACGAAAATAATCCTCTAAATACTATAATTGTAGTAGGAAGTATTTTATTCTTCTTTTCAGATCTTATGTTAGTACTGAAGATGTTTGGAAATATTCCAGTAGCATCTTATTTATGTCTAGGTACATATTATCCAGCACAGTTTTTACTTGCATTTTCATTATTTAGTTATTCCTCTGTAAATGCCTTAAAACAAAGTAAGGATATGGTATAATAAGTGTTTAAAGAGACAGCGTTTAAGGGTACAAACTATTAGTTTAATTAGTATTATTATAATAAGGAGAATTGATTTATGAGAGAGACGGAGATACAAGCACTTGTTGTAAAACAAAGGGCATTTTTCTTAAGTGGAAGCACTTTGCCATTAGAATTTAGAATTCAGGCACTAAGAAGGCTTAAGCAAGCAATTATTACAAATGAAGATAAAATTACAGAAGCCTTAAAAAAAGATCTTGGCAAAAGTAGTAATGAAAGCTTCATGTGTGAAATTGGCTTAGTGCTTAGTGAAATTAGTTATATGCTGCGTCATATCAGAAGTTTTGCAAAGGATAAAAGGGTATATACAGAGTTAGCACAGTTTGTGGCACGTAGTTATGTAAAATCTGTGCCATATGGTGTTACATTAGTGATTAGCCCTTGGAATTATCCATTTTTACTAGCCATAGAGCCTTTAGTAGATGCTTTAGCAGCAGGGAATACTGTAATCATTAAACCAAGTGAATATTCTCCTGCAACGAGTGCTGTCATTGCAAAACTTATTTCAGATATATTCCCAAGTGAATATGTAGCCGTCGTAATGGGTGGTAAAGAAGAAAGTGTGCATTTATTAGAACAAAAATTTGACTATATCTTCTTTACAGGTAGTCAGGCTGTTGGCAAGGCTGTAATGCGTAGTGCGGCAGAGCATTTAACGCCTGTTACCTTAGAATTAGGTGGCAAAAGTCCATGTATTGTAGATGAGAGTGCAAAAATTGCACTGGCTGCTAAGCGTATAGTATTTGGTAAGTTTTTAAATTGTGGGCAAACTTGTGTAGCACCAGATTATATTCTTTGTGATGCAAAGGTTAAAGATGAACTGATTGCATGTATCAAAAAAGAAATTAAAGAACAATTTGGTGAAAAACCACTGAAAAATCAAGACTATGGCAAGATTATTACGGAGAAACATTTTGCTCGTATTCGTAAGTTAATGAATTCAGGCAAAGTGGTTCATGGCGGTGGATATGATGAGAATGCATGTCGCATTGAGCCAACAGTGCTTGATGATGTCACACTTTCAGATGCTATTATGCAAGAAGAAATTTTTGGCCCAATATTACCGATACTTACTTATGAGCATTTCGATGAGGTTATACACATTGTGAATGAACGTCAAAGACCATTAGCACTTTATATGTTTTCAGAGAATAAAAAGAATGTCCGTAGGATTACAACAAACTGCTATTATGGTGGAGGATGTATAAATGATGTGGTAATTCATTTAGCAACGAGTCATATGGGATTTGGTGGTGTAGGTGAAAGTGGTATGGGAGCATACCATGGAAAAACAGGATTTGATACTTTTTCTCATAAGAAGAGTATTGTAGACAAAAAGACTTTTTTAGATTTACAAATGCGTTATCAGCCATATAAGACACTTAATGAAAAGTTAATACGTATGTTTTTAAAGTAAATAGATTGTGAATAAATGATGAGACTTGATAAGTAGTGATACAAAATCAAGTCTCATTATTTATTTATAAGTTATTTAGAGTAGCCTTAACGTATGTTAATAAAGTTTATTTAGCTTTTAAGTTATCCCTATATTGTTTAGGAGATACACCGATTTCCTTTTTAAAGAGTGTAGAAAAGTAAGAGGTATTATGAAGTCCAATTAAGTCTCCAATTTCTTCTATGGATAAATCCGTTGTGTTAAGTAATTTAAGGGAGGTGTAGATTCGTTTTTTATTAATATAACGAATAACAGGTATACCTAAATCATTTTTAAATAGGCGCGTGAGATAATCTGGTGAAAGTCCTACTTCGGTAGCAATTTTTTTTACAGTTAAATCTGAGCTGAGATTAAGATGAATAAAATTAAGTGCTTTTTGGACAATAGGTGAATAGTCAGCTACAGAATGATTTTTGGTAAGTAGGCAATAGGCACGAATCATTTGAAGTGGCATACGACTAAGGACTTCTAATGAAGTGGCCTGTTCGATTTTAATAGCCCATTTACCAGATAATTCATCTAGATAGACAGGATGTACGCCTCCCGCTTGAGCTGCTTTACGAAAAATAGTATTAGCAGCAAACATAAGATTTTTAGAACTCCTTAAGGAATCTATAGCTCTAGGTGCAATTTGCATATTATGAAGAAGAGAGTTAGTCCAAGCAGATTGAGCTGATACAACATCCCCTGTGGTAATATAAGATAACATTTTATCTTCAGCAGCATATCTTTCTTCTAAAATCTTGTACATTTGATTACGATTCATATCTTCTAAAAATAAATTATAGCTAGAATCCTTTTTTTGTACAGTGGTTAAATCTAATGTATAGACTTTGGGCAAGGTAATTGTATTAATCACATCTGCATGCACTGTATATAAAATTTCTAAGATAGATGATGTATCAATATAAGGTATGGATTGATAATAAAATTTAAGCTTAGCAGCATGATCGAGGTTAAGATGTAAGTTGTTAATAATTGGATAAATTAAACTTTCCTCCATAGGGTTTTCTAAAAAGGGCCCTATCATGAGATGTTCATCTTGCTTTTTAGAAAGGCACAAAATATAGTACTGTGTATGAAAGGGTGTAATGAGGCAGCCAATCGTTGAATCTTTACATATTTTAAAGTACTCCTCAAGACATTTGATAAGATGATAATGAATTATAGAAGAAAAGTCAGTTTGTTCTGAAAAGGAAAATGTATAGAGCTGCTTTTCATGTAATCTATGAACCTCTACAGGGATACATTTTGCAATAAGCTTTTGTGAAAAATCTAAGATGTCTAAATGCATGGTGTGTACTCCTAATTAAAATTTATAAATGTGGATATGTAAATATTATAGATGGATATGTGTGAAAGGGAAAGTCCTCAGATATAAGGTTTAGAAATTTAAATTTTTAATATGATATTCTCTAAATTCTTTTGGTGTAGAATTTGGGTGGTAGAGATGGGGTAAAAAATATATAATGAAAGATAATAAACACTAAGTAGAAATAAACTAGATAGAAGGAGTATATGATGAATATTAGACAAACAACATTTGAGGACTTAGAAGTAGTAATGAAACTATATAAAGATGCAAGAGCTTTTATGCAAGCTAGTGGAAATGGAACACAGTGGGGCAGTACATATCCTGAACGTAGTTTGATTGAAGAAGATATACAAAACGGAAAAAGCTATGTATGTTTGGCAGAGGATGAAATTGTAGCTACATTTTACTTTGATAAGGGAGAAGACCCGACATATAAGGTGATTGAAGAAGGCGCATGGCTAAATGATTCACATTATGCAGTTGTACATCGTATTGTAGGTATTGGACAGAGAGGTGCAGCTTCATTTTGTTTAGATTGGTGCTTTATGCAGTGCAATAATATTCGAATTGATACCCATAGAAATAATGTGCCAATGCAAAATTTATTAAAAAAGAATGGATTTGAGTATTGTGGCATAATTCATATTGCAGATGGTAGCGAGAGATTAGCATATCAAAAGATTAAATGAATAGATAAATTTAAAAAGAATGAAGGAGCTGTGACAAATCATAAATGATTTTACCACAGCTCCTTTTAGGATGATTTATTAAGCATGAAAGACGTCATGAATAAAATTTTCATAGTTTTCTCTCTGAGAATGGGTATTTCCAGGATAAATACTTCTAGATAAAAGGGTATTATTTAGATAACGAGAATCTAAGTCACGGAGATTATGAAATTCCCCTATATTATAAAAGTACCTAAGTGTTTTACCAATTTTTAAGAGTGGGACATAGTATCTGCCTTTTGCAAAGCCATCTAGTTCAGAACCTCTAGGAGAAGTGTTATAGAAAAATAATGATTTAGCAAGCCAACCTTCATGAGCACCTCCACGAGAGGTTGTACGTGTTAAGACATAATTGATATAATCTGTAAACTCTGTAAAAGAACCGTTATAACGTTTGATACCTACAATAGGGTACCAAAGTCCCTTGATTTTACCATTATTAGTACCAGAGGAACTATAGTAGCCTAAAGTTACCCGCTCTACCCCATAAGAATATTGAATGCGTACATCTATCAAACCAATCATTCTGAAATGTGAAACTGTATATAAATTTGCAGTAAAGCTATCTTTATAGATGTCTAAGATTCTACATGCTTTTTTTGACATATACACCACCTAAATTAAGTTTGCCTAGATAGATAAGGATAAAACCATCTAGTTATAAGAGGGGTTACATATAACTAGATGGTTTACAATTAGGTCATCGATTTAAGTTCATTTAATTTGTATTTAATTTCATCTGTACTCCTATAGCTACTATCAATACCTAATAATTTTCTTAGAAAATGCCGTTCTTTTTTTGTTAGATAAAGTTCCATATACCAGGGTAGTTGTGAACGGGGATTTCCAACATAATAATTTGTATAATATAATCGGATAAGAAAATCACCAAGGAACCAATAGTCTTCATCAGGAGTATATCTTCTGTTATCAATATATCTAGCTAGACCAAAATCTATAAGTGCCAATTCATTATTCTTTCTCAAAATAACATTAGGAAGTCTGATATCTCTATGAACAATACGAGATGCCTGCAAAGCGTCTATAATTTGCAGAAGTTGACTACCAATTTTATAGATCTCTGGTTTGGAAAATTCATAGCCGTCTCGTCTTACAATCTTATCAAATGGTCTGCCATCTACATATTCTAGTATATAGCCTTCTGCATCTCGGGTTTTAAAGGTACCCATAAATTTAGGAAAATAAGGAGAGTGAAGGCTGTTAAGGATTTCTTGCTCATAAAATAGCTTTTCACGCGTAGCACTAAGCATTTCCCTTTTTAGCTGTTTAATCACACACCTTTTACCGTAACTATTTTCAGCTAAATAAGCTATGCCATATCGCCCCTGCCCAAGCATTTTTATAATGGTAAAATCTTTTATTCGGGTACCAGGCCTATAATACTTATCCATATATATACATCCGTCTTATGCTATTTTTAAAGACTGACTAATAAGAGCCAGAGGATTTACTGTGTGAACGGCCTTTTGAACTATGAGATTTACCATTACCTTTTGAGCCGTGAGATTTGGAAGAACTACTGTTACCATATGAAGAACTAGTGTCTGAATCATATGAAGAATCACTAGAATCAGTAGAAGAGTCATCAGAGGAATCACTAGAATCCATAGAGGAGTCATCATAAGAGTCACTAGAATCAGTAGAAGAGTCATTATAGGAATTACTAGAACGGGTAGAGCTATTAGAAGAATCACTAGAACCTGTAGAAGAGTCGTTAGAGTCATCGCTACTATCTGAAGAATAGTAAGATTTACATTTACCGTGATAAGAGTTGCTGCTAGAGCTATTAGAAGATCGTTTTGAGCTATAAGAAGGAGCACTAGAAACAGATGAGTTATTAGATGAACTGCAAGAAGACTTGTTGCTAGACATACTAGAATTACCACTAGATGAACTGCTAACTTTGCTGCTAGAAGAAGAGTAGTGAGGAGTACTACAGCAAGATGAATTGCAAGAAGATTTGCCGTTAGATTTATTAGAGTTACTACTAGAAGAACAGCGAGGAGTACTACAGCAAGATGAACTACAAGAAGATTTGCCGTTAGATTTACTAGATGAACGACTTACTTTGCTATGAGAAGAGGAGTTTGAGCAACTTGGTTTGCTATAAGCAGATTTACTAGAGCTATTTGAAGAACTATTAGAATTACTATCAGAAGAATAACGTTTGCTGCTGTAAGAAGATTTACTAGAATTGCTATTAGAATTACTATCAGAAGAATAACGTTTGCTACTGTAAGAAGACTTACTAGAATCGCTGTTAGAATTACTATCAGAAGAATAACGTTTGCTGCTGTAAGAAGATTTACTAGAATTGCTGTTAGAATTACTATCAGAAGAATAACGTTTACTACTGTAAGAAGATTTACTAGAATTGCTGTTAGAGTTGCTGTCAGAAGAATAGTGTTTGCTATTGCAAGAAGACTTACTAGAATTGCTATTAGAGTTACTGTCACAAGAATAACGTTTGCTACTGTGCTTTCTTTGACGACTAGTAGAACTTGTTGAAGAGTGTGATTTTGAATAATTTCCCATAAATACAGCTCCTTGTAATGAAGTTAACTAAAATATAATTTATATTCCAGCTACACTACATTATATGGCTTGTATTTGAAGATGGTGACAAGTTCAGACCTTTTTTGCTATTAATTTTAAAATAAAAAGTCGGCTATGTTTATTATCTTCGCCACTAATAATTTTAGTGTTATCATTAGCAAATATAATTACTTGATTGGCAGTAGTATTTGGCTTGCCATCTGGTAATATTACACTTTGTGTTTATAATGGATAAAATTAGTATAAGTTGGCTCAAAGAGAAATATACATAAAAGAGATGTAAATTGTATATGCTATATTACATTATAAAGTACGAGAAATAGTATGTAAAAATATGGAATTGACTGAAATTAATAAAAGTAGTATAATCAATATGTATACAATTGATACTTATTGATTTCACATGCAATTAGAGATTATATAGCATCTATGTAATATGTAATTGCATGTGAATTTTTATTTAGTACGACAGCAAATGCTCGAGAAGAATGGATGACAAAGGTTACAAGGAGCATAGTTAAGGCTAGACAGGTAGGATAGAAGTTCTGCCTGTTTTTTTATAATAGTTTATAAATCCATGGAGGTGATAGGATGTTTAAAGTTGGAGAGGTTGTTTTTTGTCCTAAGAGAGGAGTGGGAATTGTAGAAGCTATTGAAACAAGGACCATGCTTGATGCACCAAGAGAATATGTGGTAATACACATGAAGTCTCCTGAACTTACAATGATGATTCCTATAGAACGTATTGATGAATCTGGTTTTAGAGTAATTAATGATGTAGAAGAAGCCAATAAGCTAGAAGAGATTTTAACAAATAAAGAGATTCAAATCGATCATTCTATAGATATTAAAAATAGAATTAAGCAAAATCAAGAAAAGCTTTCTTCAGGATCATTTTTAGAATGTGGAGAAGTAGTTAGAGATTTGAGTTGTATGGAAAAAGTTAAGTCTTTGAATAGTAGTGAAAGAACACTTCTTATGCAAGCAAAAAGACTTTTGGTAGATGAGTTTGCCATTATAAAGAAATTGTCTGAAAAAGAAGCTGAATATACGATTGATAAACTTTTAGAAGCATGATTATAGAAGATGAGCTATTGCATTTTGTAACAGCTCATTTTTTGTATAATAATAAAAACTGAAATAAAAGGAGATACAGATGAATAGAATAGCAGTAATTAGCTTTAGTAAATAGAGATAAAAGCAGGATTAAGAGGGGGGATATGTAATGCAAACAACACCTAATGCAAATCGTAAACATATTGTATTTTATGGGACAACTAATTCGGGTAAATCATCTTTTATTGCAGGACAAGACTTCCCACAGGATTTAGAACAATATGATTTGGTCATTCATTGTGGTGGGTGTATGCTTACTAGAAAAACAATGTGTAATCGTATTCGTAAATGTGAAGAAGCAGGTGTAGCTATGACTAATTACGGGATTTTACTAGCTTTTTTAAGTGGAGTATTGGAAAGAAGTTATGAGATTGTACAGATGAGTAATTAAAAGTTGAGGGTTAAAATAGGGCAATTAAAGAAAAATGTAGCATTATTTAAGTTATTGTATAGTCTTTTTTAGGTGTGGTTAGAGTAAAAATGAAAAGCATATTGTGTTAAAAAAGGTAACATCTTAGGAGGGGAACATTTTAAATATAATAAATAAAGATATAATAAAAATATATTTAGAATTTATAATTTTTTTTTAACTAGAGTATAAATAATTTTGGTTATAATAAAGAAAAACATGGGCAAAATTATTAGAATGAGGGAGAGGGGATTAATAATGAATAAAAGAATGCTTTCAAAATTACTTGTAGCTGTATTAAGTTTGAGTACAGCTGCTATTAGCCCACTTAGTGCAGCAACAATGGATAGCACAAAATACGAAGCAGAATCAGCTACATTACATAATGTTAAATTAGCAGATAATAGTGTGCCAGGTTACTCTGGAACAGGTTATGTTGCAGCAATGGATGCATCTGATGCATATATTGAATTTACTGTAACTGTACCTACAGCAGGTCGTTATACATTAGGTGTTAATTATTGTGCACCTTATGGGTACAAACAAGAAACTATTACTGTAAATGGTGGTCAATCTTTTAATGTAGAATTTGAGCCTAGCACAGAATTTGCAGAGATTGAAGCTGGAATTATTAAATTACAAGCTGGTGAAAATAAAATTCGTATCTCAAGATCTTGGGGATGGACATTATTTGACTACATTACACTTAGTCCAGCACCTGCATTAGAGGTTAATACAAAGGTATCTGATAAACTGATTAATCCAAATGCTACTGCAGAAACACAAAAGTTAATGACATATCTTACAAGCATATACGGTAAAAATATTTTATCAGGTCAATTTGCTTATACTACAAAGTATACAGAACTTGATGCAATTTATAATCAAACAGGTAAGTATCCAGCTATTATTGGGCTTGATTTTAGCGATTACTCACCAAGCCGTGTAGCACTTGGCTGTAATCCAGGTCAAGATACAGAAAAAGCTATTGAATATTGGAAGCAAGGTGGAATTGCAACATTTTGTTGGCACTGGGCTTCACCAATAGGTGGGGATACTGGTGCAAATAAATGGGGTACTTTCTATAAAGATAATACAACATATGATTTAAGTATTGCTATGAATGATCATACTTCAAAAGAATATACAACACTTATTAGAGATATTGATGTAATCGCTGAAGAACTTCTTAAACTTCAAGATGCTGGTGTACCAATTCTTTGGAGACCACTTCATGAGGCATCGGGTGGTTGGTTCTGGTGGGGAGCAAAAGGTCCAGAACCATATAAAGAACTTTGGAAACTTATGTATGACCGTTTAACAAATTATCATGGTATTAATAACTTAATTTGGGTATGGAATGCTCAAGATGCAGACTGGTATCCAGGTGATGAATATGTAGATATCATTGGTGAAGATATTTATGCAGCTAAGCATGATTATGACTCTCAAGCAAATGGCTTCATAAAGGCTATGAATTATCCAACAAATACAGATAAGATGATTACATTATCTGAAAATGGTGTACTAATTGATCCAGATGTTTTAGTTGGTGATGGTGTACCATGGCTTTGGAACTGTACTTGGGGTGGTGAATTTGTAGTACCTTGGGTTGGTGCCACAGATTATACAGAAGCATATACAAGTAAAGAGATGCTTAAGAAATATTATAACCATGAATATGTTTTAACAAGAGATGAATTACCAAGTTACTTATTTGATTCTTCTGTTATTGTAGGTGAACAAACTAAAGTAACTATTGTAACACCAGAAGAAAATCAAGTATTTGACTGTAGCAAAGCTTATACACCAATTAAGCTTTCTGCAACTGTAGAAAATGCAGAGGATTATACAGTAGAATTCTTTGTAAATGGTAAGAGTGTAGGTAAAGGAGAATCTGTTAACTGGACACCATCAGGAAAAACAGTTAATGCAGATGGTATTGAAACTTATAAAGTTGTAGCCAAAGTAACTACAGCAGCTGGTAAAGTAACCACTTCAAATGCAGTGAATATGAAAGTTAAGTTACCAGTTAAAGAAGCCATGACAATTAAACTTACAGATGCAATCACAGATGTTATTGATGCAACAGAAGGTGCTAAAGTAGCACTTAGTGCTGAGGTTACAAATGGAGAAAACTATACAGTAGAATTCTTTGTGGATGGTGTATCTATTGGAAAAGGTGAAAATGTAGATTGGACAATTAATAATGAGACAACAAATGAAGATGGCCTTAAAACATATATTGTTAAAGCTGTAGCTACAAGTACAGATGGTCAAGTAGCTGAAGCTCAAAAAGAAGTAACAGCTAAGCTTCCTATTAAGGAGAAACCAGCACCAAGTGATAAAGATATTACAGTTTCTCAAACAAAAGGTAGTGAATCTACAAATAGTGTAGGTATTAGCTTTGAAATAACAAATAATGGTGAAGTAATGGATTTAGATAAGTTAGAAGTACGTTATTATTTCACAGAAGCAAATGCACCAGCACAAACACTTTGGTGTGATCATAGTGCACTCCAATTAAATACTGAGCCATGGTATGTAACATTAAATAGTATAGTAAATAGTGAAGTAATGGCACTTGATGGAGATGACTACTGTCTATCTATTAAGTTTGGTAATACAACAGCTATGACACCAGGTGCTAAGTTAGTGTTCAATGGTCGTCTTACAAAGGTAGACTGGTCTAATTACAATCAAGCAGATGACTTTTCATATAATAACGGCATTGCAGTATATTATGATGGTGCTTTAGTAGCAGGTATGGAGCCATAAGTGAGATTTTAGTTTATAAAAATATATTTAAATACTCCCTAGAATAGGATAGCTTTTTAGTTTACTATTCTAGGGAGTATTTTTTTGAGAATAAAAATAAAATGAGAAAAAATTATAAATGATATTGACTATCAAAAATGAAAAGATTATAATGTGTGTATACTAAAAAGAATGGAGGAGAGATAAATGACAAAAATTGCATATTGGTCAGGGACTGGTAATACAGAAAATATGGCAATATATATAGGAGAAGGTATTTCAGAAAGTGGAAATGAAGTACATATAGCTCAAGTAGGCAATGTAAGTGTGGAAGAGATGTTAGATGCAGAATTAATGGTTTTAGGATGCCCATCTATGGGATCTGAAGAATTAGAAGAAGATGAAATGAGACCATTTATTGATGCATTACTTCCCAGTGTAAGTGGTAAAAAAGTTGCATTATTTGGTTCATATGGTTGGGGAAGTGGTGAATGGATGGATAACTGGTGTGAAGAAATGAGAGCAGCAGGTGCCAATATTGTAAGTGATCCACTTATTGTAAATGAATTTACACAAGGTCAAGATGAAGAAATTTGTAAGGCATATGGTAAGTTATTAGCAAGTTTATAATTTAGGAAAAGAAAGGTAGAATGATAGACATGAAAGATAAAAGGCTTATTTTTTATAATAAAATCAAAGGACTAGATGATAAGACATATTTAAAATACTCACTAAAATATCAATTAGCACCAGTTATTATGGCATTTAAGCCTGGCATGACTATTAATCTTCCAAGGGAAAAGTATGAGGCAGATTGGCCAATTTATAGTAAGTATATAGAAGAAGAGTTAGGTATAAAGAGTGCAGTTTTAAGAAATTCACCTAAATCTATTATCTTATTCTTCTATCGCAACTGTCTTATTGAAGAGTTATTACAAAATGAGGAAGTACAATCGTTTTTAAAACCTTTTGGTTATGAAACAACAAATGTTGAAGTAGCGGTAAAATATTTGCAAAAACGTTATGAAGTTGAACATTGTCCACATGAATTAGGCATCTTTTTAGGGATTCATTTAAAAGATGTACAGGATTATATACTTTATCCAGAGAAGGAATGTTTACTATGTAGCTACTGGAAAGTATATAATAATGTAGAGCAGGCAAAAAATATATTTGCTAGCTTTGATGCAGCAAAAGTTAAAATGCTTAATACATTATTAGAAGAACTACAAGCAGTAGCTTAGTCTTATATTAAGCATACTTAAAACTTATTTTAAACATTTAGTTATTAAAAACATTATCTATTAAAATTATTATCTATTAAAATTTATCTAGTATACAAAAGGTGATAGGTCGGACTATATCACCTTTTATTTTTTGTTTAAATAAAAAATAAGCATTAAGATAACGTTAAGGTTAATTGGGTATATTAAGTACAGAAAAATAAACAAGGCACTAAAGAGTGTATAGACAGGAGTTAGTAATGTTATTTTCGAGTACTTTTTTTCTTTTTATATTTTTACCAACGTTATTAATACTGTACTTCGGCATTGTAAGGAAATTTACATCAGCAGAAAGTACGAAGTATAGAAATATATTATTATTAATAGCAAGTTTAATCTTTTATGCTTGGGGAGAACCTGTATTTGTCCTTGTTATGTTGTTATGCATTGGGGCAAATTATGGTTTTGGTCTTTTGGCAGATAAGTATAGAGATGAAAAAATTAAGATACGATGGGTATTTACAGGGATGCTTGTATTTAATCTTGGCACATTAGGAATCTTTAAATACTTAGGTTTCTTAGTAAGTAATGTAAATGGCTTATTTGGTATAAGCTTAAATGTGCCTCAGATTGTATTACCTATTGGGATTTCATTTTTTACATTCCAAGGCATTTCTTATGTAGTGGATGTTTATAGAGGACATGGAAAGGTTTTAAAAAATCCTTTGGATGTAGGACTTTATATTTCATTCTTTCCACAACTTATTGCAGGGCCTATTGTAAGATATGAAACAGTAGCACAGCAAATTGAGTATAGAACCGAAACGCAAAAAGATTTTGCAGAAGGTATTTATAGATTCATTATAGGAATGAGTAAGAAAGTTATTTTATCAAATCAATTTGCTTTAATTGCGGATAAAGCATATAGTTTACCGACAGATTCTTTATCTATAGTATTTGCTTGGATGGGTGCTACCTCTTATATGCTTCAAATATTCTTTGATTTTTCAGGTTACTCTGATATGGCTATTGGGCTCGGAAAAATGTTTGGTTTTCATTTTACAGAGAATTTTAATGCGCCTTATAGTGCGAAGTCTATTTCAGATTTCTGGCGAAGGTGGCATATTTCACTAGGGACATGGTTTAGAGATTATGTCTATATTCCTTTAGGTGGCAGTCGTACAACGAAACTTAAGATGTTTAGAAATATATTTGTGGTATGGTTACTTACAGGAATTTGGCATGGTGCCAACTGGACATTCATTGTTTGGGGAGTATACTTTGGTGTTATTTTAGTCATTGAGAAGTTTACAAGCCTTGACAAATTCATGGAGAAGAGTAAGGTAATTGGGCACCTATATACTTTAATGTTAGTTTTAATTAGCTGGATTATCTTTAGAGCGGAGAACTTATCAGGTGCTATAAGTTATATTAAAACAATGTTTGGTATGAGTAGTGGTGTAATGATGGGAAATCTAGCAGACCTATATTTAAAAGATAATTTTGTTCTTTATATAGTAGGAATTCTGGCATGTTTACCTATTATTAAATGGTACAAGAAGTTTTATGATGCTAAGATTGGTAAATTAAAAGTGGTATTACAAGGTATTAATATGATGGCATTAGGATGTATGTTTTTAGTAGCTATTTCATACTTAGTGAAGGGTACTTATAACCCATTTATTTACTTTAATTTCTAAGGAGGTGGTAATATGAAAAAGTTTAATATGAATAGATTAGGGATTGTGCTATTTTGTACCTTATTAATAGGAGGAGGGACCTTAACACTTTGTACCAGTGCCAAAGAAATTGCTAAATCTACAATTTTAGGTATGAAATCTGGATATGCCAGTGGGAGTATAAGTGGACTTTTAAAGAACACAATTAGTGGCATAGACAATGGTATTTCAAGTAATTTATTTGCTAAAAATAGTTTTATTAATTTATATGGGTTAGCAGCACATGCCTTTGGTAATACTTTTATTAGAGATGCAGATACAACTTATAATATTGTAAAAGACAATAATGGGGAGTTACAGTTTGTTGCTAATGAACGTGATGATAGTAAGGCAGCAGAGCAAATTGTAAGTTTAAATAAGACTTTAGAAGAAAAAAATATACCTTTTTTATATGTTCAAGCACCACTTAAATATACAGAGGGTTATACAGAATTTCCAGCAGCTATTACAGATTACTCAAATAGTAATACGGATAAGTTTAAAGCCTTATTAGAAAATGGTGGTGTAGATGTACTTGACTTAAGGGAAAGCGTAGAGCAAGATCATTTAGATAAAAGTTCATTGTTTTACAATACAGATCACCACTGGCGCACTGAAACAGCTTTTTGGGCCGTAGGTAAGACGGTAGAGGTCTTAAAGGATAAATATAATATTGATTTAGACCCAGAAGGTAAGTACACAAATATGAACTCATATGGTCACCAATTTTTTGAGCAAAGTTTCTTAGGGTCACAAGGTAGACGTGTGGGAAAATATTTTGGTGGTGTAGATGATTTTACACTCATTATACCAAACTTTGAAACAGATTATACAGTAACTATTCATAAAAGTGATGGAAGTCGTGTAAGAGAAGGTAACTTTGAAGAAGCCATTATTGATAAGAGCTTATTAGAAGAAAAAGATGTCTTTACAAATCGTTATGCATCATACTTTGGTGCGGATTACAAAGAAGTTATTATAGAAAATCATAAAATGCATAATGATTACAAAGTACTTATTGTAAAAGACTCTTATGCACTGCCATATACAGCATTCTTATCTACTATGGTGGATGAAGTACGTATGTTAGACTTAAGATATTACTCAGATATGTCCATTGAAGAATATGTTGAGCAACATGATATAGATGCTGTATTATATGTATACAAGTCTATTAATACAGTGAAATAGGAGGTATAAAAGTGATTAAGGTATTACTTGTAGAAGACAATAAAGAAATTAATGAAAATGTAAGGTTGTATCTCGAAGATGAATTCGAGGTACAGCCTGTTTTTAGTGGAGAAGATGCTATTTTATATTTAGATGCCTATACCTATGATTTAGTTATTTTAGATTTAATGTTACCAGGTATAGATGGGATGAGTGTACTTGGACACATTAAGAAAAAAGCAATTAATGTGGGTATACTGATGCTTACAGCTAAAGAGGACTTAGGAGATAAATTAAGAGCCTTTAATCTTGGGGCACAGGATTATTTAACGAAGCCTTTTTTTATGGAAGAATTAAAGGCACGTATGAAAATTATTTTAAAAAGTATGGGTAAGATGGTAGGGGATAATACTTTAGTATTTAAAGATTTACACATGGATATTAGTAAAAAGGTTGTGACTATTAAGGGTGAAAAGATAGACCTTAATGAAAGGTTATATAACTTGCTAGAGTATTTTATGCTTAATCAAGGCATTTTACTTTTTAAAGAACAGATTTTTGAACGTATCTGTGGATATGATAGTGATGCTTCAACAGAAATTGTGGAAGTTTATATGAGTCACTTACGTAAGAAGATGAGTACTTATGGATATGATAAATATTTTATAACTAAAAGAGGTATGGGCTATATTTTACAGGAGGATATGAAAAGCTCATGAAACAAAGGGATATATTTAAACGAACAAAGTATAATATTATCATAACAAGTGTAAGTATTGTAATGGTAGCCCTTTTAATATTTGCAGTCATTACAGCTAATCTTTATAAAAGTCGTGTGTTTAAAGATGTTGATCAACAGATTCAGACACAACGTAATCGCATTATTCATGATCCAGGAATTATTAAGCATAAAGGCAATCAAATAAGGGAAATTGTTATGCCAGCACCACTTACAACTAATCTTATTAGTTTTGTATGGTTAGATGGTAAGTTAGTAGATCAAAGTCCACATGAATATCAAGGAGAAGATTTATATCCTAACTTTGAAAAGGCACCTAAAGACCAAATCTTTACTTTAGAAGATGGGGACTATACGTATCGTGCAGTACAATTTGTTAAGCAAGGGATGCAGATACAGCTTTTAATAAATGTGAATCAAGAGATTGCTTCCGTAAAAACATTATGGCGAATATTAGGTCTCAGTTTTTTAATATTAATAGTCATTGTATTAATGCTAGCATCTTATTTAGCTGTAGTTGTACTTAGACCTTTGAAGATTATATATAATAAACAGGTTGCTTTTGTACAAGATGCTTCCCATGAGATGCGCACACCTTTAGCTATTATTAAGGGAAGATTAGAAATCTTGGTGAGAAATGGCGAAGACAAGTTAGAGAAGCACTATGAAGAACTCTCTAGTATTATGAAAGAAATCAGAGGTCTAGAGAAGTTAACGAGTGATTTACTATTGATGTCTAAAGAAGACATGGGCATGAAGTTAGAGATTTCTAAATTTGGTTTAAATGAGTTTATTAGCGAGATTGGGGAGTTTTATACAGATTTTGCCAATATGCAAGAAAAAGAATTAAAGATTAATTTATTAAGCGAAGATATAAGTGTGAATTGGGATAAAGGTAAGGTAAAAAGATGTGTTGTTATTCTACTTGAAAATGCCTTAAAGTATACAGATAGAGGCGATAAGATTACAATTACAGTATCAAAAAAAGACAAAAATATTAAAGTACAGGTTACAGATACGGGAATTGGTATTAAAGAAGAAGAAAAAGATCGTATTTTTGATAGATTTTTTAGAAGTAGTGAAGTAAGAGCCAGTGGAAGAGAAGGGAGTGGCATAGGCCTTAGTTTACTAAAATCTATAGTATATGGACTGGGGGGAAAGGTATCCCTTGATTCTATTTACGGCGAAGGGTCTACTTTTACATTGTTTATTCCTATGAGGATGCAAGAATAAAGAAAAAATAAAAATGTAGTGAGAATCTAAATAGATTTTTACTACATTTTTATTTTTTAAGTTGAAATATTAATGATTAGAGAAGATTGATTTATTATAATGCTTTTTTAAAGGTAAGCTTACGGAAAAGGTAGTTGGGCCTTGAAGGGAGCTAGTAACATCTATAGTGCCATTGTGCTGGGTTACGATGGTTTTAGCAATTGCTAGACCAAGACCATAACCACCTGTTTCCCGTGCACGGGATTTATCTACACGATAAAAACGTTCAAATATTTTTTGATGATGTTCTTCAGAGATGCCAGGACCTGTATTAGTAACTGAAAGTAAGATTTTATTTTTAATAGAATCTAGAGAAACATTAAATGCAATAGTACCATTTTCATTAGTATGTTTGATGGCATTATCTAATAAAATAACGCCTAGTTGTTTAAGTCGGCCTTCATCACCATAATATTCAATGTCTGGTTCAATATTCATATTAAATATTTTATTTGATTCAAAGACGACACATTCAAAAGGTAGGCAGATATCCATAAGGGCATCACTTAAGTTGAAATACATTTTATGTTTTAAGATTTCATCATCCTCCATCTTAGCCAAATAAAGCAAGTTGTTTACTAGTTTTGTCATACGTTCAGTTTCAGTTTTAATATAGTTAAGCCATTTCGCTTGGGTGTTAATTTGATCCAATGGATTTGATAGTAGTACATCTGCATTAGTCGCGATGACTGTAAGTGGTGTCTTAAGTTCATGAGAGGCATCAGCTACAAATTCTTTTTGTTTTTCCCAAGCACGTTCCATAGGTTTAGTAGCCCATTTCGAAAGAATAACGCTAACCACGAAAAATCCCATGAGACTTAATAAACCTATAAAAATACATATCCACATGAGTCTAGTTAAGGTGGCAATTTCACTGCTTCTGTCTGTAAAGACGATAATTTGCTGATGAGGTTCATTTTTTATAAGAAAGCGTATTTCTAAATTGTCCACTTTAATAATACCTTCAGGTGCATTTTGCTCATGAGCTAATTTAATAAAATTTAAAATTGTATCCGTCTCTTCGTTAATATTAAAGTCAGAGGAGAAGTAGCGTAATGAAATTTCACCAGAGTCCGTAAGAACTACTAAAAAACTATTAGCATAGAGTGAAGGGTCCGGTGTAAGTATAAATCCTGGAGTTCTTTTAGGTATATTTTTTATAGGTTTGTTATTAAACATAGGTGGTATATTGTTTGAGGGAAATGTACCAGAGCTAGCAACGTCTTTCATAAATCGTGCAGTTTGAAAACGTTCTCCTTGGGCCATAAATAAATAGATACTCGTTAAAATTGAGATTAATATAATGGTAATTAGACTCATAGTGACCATTATAAAACGTAAGCGAAGTTGTTTAACCATTTGAAGCCTCACTTTCTAAACGATAACCTACCCCACGTACCGTTTGAATGGTTACAGTAGAATGAAGATGTGAGAGCTTTTTACGTAAGAAAGAAACATAAACCTCTACGTGATTATATTCTGCATCAGAATCATAGCCCCATACTTTTTCTAAAAGTTCTTCTTTACTGATAACATGTTGACCATGACGTATAAAAAATTCTAGAATTCTAAATTCTTTAAGTCCTAACCTGATGGATTTACCACTACAGCTTAATTCATAAGTAGATAAATTAAGGCTTAAATCTGAAAAAGATAAGATGTCATCACAAATGATTTCACCACGACGTCTTGAAAGTGCACGTACTCTAGCAAGTAATTCATCTGTCACAAAAGGTTTTGTAAGATAGTCATCGGCCCCATGGTCAAGCCCTCTAACTTTATCAGCTACTTCATCCTTAGCAGTTAGAAGTATAACAGGTGTCTGAATTTTAGCAGTTCGCAGTTTGTTTAATACTTCTAAGCCATTCATTTTGGGGAGCATAATATCTAATATAATTACATCATAGATGCCAGTTAAAGCATGATCGAGTCCTGATTCTCCATCGTAAAC
>JAZKZQ010000265.1:0-1855 GCA_045612745.1 Cellulosilyticum sp. | reverse complement strand
AAACAAAAATATTTAACTATATAGAAAAATTTGACAACGTATTAATTTTGAATTATACTCATAAACGATTTAAGAATATTAACCTTAGGGAGTTGATTATTGTGAAACAAACAAAAAAATTACTTGCTATTTTATGTGTATGCTTAAGTGCTTTAGCAGTAGGTTGTGGTTCAAGTGCAGCTACTGATTCTTCAACAACAACAGAAGCAACAGATAGTGCAGCAACAGATAGTGCAGCAACAGATAGCACAGCAACAGATAGTGCAGCAACAGATGCTACTGAAGTAGCTCCAGCTGACCAAGCAGCTACTAACTAGTCTTTAAGACTGAGATAGCAAATGAATAAGAACATATATAAAAAACTGTTATATTAATTGTAATGATTAATATAACAGTTTTTTTGTTTAGTAGGTTGTTTGAGCGTATAGAAAGATCATAGTTTATTTAACTTATTGAAGATAAGGAGTAAGAGGATCTATGTTAAAATAAAGAAAAGCATCTTAGTGGTAAATGAGGAATGAGATACAGATAAAACTGGATATTTGTGTAAAATTAGGGTGGAAATCTTAAATAATCTATAATATATTTAAGAGAGAGTAAGGGGGAATAGGTGTGAATATAAATAATACATATATACCACAAGAGAAACAATATAGTAATCAAACAACTTCAACTATAAATTATATGTCCATTCCACTTAAAGATGGTAGTACATATACAATGGATAAAAATTATAATTTAGTTAAAACAGCTAACTTACAAGATGTTACGGTTGAAGCAGCTCAAAGTGATGAAGATGAGATTCAGCGAATTATTGCAGAAACACAAGATATGGCAGAAGAAAAATTGAGTCAGATGAAAAGTGGAAGAGTAATTACGCAGATTAGTAAGTATGGGATGACTCTAAGCCGCATGTTACATACACAGATGGCTAGCTATCCGAGGATAAATAGGGGAAATGGTTGGGTAAATGCGACCTTTAATGAGGTGAAAAAATATGTAACACCTAATGGTGAAGACTATGAAGCAAACAAGTATCAATTTTTAGATTTATCATCTCCTGCAGGTATTACAAAGGAAGATGCTAATAATTATTTAAAGGGTAAAGGAATTTTAGCAAACATGGGAGAGTATTTTATTATTGCTGCTAATAAATATAATGTGAATGAAATTTATTTAATGGCACATGCAAATCTAGAAACAGGAAATGGGACAAGTAAGTTAGCCACAGGTTGTGTTTATAATGGCACTGTTGTTTATAATATGTATGGTATAGGAGCAGTAGATAGTAATCCAGTTCAAAAAGGTGCAGAATATGCTTACAAAATGGGATGGACAACGCCAGAAGCAGCTATTGTAGAAGGTGCTAAGTGGATTTCTGAGAGTTATATAAATAGACAAGGTAATAGGCAAAATACATTATATAAAATGAGATGGAATCCTGATAAGCCAGGAACGCATCAATATGCAACAGATGTGGCATGGGCAACTAAACAAGCTAAAATGATACAAGGCATATATAGCAAATATACAGATGCCAATGTTATATTTGACTTCCCAACATTTGCAGGTCATTAAGTTTATATAAAATCAAGTAATGATTATGATGGATAAAATGTTAATTTAGATAAGAATTAATAATTGGGGTAATAAGTATTTAAGAAATAATGGAGCATAAGGGAAATAATTTTCTTATGCTTTTTTTAATAAAAAGTATTGACATATGTAAGTTGATAAGTTATATTATATACATAAATAAGTGCTGAAAAGCAAAATAAAAATGCGCGAGTGGCTCAGTTGGTAGAGCATCTCCTTGCCAAGGAGAGGGTCGCGGGTTCGAGTCCCGTCTCGCGCT
>JAZKZQ010000264.1:0-4430 GCA_045612745.1 Cellulosilyticum sp. | reverse complement strand
TATAAATTATGATTATTATGAAATTAAGAGGCAAGCTGTGTTGACAGACTTGCTTTTTTTAATTAAAATATGTTAGTAGACTAACAAAGTGGACTAAAATATTTAGCATAGGAGGTGAGGGCGTATTGGAGAGACGTGTAGGATTTGAAGTGAGGACCATATCTAATTTAATAAAGAGACATGTAGATAATCTGCCAACTATAAAGGCAGCTGAAAGTGTAACGGGGATACATGGCTGGATGATTGGTTATCTTTATAATCATCAGCATCAAGATGTGTATCAAAAGGATATAGAAGAGCAGTTTTCTATTAGACGTTCCACAGCTACGGTGATTTTGCAGCGTATGGAAAAGAATGGTCTTATTATGCGTCAGCCAGTGGCTCATGATGCTAGGCTAAAGAAGTTAGTGCTAACAGAAAAGGCGATTAAAGTTCAGGAGCAGATTGAACTTGAAATTCTTGCCTTTGAGAAAAGATTAGTTGAAGGTATTACTAAAGAAGAGATAGAGATATTCTACAAAATAGCAGATAAGCTTAAAAAGAATTTAGAATAAGTACTATCTTTAATAAAGGTGGATGTTAATCCACTTTCTTTATTATGCAAATTGTTAGTAGACTAACATTTTAGAAGCTAGCAATTAGCTAAAGTATACAATATAAGGAGGGCGCTATGATCAAAAGATTAGCAAGCTGCGTAAGGCAGTATAAAAAGGCATCAATTTTGACGCCAATATTCATGATCTTAGAGGTTATCATGGAAGTGATTATTCCGATATTAATGGCAAAGCTAATAGACTTTGGTATTGATAAAGGAGATATGGGTTACATTACAAAAACAGGACTTATACTTGTCATTGCATGTATTATGTCATTAAGTTTTGGGGCACTTTCAGGTAAGTTTGCAGCAGTGGCATCAGCTGGTTTTGCAAAGAACTTAAGACACGATATGTACTATAATGTACAAAACTTTTCATTTGCCAATATTGATAAGTTTTCAACAGCAAGTATTGTAACCCGTTTAACAACAGATGTTACAAACTTGCAAAATGCATATCAAATGATTATTCGAATTGCAGTACGTGCACCAATGATTTTATTATTTGCACTTATTATGTCATTTACAATCAATGTAAGACTAGGATGTATATTTTTACTAGCAATCCCAATCTTGGGTGGGGGATTATTCTTAGTTATTAAAAACGTTCATCCAATCTTTGAAAGAGTATTTCGTACATATGATAAATTAAATAATGTTGTACAAGAAAACTTACACGGTATTCGTGTAGTAAAATCTTTTGTTAGAGAAGACGTGGAAGAAGACAAGTTTAAAACAATCTCACAAAAAATCTATAAAGATTTTACAAAGGCAGAAGGAACACTTGCACTTAATGGACCACTTATGCAATTTTCAATGTACTTATGTTTAATTTTAATTGCATGGTTTGGTGCAAGAATGATTGTAGCTCGTAATCTATCAACAGGTGAGCTGATGAGTCTTATTACTTATGCTATGCAGATTTTAATGGCACTTATGATGCTTTCTATGGTATTTGTTATGATTATTATTTCTAGAGCTTCTGCGGAGAGAGTCGTAGAAATCTTAGATGAACAAAGCGATTTAACAAATGGTGAAAATCCAGTACATACAGTAAAAGATGGTAGCATTACATTTGAAAATGTAAACTTTAGTTATGCAAAGCGTAAAGATAAATTATGCTTAAAAGATGTAAATATCACTATCAAGTCTGGTGAGACAGTTGGTATTATTGGTGGTACTGGTAGTTCAAAATCTAGTTTCGTACAACTTATTCCACGTCTATATGATGCCACAGAAGGTAGGGTAACTGTGGGCGGCGTAGATGTCAGAGATTATGATATTGAAGCACTACGTAATGAAGTAGCTATGGTACTTCAAAAAAACGTGTTATTCTCAGGTACTATCAAAGAAAACTTACGTTGGGGCGATGAAAATGCGTCTGATGAAGAGCTTATTCGTGTATGTAAATTAGCACAAGCTCATGACTTTGTGGCATCTTTTAAAGATGGTTATGATACTTATATTGAACAAGGTGGTACTAATGTATCTGGTGGTCAAAAGCAAAGACTTTGTATCGCAAGAGCCCTGCTCAAAAAACCTAAAATTCTTATTTTAGATGACTCTACAAGTGCTGTAGATACAAAAACAGATGCACTTATTCGTAAGGCATTTAATGAAGAAATTCCAGATACAACAAAGATTATTATTGCACAACGTGTATCTTCTATTGAACATGCAGATCAAATTATTGTCCTTGATAATGGTAAAATCAATGCAGTAGGGACACATGAAGAATTATTAAGAACAAATCCAATTTACCAAGAAGTATATACTTCACAAACTAAGGGAGGTGAAGATAATGAGTAGAGGACAAATGAGAGGACCAGGAGGACCTAAAGGACCTATGGGACCAATGCAAAAGCCAGATAAGGCAACTATAAAACGTTTATTAAGTTATCTTACAGCGTATAAATTCAAGTTCGTGACTGTACTTATTTGTATTTTAGTCAGTGCTTTAGTAGGGGTAGTAAGCTCAATGTTTTTACAAACACTCATTGATGATTATATTTCACCTCTACTTTTAGAAGCAAATCCCGTATTTGATGGATTATTAAAGGCTGTCTTAACAATGGCGGGAATCTATGCAATAGGTGTAGTAGCCACATTCCTATACAATTACTTAATGGTATTTATTTCTCAAGGTATTTTAAAAGATATTCGTGACAATATGTTTGCCCATATGCAAAAGTTACCTATTCGTTACTTTGATACACATACACATGGGGACATTATGAGTCACTATACAAATGATACAGATACTTTAAGACAAATGATTTCTCAAAGTATTCCTCAAGTCTTTTCATCTATCATTACGATTGTATCTGTATTTTGTGCTATGATTTACACAAGTATTTACTTGACTCTTTTTGTAATTGTTTCTCTATTTGTTATGACAAAGGTTGTAAAAGTAATAGGGGGTAATAGTGCCAATTACTTTATTAAACAGCAACAATCATTAGGTAAGATGAATGGTTTCATTGAAGAAATGATTCATGGGCAAAAAGTAGTTAAAGTATTTTGTCATGAAGATAAGGCAAAACAATCCTTTGATGCATTAAATGAAGAACTTTGCAATAATGCAACAGAGGCTAATAAATTTGCTAATATTTTAATGCCAATTATGGCGAACCTTGGTAACTTACAATTTGTTTTAGTTGCTATTTTAGGTGGTTTACTTGCAGTTAAAGGCATAGGCGGTCTTACACTTGGTGGACTTGTAGCCTTCTTACAATTAAGCAAGAGCTTTACAATGCCTATTAGTCAAGTATCACAGCAGATTAATGCTATCGTTATGGCACTTGCAGGGGCACAGCGTATCTTTAAGTTAATGGATGAAGAAGTAGAAACAGATGAGGGTTATGTAACACTTGTAAATGCCAAATATGAAGGTGAAAAATTAGTGGAAACACCAGAACATACAGGCTTATGGGCATGGAAACATCCACATAGTGATGGGACAATCACTTATACAAAAGTGGAGGGAGATGTAACCCTTAATGAAGTAGACTTTGGTTATGTAGAAGATAAGATTGTACTTCATGATGTATCTCTTCAAGCTCTCCCAGGTGAAAAGGTAGCCTTCGTAGGTGCAACAGGTGCGGGTAAAACTACAATTACAAACCTTATTAATCGTTTCTATGATATTGCAGATGGTAAAATTCGCTATGATGGTATTAATATCAATAAAATCAAAAAAGATGACTTACGTCGCTCTTTAGGGGTAGTACTTCAAGATGTTAACCTCTTTACAGGGACAGTTATGGAAAATATTCGTTATGGGAATATGGAGGCCACAGATGAAGAATGTATTAAGGCAGCTAAGCTTGCTAATGCCCATGACTTTATCACAAGACTTCCAGATGGCTATGATACAATCCTTTCAGGAGATGGTTCAGGGCTTTCACAAGGTCAAAGACAGCTCATCTCTATTGCAAGAGCAGCTGTAGCAGACCCTCCAGTAATGATTTTAGATGAGGCCACATCAAGCATTGATACACGTACAGAAGCTATTGTACAAAAAGGTATGGATGCCCTTATGCATGGGCGAACAGTATTCGTTATCGCCCATAGACTTTCAACAGTTAAAAACTCAGATGATATTATGGTACTTGAACAAGGTAGAATTATCGAAAAAGGTAATCACGAAGAGCTTATTCATAAACATGGTAAGTATTATCAACTTTATACTGGAGCTTTTGAACTAGAGTAGGTTGAGGTAACTAAAAAGGGCCGTCCAGGGGGTGGTCGTCTGCTAGCTACACCTTACGCAATTTGTGATAGTCTAAGCTTGATATATCAAAAAACGCACATAACTCGCTACGCTCAGACAATG
>JAZKZQ010000263.1:0-15158 GCA_045612745.1 Cellulosilyticum sp. | reverse complement strand
CCTACCCCTTTATCTTCATATTCCATCATATACTCTTTAATATAAAACATCATTCGCTTATCCACTCTTATTACGTGCTCATGATATATACTACATTCTTTTTGTGTATACTTTTTATAGTTATGTTCAAAAAAGTCTTTCTCGATAAAAATAGCTATATAACGTATAAAAGAGTTTCCCTGCTCTTCTGTATGAGGTACATTAGGACTCATCATTTCCAACTGGTAATATGTATGACCTTCTCTTTGTTTAAATGGATAAAAAATAAAAGAATAAGCTGGATGTGTATGATTCTCCTTAATAGCATACTGACAAAAACCTGTGCTTGGAATAAATATTCCCAACTGTTCACTCACAAATAATTCTACATGTTTTAAATCTTCTTTTGTAATATCTCCCACAAGCTGCTGTATATACCTCATTTCTTCTTCTAAGATTTTTTGCAATGTCTTTTCCTCCTAAAATCAGTATATCTTTAGCACATATCTACTAGAAGATTATACACTAAACTTCTCCTACAAATAAAAATAAAAGCTGATAAACGTTAATCGTCTATCAGCTTTTATCAGGGAACTCCCTATCTTTACTCATGATTATGTTCTTACAACTGGATAGGCTCTTTAGCTGCAAAATTTTGTGCCATACTCCAGGTCACTGCCTGCCCATGCTTTAATTTATAGATGACAAGATCACATTCAATCCCTTGCTCTTTCCAATCACGTAAAAACTGTCTAGTAGGATGCGCATAAATCTCTTCTTCTAAAACCTTATCTTTTACTTCTTCTAATGTACCAGCTATTCTTACTTGAGTGCCCCTTCCATTAAAACACAATTCAACCTTCGCATTATTACTTATTTGCTTATATAAATCCTTATGAGCTCCCGTATGAAAAATAATTCCCTCTTCATCCGCTTTATAAAGTAACATGCCACGCACATGGGGTTGAGTTCCTTCTGTAGTTGCTAAGAAAAACACTGGATTTTCTACCATTAATGTATAAATCTCTTCCTTCGTCATTTTTATTCCTCCCAAAATTTTAAATAATAATTTACAGTATAAAGTAGATACTTATTCAAAACTTTCAAAAATGACGCTTTTTCTTTCAAATTAAAGTCATATTCTTTACTTAACGCTATAATTATTTAACTTCTTTACCATCATAGAAGATACTCATACCATTTTCTTTGAAACCTACCATGTTAGGCCAGTCACTATTTGTTATACGTGTTTGAACATTTACACTACCTGCACCTTGTGTTAATGATAATGAATCTGTAAAGCTTATTGCTAAATACTTGCTTTTTGCATCACTTCCAAATTTACCTTTTGTACCTGCTGTTAAATCCTTATACCATGGAGATGCATTAAGTTGTGCATTACTACAGTCACACCAGAATTTCACATCTGCAGCATCTGTTTTTGAGAAGTAATATTTAATTTCTAACTTAGATAAATCAATTGGTTCTTGACCTACTGCTTTAATAGTATAAGTTTGACTAACACCACTACTAGCATTAGTACTTACTTGTACATCTACACCTGGGTTTTCTGTTGTCTCACTACCTGTATTCCCACCTGTGTTTCCACCTTGATTATCCCCTATCTTTCCGCCTGTGTTATCTCCTGTGTTCCCACCTTGATTATTATCACCTGTTGAAGTACTATTTCCTACCATGTCAAATTTAGCTAATGCATGAACTAGCGTTGAATTCCAATAAATATCTACTTCATTAGTTGAATAACTTTCTTCATGGTCAAGATAACATTTAGCAGGTGCTGCTTCTGCTAAATATGCTTTAGCATAAGAGTCCTCAAGTTGTGAATTTACTCCTCCTGCAAGCATTCCTGGTGCTACACCTCTTACCATAGATGGTCTATGATGTAATCTTTGTGGTGTTACTGTACCATAACCTGTCACAAATGAAGTTGCTAATGCATTTTTACCAAAGCAATAATTTACACGTTCTTTAGCATATTCTTCATACTCTGCATTTTGTGTTAAATTTCCAGCTAAATCCATTAAAAGCCCATCATTTAAGAGAACCATATTACTTCCCCAGTAGAAAATAGTATCATTAGAAAGATTATAAGCATCTGATTTAGATACACCTAATATACTACTAGCCTCTTCTAAAATAGTCTCTTTAATTTTTTCACAAGTTGCACTATCTGCACCCGTTGCAGATAAATATGCTTCGTTACCATAGCTACCAACCCATTGCCAGCCATAACCCATTTGAATACCTTGTGCTGCTAAATTTTTAAAGGCATCATTATATTTACTCTTACCAGTTGCTTTGAATAATGCTGCTGCTGCCCAGTATCTTTCATCTAAGTCACTCTTATCTCCATATTCTCCAGTACTAATGCCTGATGGATTTACAACTGGAACACTTGGTGCTGTAACTAAATAATCCCATGCTTTCTCTGCTGCTGCCAAGCACTTATTAGCAAATTGACTATCAATATTCTTAAATGTTTCATATCCCATTGCCATAGCACCTATAAAGTCACCTGTTGCTGTCGCTGTAATAGGACATACTATTAATTCACCCTTTTCATTCTCAGGCATGATGTTTCCTGGGAATCCTGAACATGTTACCTTATGATAAACGCCACCATTTTGACTATTTTGCATCTTAAAGAGCCACTCTAACTGTCCTTTAACTTCATCTAAAAGATCAGGTACGCCATTTCCACTCTCAGGAATATTACATGCATTATCAAATATTTCAGGATTTGCTGCATAAGCTGACATTAAGTCTGCTAAAGATTTACTAGTTGCTACTACATAACGTCCATAATCCCCTGCATCATGCCAACCACCTGATACATCTATCTTCTCTGATGTACCATAGATTTTTGCCATACTTGTATGACATGCATCATGATGTAGATTTCCTGCATGAGCTTCTGGTAGTGCTTCTCCACATCTTTGTAAGTAGAACATTCTTACTGCATCTTTTAGAACATCTTTATACACATCTTCACCAATTCTAAAAGTATATGATTCTCCTAAATTATCTGTTGTGATTTTATAAGTACCAGCTGTTGTTACTGATGAAAAATCACCTATGTAAACAGTTTCTTTTGAAGCTACATTATAGTTTCCACTACCAATTTGTCCTATATAAACAACATTAAAAGTCTTATCTTTGCCTTCACCTCTAAAGACAACACGCTTTGCATCATTAGGTAAATAACCTACTTGATTAAGTACTATGCCTTCCTCAACTACTACTTCTTCTTCACCTACTACAATATTACTGTCATCTACAAGATATAAACCTACATTATCAATTGTTACTGTATGTTTACCTAATACAGCACTTCCTATTTGCCCTAAATTAAAGGAAAGTCTTGGCACAATATCAGTCTCATCCTTCATTATAAACTTGTAAACCATAGTTTACTTCACCACAATTTTCAACAGTTGCTTGGAGTGCACCATTTACTAAATCCACACTTCCTTCTGCACCTTCACAAGTAAAGCTATCCCAACCAGTCATGTTAGAATCAAAATTTCCATTTTTAATTAAATTCTCTTTTCCACTTATGTCATTACTAACTACTGTAGCTGCTTGTATTTTTCCTAATTCCATTGACATTGTACTAAAACACATTCCTGTTAATTCTATTATCGCAAAAGCTTTTCTCATTTTATCTATTTTCAGAATAAACTAACTACTTTAAACATCTATCTATTCCTTTTGAAATACCTATTAAAGTTTTAGATGCACCTTTTTTTTCACTTCTGATTAAACAAATGACCTATGAGTTTTACTCAGATAGTCCTCATAAACTAATAACACTTCAACACTATATGCAGATATTTTTTATCAAAATTGCTGAAACATACCAAACTACATCTGTTACTGTTCCCACATCTCGTCATAATCAGCTAGATTTATTACGTAGTAAAATTTATAACTGTCCCTATGAAAAATGGACCATTGAAGGCTTAGCACATGAAATTACTTTAAGCCCCTATTATTTTCAAAAATTATATAAAAAACGCTTTGGTATTACTTGTTTACATGATATTATTAATGCACGTATCGAATATGCTAAATGCAATTTAGTTAAAACGGACCTATCCGTTAAATGTATTTCAGAACTATGTGGTTATGCAAATGATGTACACTTCATGCGCCAGTTTAAAGAAAATACAGGTCTTACACCTAGTGAATATAGAAAAAAATATATGCTCTAACTCTCTTTTCATAAATCTATAAAATGAGGGTACTGCAAAATCATTTATGAATTTGCAGTACCCTCATTTTATTTATCTAATAATGGCATAACCCATATATGCTATATAAGCTATTACACAAATAACCCCTTCTATTCGTACTATTTTACGATCAGTTTTTGCGAAAATATACATCATAACAGATATACCTAAAAGAATAATCACATCTATAAAACTTTCACCACTAGCTGAAATAGGTGATAAACTTGAAGACATACCTAAAATAAATAAAATATTAAAGATATTAGAACCTACTGCATTCCCTAGTGCAAGCCCTGTTTCTCCCTTTTTAGTAGCTACAACAGATGTTACAAGCTCTGGAAGGGATGTACCCATAGCGATAATCGTAAGTCCAATTAATGTTTGACTAAGTCCGAAGCTCTCCGCAATAGCACAAGCATTATCTACAACTAAATCACCACCTACAATAATTGCAATTAATCCACCTACAATATAAAAAACACTTGTTAACGGTGATAATACTTTAATCTCTTCTACTGATTGTTCATTTCTATTCTTAAGTGCTTTTTTAACTACAACTATAAGATAAGTAATAATACCTGCTAATAAAATAAGCCCTTCTACTTGACTAATTTTTAAGTCCATTAGCATAATAATTAAAGCAATGGTTGCAAAAATATTAACTGGTAAATCTCTTCTTAAAATATCTGCATCTGTATCTACCTTATAAATAATTGCACACATCCCAATTACTACTAATAAATTAAATATATTTGAACCTAAAACATTACTAAGAGCAATATCATTGTTGCCTGACAGCCCTGCCGTGATACTTACTGCTGCCTCTGGGGCACTTGTCCCTAATGCAACAATAGTAAGACCAATAACTACAGATGGAATCTTAAATAACTTGGCAACTGATGAACTCCCTTCTACAAAGAAATCTGCTCCCTTTACAAGAAACAGGAATCCTACAAGTAATAATACATACATCATTATTCTTTTCTCCTCTCGTATTTTCTTAAATAAATTCTTTCATTAGGAAAGTTATTCTTATACTATAAATACTCTAATAGCCATTCTTATATTATATACTATGCATCCACTCATAAGAATACAAAAAATAAGACTCTTATTGCAGAAAAAATGCAATAAAAGTCTCGTTCTTATTTCAGTATGTAGACCGGCCTTATCAGCGTTATGACGACCCACATAACATCTTTCGTGTAGATGTGAACTACTCCCTAATATTTGTTGTAATAATAACATATAGCTTAATAAAAGGTCAAATTTCTGATAATAAAAATTATTCTAATTTTGTTTGCGTACTAAATCATACTCATCTCCAATTTTATAATAAGGACAACGCCTACTGCGATGATATGTCATTCTAGCATAATCATCCTCATCCATAATAGGTCCTACACTACATACATATTCTCTCATCTCTTCATCAAACTCTAAATACATACAGTTTTCACACATAATTTTCTCCTCTAATTCTTTATATTTCTATTATATAACTTTCTCTTTCTTTACTAAACACCAAATAATTAGCTTCCTATTATAAAAAAGGTGTACTCACATATCATCTCTAATGTGTGAGTACACCTTTTAAATTCCCTCAAAGTAACTTTTTTACTTTATCTTTAGTTAAATTTTATCTAAATCTTTCAAAATCTTTTCAACTACCTCAGAATTTTTAAATGAAGCAGTATATATTTGATTTACTACATTTGTTACGTTACCAATAGATACTTCCATTTCACCTAAGGTTTCATTAATTTTTACTACAGATTCTGCACTTAGCTCTGAGAGTTTCCCCATTTCATTAGCAACTATCTTGAAGCCTACACCGCTATTTCCTGCTCTAGCCGCTTCAATAGATGCGTTTAATGCTAACATTTTAGTATGAGATGTATTTTTTTTAATTGAGCCTACTACATCATATACACCCTTTAAGCTATTTTGTAAGTTATCTATAAACTCATGTATTTCATTTAAATAACCAGATGTATTAATTGCGGCATTTAAGATATCTGATATAGATTGTTTAGATTCTGATAAAACCTCTTGCATTTCATTAACTGTATTCTGTAATACTTCCATTTTTTCCACTGAGTATACACTAGTAATACATCCTACAACTTCTCTTCCATCAAATACTGGTATAATATTGCCTTCTACTGCCACACCAAATAATTCTTTTGGAAGTTTATTATGCATTGTTTTTCCTGTAGCCATTACTTGGAATATCTTATCTTGTTTATCAGGAAATTCATACCCTACATCAAAGTGTAATGGAAAAGTATTTGCTTTTGAAAAATGTAATACCTTTCCTTCAAGATCCCATACAGCAATTGCTAAATCTTCATCCACCATATCCTTCATCATTGGAATCATTTGTTTAATTTGTTCTAACTTTTCTTGCTTCATTTAATACTTACCCTATAACTTTCTTATTTTTATACCCATAAACTCTCTATATGCGTCTATTAGTACTTATATTATTTATATCGAACTCTCCTTATGAAACTTGATACATTAGTTAATTTTCAAAATGTATTATCATAAAAGAGGTATAGCAAAATCAAATCTTGCCATACCTCCTTACATTTTGTAATCTTAGTCAATTATAACAAATAAATCTTCTGGTCTTGATGCCATAATACTCTTAGCTAATTCTTTTCTTAAGAATAATAATCTCTCTTGATCTTCTGGCTTCATAGGTACTTGTTCTACCTTACATTTATTTGCAAGTTTTGAGTAAACCATAAATTCTTCTGGAATAATACCTTCTTTTAGATATAGTTTAATCATCTTTTCTTTATAACCTATTTCAAAGTAGTATCTTCCACCATTTGGTGCTACTTGACCTAATTTATCTTCTGCATATTCAGTATCAACTCTTAACTGGTCATGTGTTTTAACACGCATTACCATTTCTGTTGCATCAATAATACCTCTTCCATTTTGCCCTATACCACTGTAAAAGCTAAAGTGACCTCTCTCTGGTACTTCATTAGAAAGTTTAGGGAAAGTCATGAGCATAATTTTAAATGCAAGTGCCACACCACCTAGCATTTGAGTCCCATGGTACTTTAATAACTCTTCATATGTAATCTCGATAATATCATTGTGATCTCTTACTACAACTTTTTCTACTGCCATTGTACACCTCTAATTATTTAATAAAAAGTTCTTCTGCGTTAAATGGTTCTTCAATCATTTCTGTTTCATACATGAAGTCTGCCACATTTTGGAATGCTTGTTTATCTTCTTCTGTTACTTCAATGTTAAAGTCATATTGTGCAAACATTTCTTCAACTGCTTCTTTATCTAAGTCAAGTTCTGTTGCAACCATTTCCATTGCTTCATCATGATTTTCATTCATATATTCAATAATGCTTTCTTCTGCATTCATGAATACTTCTAATTCGTTTTTGTATTCATTGTAGAAGTCTTCTCTTACTGCTACCGCAATAACTGCATCTGTTAATCCTTTACCATTTGTCACAAGATTGTAGCCTTGTTGTTTTGCTTTATAAGCAGTAGGTCCTGCAAGTAATGCGGCATCAATGCTTCCACCATCTAATGCTGCTTTTGCATCTGGAATAGACATATTTACATAGTTAACATCGTCAATTGTCATCCCTGCTTCTTTAAGGTAAGCTACTAATAATTGATGTAAGTTTGTCCCAACTGGACCAGCAATTGTTTTACCTCTTAAGTCTTCTGCTGACTTAATTGCTTCATCTGCTGAATACATACAGAATGCTTCTGGTGATCTACTATACATATTTAAGATTTTGATATCTGCACCATTTGCTGCTGCTAAAACAACAGATGTTCCACCTACTGCATATAATACATCTACGTCTCCTGATGCTAATGCTTGAGTTTGTTCAGAACCAGATGTAATCTCTGCATATTTTACTTCAACTTCTTTACCATTTTTGCTAAATGTATCTACAAATACATTTTGATTCTTTTGGATAATGCTTGGTACATTAAGTGGTGATGTAACATGTGTGATTGTTAATTCATCTAATTTTGATTGTGATAAATCACCTGCTACTACTTTCCCTGAAGTACTGCTATTTGCTGATGTTTCACTATTTGAACCACATCCTACCATTGCTGTCATCGCACTCATTACTAATACTGCTGCTAATACTTTTTTTGCTAATTTCATTATGTTATCTCCATCTATACTGTCGTTTTATTTATCATTTTAATTAACTTTTAAATCATTTATAATCTGCTTCTTTAAAGCTACAAATTTATCATCTAATAAATCTCTTGTACTACTTTTTTCTTCAATTTCATACTCAGATTTAACAATTCCTTTTTCCAGAATGACTATTTTATCACCTAGAATCATTGCTTCATCAATACTATGTGTTACAAACAAGATTGAACACTTTGTTTGTTCATGAATCTTCAATAATTCTTGTTGCATCTGCTCTCTTGTAAAGAAATCTAGTGCTGAAAAAGGTTCATCCATCATAATAAAGTCTGGATTATAAGCAAATGCTCTTGCAATAGATGCTCTCTGCTTCATCCCACCTGATAACTGACTTGGATACGCATTACCGAACTTGCCGAGGCCTACCATCTCAATAATGCCATCTATCTTCTCATGGTCTATTTCTTTATTTTTAAGACCAAAGGTAATGTTCTTCTTCACGTCTAACCATGGCATAAGGCGATCTTCTTGAAAGACATATGCTTTTCTTTTTAAATTAGCACCTTGGACTTCTCCTTGTTCAAAGTCTTCTAGGCCAGATACAAGTCGTAACAATGTGGTTTTACCACATCCACTACGACCTAAAATAATCGTAATTTTATTAGCTGGTATATTTAAATTAATACCATTTAGCACTTTTACCTGCTCTTTTTCAACTGTGTAAAACTTACTTACATTTACTAACTTAATCCCATCCATTTGTTTCTGACCCTTTCAAAGTCTTATCAATGATTAGTGCAAATAATCTGTCTGTGATATATCCTACCACACCGATTACTAAAATCCCTACAATCACTTTATCTGTTCTCGACATTTGCTGTGCAAATAAAATCATATGTCCAAGCCCTGCCGATGCGGCAATCATCTCTGCACTAATAATAGCTCGCCAGCTATAACCAAGTCCAATTCTCATCCCTACCAATATATCTGATAAGGCATAAGGTAATCTGATTTTAAAGAAACTACTTACTTTAGAGTAGCCATACACTTCTCCAACTTCTAGTAACTTCTTATCACAACCTTCAAATCCCTTAACTGTATTTAAATAGATTGGGAAAAATGCTGTTAATACGATAATACCAATCTTTGTTGTTTCACCTATACCAAACCATAAAATTAATAATGATATTAAACTTAATGGTGGTACATTTTTTAAAAATTGAAGAATGCTTTCATAATAATCATTGCATCGTGGTAAAATAATACGTACCATAGCAAATACAAAAGCTACTAATGTGGCTATGAAAAATCCTTTTAAAACTCTAATATAACTGATATAAATATCTTCAAATATCTCACCAGTTTGTACCATTTTTATAAAGCTATTTAGCACCTTAGTAGGTGATGGCAAGATATATGAACTTACTATACCAGCCTTACTTACCATTCCCCATATTAAAATCAGAATAGCTACCGAAATAGAAGTTTTAATCACTTTCCCTTTATTCATCGATTAATACTCCATCTCCATTATGGCAACCGTTATGACAATAAAGCATCTCTACTATTTCATCTGATACATATGACTCTGTTTTAAAATGGTTTTCTATTTCTTCTTTTCCAGAAATACTACTTACTTTAACATCTAGAGTTTCAAAATAACCTGGTGGGATTGGACTTGCACCTAATGATTTCACTTGAAGCTTCTTCTCAGGGTCTAGCTGTGCTAAAAATTGCTTCCAGCTTATAAATTCTGTATCTAATAACTGTAGCTTGTTACCATAGTGTGCTAAACTCTCACAAGGTGTTGTAATAATTTTTTGTACACCTTTTAATTCTTCTCTATTAGATAACTCTATACCACAATGTATTAAAATTGGGTCAATAGAAGGTATCACCATCTTTTCATTATTTATATATGTATCAATTGCCTCAATCGCCTTAGGACAACGTTTATCTATAACTGTTAAATTAGTTTGCTTAAGTAATTCATTGTACTTCTCTTTTACTAAAGCATGCCAATCTGTTTCTACCTCTACCCTTTGATAGCCTTTTTCTAATAGTACTTGATCTAAACTTGCTTTCTCGTACATTCTGTCTACCACAGGATTGATAAAAATATATTTCATACTTACCTCTTTATCAATAACATTTTATATTTAAATGATTTCACATCCCAAAATCCAATCATAATGACGCTTTGTAGACATAAAATCTATAGATACCTTATACATTATATACAACACGTTATTGATATTCAATATCATTTTTGTAAATTAGCTTTGAATTTTTTTCCATATAAAATTATTTTTAACTTTTTTCACCAAATACTATATTAGACATTTGTGTTGTTATTGATTTAAAATAAGAGTATACTTTTGTATGGTACATCAAGCTTTTTAGATATTCGGATTGCCATTTTTAGAGTTTGGCAAAAACCTTAGGGCAAGTATTTAGTTATTGTGTGCATACAAAGGTATGATATATTCTTGACAGATAATACCTATTTTATAAATTAATAGATAGAAGTTTTACAGGAGGAAATAATAAAATGTTCAATTCAAAAAGACAGAGAAATATATCCTATATAGTATTTGGAATATATATGATGCTTTTAATATGGTTAATCCTATTTAAATTTACTACAAACTTTAGTGAACTTGATTACATTAGAAATATTAATTTTATTCCATTCAGTGAGTCATTGATTACTAATGGTCATTTAGATATAACAGAAATAGTTTATAATATTTTAGTGTTTACTCCATTAGGGGTATATGTGAGTGCATTTAAGCCAAATTGGTCATTTTTAAGAAAAGCAGGGGCAAGTTTATGCCTTAGTTTACTATTTGAAACTCTACAATTTATTTTTGCGATTGGTGCAAGTGATATAACAGACCTTATTGGAAATACAGTTGGTGGAATTATTGGAATAGTTATTTTCCTATTCTTTAAGAAAATCTTTAAGAAAAAGAGTATTACTATAATAAATTGTATTGGTTTAATAGTTGAGCTTTTAGCAATAGCAATGCTTGGAATTTTGCTTATTGGAAATATGTAGTTATAAATCTCTATTATATTATCAACCCATAAATTAAGAGGGCAATAACCGAATAGTTATTATACAAAAAAGGCAATACCATTTAACTAAATATGGTATTGCCCTTTTAGATAGCCTTTCACTATAAATTAATCGTCTTAGTGGCTATGGTTTTTCCAAAATAGTGATCGTGCTCTACAAAAATAATAGTTGGTTTATATTTAAGAATTGCTTCTTCTAGCTGTTCACTAAAGTACGTATCCATATAATTTAATGGTTCATCAAATAAAATAATATGATTTTCTTCTGCTAATGCACGAGCAATATTCACTTTCTTTAACTCCCCACTACTATAAGTTTCAAGAGGACGATCTAAGAAATTCTCAGGAAGTTCAAAGTAATCACACAGCTCTATGAATCTTTCATAAACTGGACTACTCTTATCTTCTAACTCATCTTTGATATAACCTTTCTTCCACCCTAACTCTTGACTTACTATTGCCATGCATAAGCCTTCTGCATACTCTACACCTTCATTTGGTAGGGTACCACTTAATATTTTTAATAAAGTACTTTTACCCGCACCATTTTTTCCTTTGACCCATATACGGTCACCAGCACATATTTCATAGTTAAAGCCTTTAATGATTTCACCTTCACAATCTGAGTATTTAAAAGTTAATTCTTTGATTTTTATCAAGCATTGTTCCTCAAGGTCATCTTTCTGATACATCACTAATGGCTTAACCTCTTCATAATTTTGAAGTAATTGTTTTTTCTTATCTATATTATCTTGAACTCTTGCTTCAGAACGCTTAGCTTGTCTCATATAAGTTTCTACCCCATTAGCTCTCCCATTACCTGCAAATGCATACTTTTGCATATTTCCAATGTTTGCCCAAGTTCTACTACTTTTTGCACTACGCTCTAACTGTGCAATTTCTTCTTCAAGTCTTTCTCTCGTTCTAAATTCAAACTCTTCTTTTTTATCCTTATTGTACTTCCAGCTCGTGTAATTACCTTTTTCAATAGTAATATCTTTCTTATTAATAGAAAGTACATGGTCAATGACCTGATCTAAAAATGCCCTATCATGAGACACCACAATGAACCCTTTTTTCTTTTGAAGATAATTTGCCACAGCCATCTTGCCTTCTTCATCTAAATGGTTGGTCGGCTCATCTAATAATATAAAAGTTTTCTTTCTTAAGAATAAAATCAGTAGCATAATCCTTGTTTTCTCACCACCAGAGAGTGTCTCAAACTCTCTATCCAATAAGGCTTTATCCAACTGCATATCATCCATTTCTTTAAGAATTTTACTTTCCATCTCATAACCATCTAACTCAAGATACTGTTCTTGAAGCATGGAATACTCATCAAATCTTGCTTCATCATTTGCACTTATAATAGCCTCCATGGCATCTTCCATAGATTTCAGCTTTCCTACATTTTCTTTAATAATATCTCTAGTAATTGTGTAACCACACTCACTTGTATAAGGAAAATATTCAACCTCCACAGGTATATTCATACTTCCTGATGACGGTACTAACTCACCATTTAATAACTTTAGTAAGGTCGTCTTACCACGCCCATTTCTTCCGATAAGCCCTAATTTCCAATCCGTTTTAATCGTTAAATTTATATTTTCATAAACAGGATTATAAAAATCCTCATAATAATAACTCATATTATTAATTGTAATTTTCGACATATATCCTCCTAAGCTAGCCACTTCCACACATTTTATCTTTTGTTGTACCCTGTTAGTGTCATATTTTCATTATCTACAGCATACTGTGTCTTAAGATAAAGTACAAGTTTATCCACAATAAAATATAAATACTTGTATGGATCAGTGATTAAATCACGTTCTCTGATTTCTAAATAATTATATCCATTAGGATACCTGATACTTATCACAATGGTTAATTATCAATTGTAATTTCTGTATTTATCCTATCTAGCACTGTATTTGCAAGTATTTCAAGACCTGAGTTAAAAACAAATCCTGTTCCTGTATTTGAAGGGACTACTACAAATATAATAGTACCAAGAGCATTACAAGTAACTGATAATGATGTAAACTTAAAGTTTTCACTATAGCACAAAGGGGGTGGTATTGGATATGATACTAATGATAAGTATTTTAATAAGAGGATTTCTTTTATTTATTATCATCTGCTTCATAAATGGTGTGTATTTACATGACGCCAAATCTGAAATTGGTATCAAAGGTCTTAAATTAGAATTTAAGACAAAAGAAAAAGGCTCCCATCCTGACAAAGACTGAGCCACATTTCTTCCATTTATTAATTTAATCCAATATCCCTAAAATAAAACAAACGTCTCATTATAGGGGTGCTTAGTAGTTGGTAGCTACTAGGCATTTCTTTTTTGATACTTATATTATAACAACATTCTTTAAAAAACAAACCCTCTGTTTTAAAACTTTTACTCTCTACATCTATTTCCTGTGTTTTTTATTCCTTCACAAAGGGAATCCTTACCTCTACCTTAAATAAATCTCCCTCTAAATAAATGCTCAGTTCACCATGCTGAAGCTGTGTCAAACTTTGTGCAATAGCTAAACCTAGTCCTGAACCTTCTGTGGTTCTAGAATCATCTCCTCTTACAAAACGTTCTGTTAGTTCTCTTGGTTCTAAGAGATGTAATGATTCCTTTGAGATATTTCTAATAATCAGTTTACCATACGTATTTTCTTGTCTTACTTCTATATAAACCCTTGTATGTGGCATAGCATATTTACTTACATTCGATAATAAATTTTCAATGATGCGCCACATATGTCTACCATCAGCTAGAATACTTACTTCTTCCAATGGTTTTGCTATCACTTCTAAGCCATTCTGCTCTAATCTATCGCTATATTCTCCCACAGCCTGTAAAACTAATTCATTAAGCTTTAGTATACCTAAATTAGATTTAATGTTTCCTGTAGCTGCTTTCGAGGCTTCTACTAAATCTTCTACTAATTGCTTAAGTCTATTGCTACGCTCTGCAAGGACTTCTATATATTCCTCTGCTACTTTATTTTCTATTTCTTCATCTTTTAATAAATCAATATAACTAATAATAGAAGTAAGGGGGGTTTTTAAGTCATGAGATACATTAGTTATTAACTCTGTTTTTAATCGTTCACTTTTTAGGGACTGCACTACTGCTTCTTCTAATCCTTGACCTATATTATTAAGATTATCTGCCATACGTGCCATGATTGGTAAAGTATTTGTTAACTCTACCTTTGTTTCAAAGTGACCTTGTGATATTTTGTGACTTGCTTTAACTATTGTGACATAATCGATTGTTAATTTAATAAGACCTACTATCAATACTATCAAAATCAATATAATCATGCCCAATAACATTAAAATGATAAAGGGATTAAGCCCCAGTGCTATACTAAGCATAAAGAAACCAATCAAAAGAACATATAAAGTACTACCACCAATTACCCAAGCTACCATATTATCTTCCTTAATGGCATTACCAACTTTTTGTACAATGCGAACACATAACCAGTTTTGCTTTGTACTATGGTTTTTAATATGTCTTATAAAACTTGTACTAGGTACTAAAGCAATAACAAGGGCTAAACATAAAATGCCATATATCATTAAAAATGGCGTGCCATAGGTCTCTACGTCAAAATATATGCCGATACTAGTATCTGTCATATAGGATATGCCAC
>JAZKZQ010000262.1:0-14643 GCA_045612745.1 Cellulosilyticum sp. | reverse complement strand
AGTTATGTAATATACTGATAATTTAATTAAATGTCGGACAAGCTAGAAAGGTGTATAATAATGTATTAAAGAATATGAAGAAGGAGGACAAGATGACAAATAAAGAATTTGAAGGATTTTTAAATGAATGTTGCAAGGAGGTACAATCGAAACAAAAAGAGCTTGTAGAAAAATACAATTTAAACACCTATACGAAATATGTTTTTCATCAACAAGACAAGTCTTTAGAGTTTAAAAATGATGCAGGTGAAGTACTTACTTTTAATATTGCATGTGTTGGTTCATGGGACTATACAGAAAAAGTATGGGTATGGGCTTGGGCCAATGAGAACCTTTCAAAAGAAATTCGTGATGAGGCGAAAGAACTTAAAAAATTAGCGGATACTACAGGCCATCAAATCTTTGAAAAAGAAGGATTTGACTGTGAAGAAATCATAGCAAGAGACTTAGCATATATTGGTGTACATGTGCTAAAAGGTATTGGTGTTTATCGTATAAATGCTGAAGATAATTATGTATTTGTTGTATTAAAATCAGTTAAGTAACTAAATTATATTGCTAATAAACCTATTCGAGAAAATCGGATAGGTTTATTTATGTTTTTCATATCCAAAAATAATGTCGATTTATTGTAATATATTCATTAAAATGTAACTATTTATACAGTTATATTGAAACATAATAACTAAATAATATATAATACATAAGATGTATATTATTTAGTTCTTATATACATCTTATGTATTAAGGGTTTTTTTTAGTGGGATATAAAACTTTATAATGAATTGGGGATGAATAGCATGATTCAATGCAAGAGGAATAAAGTTTATATAAGAAAAATCATCTTAAGTTTAGCAGCGCTAAGTATAGTAGGGGGAATAAATAATTCATATGTAGAGGGAATGATGAGTATAAAGAATCATCCAGAGATTCAAGGAAAATTAATTTATCATACATACTCAAGTTATGATGCAAGAGATAGCCAGCTTTATTTATTTGATTTTGAAACCAAGGAACTAAGTTGTATAAATGATTTTATAAACGGGACATATCACACAATAAACGCTTGTTTTAATTCAGATGGGACAGAGATTGTTTTTATGGGGCTAACAAATCAGTATGGGGAAGAAACTTGGAACATTTTTAAGTATACATTAGAGACTAAAGAATTAGAGCAACTTACTTATGATTATAGAAATGAAGATCCTAAATTTTCACCAGATGGCACAAAAATAATTTACAAACAAGGGCGATGGAGTTCATCTTTAGATCAAATGATCTATAGTTTGTGTGAATTAGATTTAGAAACTAAAGAGGTTAGAGTAGTAACAAATGATATTATTGAGAAGTCTATGCCTTATTATAGTCATGATGGAGAAAGCATTTATTACATGGAAGGAGTAGGAGCTGAATCTAGAATATGTAATACTTATCTAGATGAGAGTTTTATAGTAAATGAAGTCTATAATGAACCAGGTACATATGCTTATTATCCAGTAATTTATGAGGATAGTTTATATTTTACGAGATTTTATAGTAGAGAAAATGCAAATGATATTATTGTTAAAATGAATACGAAAAGCAATGAAATAGTAGTGCCTGCATTTAATAATGCAGACTATAACTGTTCTGATGCTTGTCCTATAGGAGAAGATTTACTAATTGTAAGTAGCACAAAATCAGAAGGAAAAGGTGGATATGACCTTTATATGGTTGATGAAGTAACAGGTGAGACTTGGCCACTAGATAGATATAATGAAGATATTAATAATGAATATGAGCAATTGGGGGCATCATGCTATGTAGAGCATATTAATAAATCATAAATAATGAGGAGATGACAATGGATTTTACAGGAAACATAGTAGATTTCTTTGATTTATTAGGAGCATTTGTATTTATTTACCCTTATATAATGTCTATTGTATGGATTACGGGAAGCATTATTTTTACCCATTCATACGAAAAAAATAGTGAATTCAATATAGGGGAATATGAATGGCCACCAATTAGTATTTTATTACCATGCTATAATGAAGAGAGTATTGTGGAGGAGACAGTAGAGAATTTGTCTCAGTTAGCTTATCCAGAGTATGAGATTATAGCAATCAATGATGGTAGTAAGGATAGAACAGGTGAAAAATTAATTGAACTAAGTAAAAAATATGAAAAATTAAGAGTTATAGATTGCCATGAGAATAAAGGAAAAGCTAATGCATTACATATGGGGGCGCATATTTCAAAGCATGAATACCTTTTATGTATTGATTCAGATGCACTTTTAGATGATATGGCACCGTATTATTTAGTGTATCACTTTATAAACAATGGTGAGCGCGTTGGCGCGGTGACAGGAAATCCTCGTATTCGTAATCGAGATACACTTTTAGGTAAATTGCAATTAGTAGAATATGCTTCTGTTATTGGCTCTATTAAAAGAACACAACGTGTAATCGGTAAGGTTATGACGGTTTCTGGTGTAGTTGTGGCGTTTAGAAAGAAAGCATTAGTTAGTGTAGGATTATGGGATAGAGATATGATTACAGAGGATATCGCTATATCATGGAAATTAGAAAAGAACTTTTGGGATATTCGTTATGAGCCAAGGGCTTTATGTTGGATGTTAGTACCAGAGACATTAGAAGGGCTATGGAAACAAAGAGTGCGTTGGGCTCAGGGTGGACAAGAAGTAATTCTAAGACATTGGGATATTTTTAAAGATTGGCGTCAGAGAAGATTATGGCCTCTATATATTGAGCAAGTAGTAAGTTTTATATGGGCTGTAGACTGGTTAATAGTTATGATTTATACATGTTTAACAGCTCAGGTGGTAGCTGATATTGTAATATGGGTTTCTATTTCAGCCTTTGGATTAGGAATAATAAGCTTTTTACAATTATTTATTGCACTAAAAAGTGACACGGCATATGACAAAGTAATGAAATACTATATATGGGCTGCGTGGTATCCTACCGTTTATTGGATGATGAATATATTTGTTGGACTTGCGGCAATACCAAGAACGATTAAATCCAAGATGAAAGGAGGATATGCAGTATGGAGTTCACCAGACAGAGGAGAAAGAAAAGCAGAGTAAATGAGAAATATATTGTACATTCTCATGTAGGTATGGCACATAAATTAATAAGTATATTGGTGAGTATGATTATGTGGGCATATATGTTGATTATTATAGAGGTATTTATAAGTGCAATTTTAGACTATAATAATGAGTATTTAAGATTATTAAAATCTTCTCTAAAAATAACAAATGATAGTATTCAAGAGATGGTGGTTAATACAGCAATTGTTTTTGGAGTAAGCTTAGTAACTTTATTATTATGGAAAATTTATAATAAAAAACGTTATGGGAAGTTGAATAGGAGGAAAATGCCAGAACCTACATCAGATAATGAGATATTAGCATTAGATTTAATAAATCCCGAGTTATATTATAAATTAAAAATGCAAAAAGTAATAATCTTACCAAAGAGTCCTATTAAAGAATTACATGAGGAAAAGAATGAAAAAGCTATATAAACGCATAACTTACATAATAATAGTAATTTTAATGGTGGGAGGAATGAGCATTAAATTTACTCAGTCTAATCAAGTAGAGCCCAAATGTGCACCTGCACCATCTCAGGGTGGTATAGTCAGTTTATGTTATCACTATGTGAGAGAAAAAACGTTGTGGAGTACCTTATTAGAAGGAGCGACTAATTCTAATGAGATTAAGAAATATACAGTATATACAAATGAGTTTAAGCAGCAAATAGATACTTTAATAGAACAGGGAGCTTATTTTGCAACATTAGAAGAAGTCATACAGTTTAGAGAAACAGGCGTATATCCTGATAAATGTGTTTGGATTTGCTTTGATGATGGTGACGAATCTGTTTATAAAGAGGCTTATTCGTATTTAAAGGAGAAGCAGATTCCTTTTACAATGTTTATTATTGCAGGGCAAGTAGGAAATGATAATTTTCATAACCTTAAATTAAGTACATGGGAAGAACTTCGTGAAATGAGAGACAGCGGTCTAGTTTCCTTTGGGGCACATACATATGATATGCACTATTTAAGAGATGAGAAAGCTATTTTCTTACATGAGGATATGTATAATGAATTTTATAGGGATATCAAAAAGAGTAAAAAAGTTATAGAAGACAATTTAGGTATAGAAATTACAAGTATGGCATATCCTTATGGACATGCTAATGCTGAGATTAGTGAGTTAGTGCAAAAAGCAGGTTTTGAAAGTGCATTTATATTAGCGCCATATATACTAGATAATAGTAATACGCTATATCAACTCAATAGATACTTAGTAGATACAGACAATTTTGATCAAATCTTTGTGAATTGGTAAAAGAGTGAAAAATAAATTTATAGCATATGAAATATATTTTCACATAAATAATTACTGAATAAAAATATAATTAAATAATAGAAAGAGTAGCAAGAAAATAGTTCTATGCTACTCTTTTTTATTATAATATAATGAATTTAGACGTAAGAAGTAAAAACGAAAAGAGGGTGGAAACATGATATTAAATGAAGATTTAAATTGGAACCTAAGAAAGTTATATGAATCATTTTCAGGAGAGGATTATCAAAATGATTTAGTAAGATTAGATCAATTAATTAATAGATTGAATGAAATGAGTTTAGAAGTAACAAAGGACCATGACAATGAAGTAGCTAAGTTAGAAAATTATATTACACTTAGTGAAGAATTAGCTATGACATTTGAGAGACTGGGTGTATTTGCTTCCCTTACAACAAGTGTTAATGCAAAAGATGAAGAAGGTACAAAATACGAAGCCATTATTGATCAAAAACTTAGTGAAACAGCAGAAGCAGAAACACGTATGAGTAACTGGATTAGTGATATTACAGACCTAGATGGTATAATTGCATCTTCAGAACGCTTAAAAGAATTTAACTTTTACCTTAAAGAAAAAGTTGAACAAAATAAGCACTTACTTAGTGAAAAAGAAGAGTCTATGCTTGCAAGACTTAAAAATACAGGTTCTACAGCATGGGTGAATTATAAAAACCTACTTATTGCTAATCATAAAGTAGATATTGAAGTGGATGGCAAAATGGTATCATTACCACTTACAGTTGTCCTTAATATGGCATATGAATCAGATAAAGATTTAAGAAAACGTGCTTATGAAGCAGAGATTGCATCTTATAAGAAAATTGAAGATGGTATTGCTGCGGCACTTAATGGTATTAAGGGTGAGGTTATTACAGTAGCAGAACTTAGAGGCTATGAATCACCACTTGCTATGACTTTAGAAGAATCACGTATGGATAGAGCAACATTAGATGCCATGCTTGAAGCAATGAAGGAAAGTATGCCTATCTTTAGAAAATACTTAAGAAGAAAAGCAGAAATGCTAGGTTATAGCAATGGGCTACCATTCTATGAAATGTATGCACCAGTTGTTGAAAAAGAAATGAAGTATGATTACGAAGCAGGTAAAGCTTTTGTTGAAAAGCAGTTTAGAACATTTGATGAAAGCTTAGGTGATTATGCAAGAAGAGCCTTTGATAATCATTGGATTGATGTATTCCCTAAAGAGGGTAAAGTAGGTGGTGCATTCTGCTGTAATATTCATAGCATTGGTGAAAGTAGATTTTTATTAAACTATGGAAATAACTTTGGTGATACAGTAACTATGGCACATGAGTTAGGTCATGGTTTCCATGGAGAGTGCTTAAATAATGAAAGTATTTTAAATACAAATTATCCAATGCCACTTGCTGAAACAGCTTCTAATTTCTGTGAAACAATCGTAAAAAAAGCTGCTATTAAAGAAGGTTCAAGAGAAGAAGCACTTGCTATTTTAGAAACAGAGATTAGTGATGCAACACAAGTAATTGTAGATATCTATTCTAGGTATTTATTTGAAACAGCTGTATTTGAAAATAGAAAAGATAGCCCACTTACAGTAGAGGAAATCAAAAATCTTATGTTAGATGCCCAAAGAGAAGCTTATGGAGATGGTTTAGATCCAGAATATTTACATCCATATATGTGGACATGGAAATCACATTATTATTATGCAGATGCTAACTTCTATAACTTCCCATATGCATTTGGTTTATTATTTGCAAAAGGGTTATATGCAGAGTATCTTAAAAAAGGTCACGACTTTGTAGAAGATTATAAAAAGCTTCTTTCGGTAACAGGTAAGCTAAAGATTGCTGATGTTACAAGAACAGTAGGCATTGATGTAACGAATCCGGAATTCTGGAGAAATTCTCTCGCAATTGTAGCTGAGGATATTGAGGAGTTTATTAAATTAAGTATGGAAAAATAATAAGGGCATAGACTTTGAGAAAGATGGGTACACTTTTAATGTAGATTTTTGCATGCGAAAAGGGGAACCAATATGTCAAAGCATAAAACATTAGATGCCAAACTTCAAAGCGAGATTGATAATGAAAAATCTGCTTTAAATTCCAACAGTGGATTTAAAACTACAATGAGTTCCGGCACTCATGGGGCTGGAGATAGTTATCGTAACAAACAATAATAAAAAAATCAGGTTGTTCCTAATACAACCTGATTTTTTTATTATTGATATTATATAGATAATGATTGGCAATATTCATCAATACTTTCTGAAACAAGTTTAGCCGCTACTACAGCGTTGATAACTGTTTTTGCACCACTTACTACATCACCGCAAGCAAAGACACCTTGTTTAGTTGTATGCCCTTTATCATCTGTTACAAGAAGACCGTATTTCGTTTCAAGGGTTGGGCTTGTTGCTACAATATTGCTTTGTGGTGCTTGACTTACAGCGATAATTACTGAGTCACATGGGAAGAGTTCTTCAGAATCCGGTACTGTTTCAAGAGCTACTGAGCCATCTTTTTTTGTAATCTTACGTGTTGTCATAAAGATGACACCTTCATCAGTAATTTCTACTGGACTCTTATAAAGATTGAAAAGAACACCTTCTTCTTTAGCTTCACCAATTTCAACTTTTGTAGCTGTCATATCCTCTTCGCCGCGACGGTAGCAGATTGTAACTTCTTTGGCACCATAGTATTTAGCTGATCTAGCAGCATCCATTGCTACATTACCTGCACCGATAACACAAACATGTTCACCAAGTTTGTAGCTCGAAGGATTTTTAAGGTAATCAATAGCGTAGTGAGAGTGACCTAAAGTTTCACCTTTGATATTCAGTGTTTTAGGGTTCCATACACCTGTTCCAATGAAGATAGCATCATAGCCATCATAGAGAAGTTTATCCAAAGTAATCACTGGTCCTACTAGTGTATTTGGTTTAATGATAACGCCTAATTGATGAAGTTTGTTTTCTAAGTTATTGATGATACTTCTTGGTAGTCTAAATTCAGGAATACCATAAGTAAGCACCCCACCGATACGGTCACGAAGTTCAAATATTGTTACACTGTAGCCTTTTTGTGCTAATAGAATAGCTGCTGTGATACCAGCAGGACCTGAACCTACGATAGCAATTTTAAGATTATTGGAAGGTGCTTTTTCGATTGTAAGTTCTTCAAGATATTGCTCTGAGATGTAACGCTCAATATCACAGAAGCCTACAGGTTCATCTTTAATGCCCTTGATACAGTAACCTTTACATTGATCTTCATGTGGGCAGACGATTGCACAGATTGCAGAAAGAGGATTATTGTTAAATAACATTTCCCCAGCTTCATGTAATTTATTTTTCTGGAATAATGTGATAACCTCAGGAATAGGCGTTGAGATAGGGCAATGTTGCTTACATCTTGGTTTTTTGCATTTGAGGCAACGTGATGCTTCTGTTAATAAACTGTCCATAGTTAAGTCTCCTAATAATTCTAGTATAATGTATTATAAATAGAGGTATATCCTATATATTAGTAAAATTGGTCTATACTTATATTTACATATTATAGGAGATAAAAAGGCCTTTCTCAATAATTATAATAGACTTATTAGTAGAAACTGTATAATCAAATAGACTGGTAGGAGAAATATATGAATACTGATAAAATAAACACAAATTTAGAATATCGCATTATAGATAGGGAAGGAGATAAGGATTATTTCATAGAAACAGATTTTTATCCAGTAAATATGGAACTTAATATTCCAGGAATGTCACGTTTTCAATTTCCTTTATCACGGGCTATTTTAGTGAGAACAACACCTTGCAATGATTGGATTACAATTCATGTTTTACGTGATGTTGATTTATTTTCTAGTTTTGTTAATTTTGAAGTGGACTTAACAGGTAAAAGATTAAATATATTAAAACAAGAAGGTTATATTAATCTTTATATACAAAGTATTCCAAATACGCTATAATGAAATGCAATAAAAGAGGTAAAGCTGCTTATACTAATAACAGCTTTTTCTTTTTGTCAAAATGCTAGAACGTATGACAAAATACAGTAAGGAGAAGAAATGAGAAAATTATTGATTAAAAGAAATGAATTTTTAATGATTCTTTTAGGTGTAACACTTTTAGCCTTAGGAATCAACTGGTTTACTTCACCACTAGGACTTGTAACAGGTGGTATTTCAGGGATTGCAATTATTGTAAAGACTATTTCAATGAAGTTACTTGGCTTTGAGATTCCATTATGGATAACAAACTTTGTACTTAATGTGCCTTTATTTATTATCAGTATTAAACAACGTGGCTTTGGATTCGCTAAGAAATCTCTATGGTCAGTTATATTATTAAGCTGTGCATTATGGTATACAGGTTTTATACCTAATATCTTTAATGTAAATGGTGATTTACTTTTAGGAGGTGTATTTGGTGCTGTAATCATAGGGACCGGCGTTGGGATTGTACTTCGTGCAGGTGCTACAACAGGTGGAACAGATATGCTAGCAGCAATTATCCGTTTCGTAAATCCTAAATTCCCAATTGCAAAAGTGATGCTTGGAATTGATAGCATCATTATCTTATTAGGCCTTTTAGTATTCGGTTCTAATAAAGCTATGTATGCAATTATTTCTGTTTACATTAGTTCTAAGGTGATTACAAATGTACTTGAAGGTGTAAATTATGCAAAAGCAGTATTTATTATGTCAGATCAAAATCATATTATTGCCCAAGAAATAATGGAGAAAATTCCAAGAGGTGTAACAGGAATTAAAGCAACAGGAAAGTATACAGGAGCAGATAAAGAAATGCTATTCGTTGTAGTTTCTCAAAAAGAAATTACAAGACTTCGTGATCTTATTAGAGAAGTTGATGGAAATGCTTTTGTGACGATAGCAGAGGTACGTGAGGTATTAGGACAAGGATTTATTGAGGATTATACGGCAGCACTCTAATAGAGCAGTGTAAAAAATAGAGAATAAGGAGCTATTGCAAGAATGCAATAGCTCCTTATTCTTTTTTAAATAATTCATTCACGTTTATCTTGATTGATTTAAAAAAGTAGAAAAGCTTATATAGGATATATATAAAAATTAACATATTAAGTTCATAAATCTTGAATTTATTATGATATACTAGAAATATAAATGCTCACATAAGTAAAGATTACCTATAGAATAAAGAAGGGAGTAACATACTCATGAAGATTAAAGGTAATGGTGAAGGAAAGATAATCATAGGATTTAGTACTATTATGGCAATTGCAAGTATCTGGACAGGTGTGTGGCAAAGGGTACTTATAGTTCTTGTTTTATGGCTTGTATATTATGCAACTTGCTTATGGGTTAAAGAAATAGAAATTCTAGATGACCAAATCATTATTAAAAGATTAGGGCGTCAAGTAAGCATCCGTCAAAGCAGTATTACAGATGTAGATATCAAGAAATATACAATCATTATTTATAGTGGGCGTTATTCAGGTGTTAACTTCTATAAACGCCAGATTCAAAAAGAAGATTTACCTAAATTAGTAACATATTTATCAAAGTATACAGGAGCAAAATAAGACTATATTATTAAGTTAGTCAAAGTATGATAGTAGGGCAGGTAACTTGCATCCTACTAAGTTCTCAAGTACAATAAAATGGCAATCAGACATAAATTTAGACAAGGTAGTGACAGATGAGTGATAAGACAGTAAATGATTTAGAGCAACAACAGCTTAAGAGATTTTTTATAATGACAACTATATTTTTCCTAGGTTTAGCATTTTGTGTTGCAACACCTATGGAAATTTTTCGGGGTATGAAGCAAATTATTGTTTCTAGAGATGCCCTAATTACGGATTATTTTGAGTTAGCTAATTATGGTGCAGCCTTCTTTAATGGGGCACTCATGATGATGATGGTGCTACTCATTATGGCAAAGCTAGAAGTACCTATTACAGGTTTAACATTAGCAGCAGTCTTTATTAATTTTGGCTTTGGTTTATTTGGAAAAAATCCAATTAATGTTCTGCCTATTTTAATAGGAACAACCCTTTATGCCAAAATGCAAGGTGTAAGTGGGAGAAGATATGTTTATACAGGATTATTTGGAACATGCTTGGGACCTTTAGTGACAGAAATAGTTTATTTATTACCTCTACCTACCGGTATATCTATATTACTAGCAGTATTAGTAGGTATATTAATTGGATTTATACTTCCGTCTTTATCAATGCATACAGCATCAATGCATATGGGATATAGTTTATTCAATGTAGGATTTTCAGCAGGAATACTTTGTTTTGCTATTGTAAGTGCCTTAAAAGCATTTGGACTAGAGAGTCAAACGGTCTTTATCTGGAAAGAAGGAAGACCAATATGGCTTGTAATCATATTTTATAGCTATTTTATAGCAACATTTGCTTATGGGGCATGGATTAAAAAAGGAAAGATTAAATCTATGCTTAAAATACATCGTCATCCAGGACGTGCAGTAGCGGACTTTATCTTGATGGATGGATGTGGAAACACATTAATGAACATGGCGTTAGTAGGTATTGTAAGCTTAAGCTATATTTTATTAATCGGAGGAGACTTAGCAGGGCCAGTAGTAGGTGGTATTTTTACTATCTTTGGTTTTGGTGCCTTCGGTGTGCATATGAAAAACTTCATACCATGTATGTTAGGGGTTTATATTGCAGCACAGATTAATGTATTTACACCAACAATGCCAGGTATTCAATTAGCAGCGCTATTTTGTTCAAGTTTGGCACCTATTGCAGGACAGTTCGGTCCTGTTGCAGGAATTATAGCAGGTATATTACATACTGCCATTGTAACTTCAACAACACAAATGTATGCAGGATTAAATCTATATAATAATGGTTTTGCTGCTGGATTTGTTGCCATAATAATGGTACCATTATTGGAGAGTTTTATGAAAAGATTCACTAAGAATGGTGAGAGTAGGAGATGACAGATATGCTACATGACGAAAAGAAAATAGCCAAAATTGTAGAGGAGTTAACCATATTTTTCTTTGGAATTGGTGGAGACGATATAAGTTCAAGCATTAAACGGGTAGGGAATGAGGCTATTATTTCATTTAGGTCTAATTATAGAGAGGAATGTAGCCATAAACTACGTATGGTAGAGAAGTTTTTAAAAAAAGAGAAAAATGAAGGTATCGAAGATATCTACTGGGAGCTTGCAGGTTCTGGTGACCCAGGTGAAACAAGCCAGTTACTGCTAATCGGTATGATGGTAGATGAAGCAAGCCTTATAAAAGAAGATGGTTATGTATCCATCGAATTAAAGAAATATATAAATATATAGTTTAGAATTTAATAAGGGAGTGTCGCATAATTAATGAGATTAATTGAGCGATAATCTCTTATTTTTTTCTTTTATTATCAAGCCTAGAGTATCACAAATTGTGGAGAGTGTAACTAGTAGTATACAAGCCCCTTGCGAATTATTTTCAATACCCTCTATCTTATTTGTAAGTAAGTAGATATAGGAAACTAGTGACTTGATATGAGTTGTGCTAAAATAAGGATAGAATGAGTAGAGTAGTTAAGGAAGGAATGAATATGGAATCAAAACATGTAGTAAGTCAAAAAAGTAAAGCTAAAGTGAAGAAACCTAAGCAATATAAGGTGATTATGCATAATGATGATTATACGACAATGGAATTTGTTGTAGAAGTACTCACCCAAATCTTTAACAAGAAGATTGAAGAAGCCAATAAGATTATGCTAGAGATTCACAAGAAGGGTAGTGGTATAGCTGGCATTTATTCATATGATATTGCAATGACCAAGGCAGGAACAGCAATGGCTTGGGCAAAGCAGGAAGGTTTTCCATTTAAACTTAGTGTGGAAGAGGTGTAAATATGTATATATCAGCATTAGTTGGCAAAATTATTGCAGGAGCTAATGAATTAGCTATTCAATTAGGACACGAATATATTACACCAGAACATATTCTCTTAGTAATGTGCGGACAAAAGATTTTCAAAGAGGCTTTTCAAAGTTGTGGTGGAGATGTTAATGTGTTACGCAATAATATAGCAATGTATTTAGATGAGAATATGGAAAAGGTAGAACATGCAGATCCGGTAGAGAGTTTTAGTGTACAACAAGCTCTGTTAAGAGCAACAGAACAGGTAATTAATAGTGGAAAAGATCAAATAGAATTTGACCATTTGCTAGCAGCAATTATGGATTTACCAGAAAACTATGGTGTGTACTATATTTTAGAACAAGGTGTTACGAAAAGGGACTTACTCTTTGAACTATGTCATCTAGAAGAAGAGGAAAAAGGACATAGTTTAAGTGTGGTTAAAAATAGTAAAGGTGAATTAACCAAATCTACTGCTATAGAATATGCAGAAGAGGAAGCTATAGAGGATGAAGAAGATAGTATGCCATCTGGCTTTGAGCAGTATATTACTAACTTAAATGAGGAAGTGGAGAAAACAGAGGAGCCACTTGTAGGACGTGAGGATTTAATTACTCGTACTATTCAGGTTCTATGTAGAAAACAAAAGAATAATCCTATTCATATAGGAGAGCCGGGGGTAGGGAAAACAAAGTTAACTTTAGGCCTGGCAAAACGTATTAATGAGGGAAATGTACCAGCCTTATTAAAAGGAGCACAAATCTATGCATTAGATTTAGGGAGTGTGCTTGCAGGGACACAATATCGTGGAGACTTTGAAAAGCGTCTTAAAAAGATACTGGATACGATTAAGAAACTAGAGAAACCAATTGTTTATATTGATGAGATTCATAATATAGTAGGTGCAGGGGCATTAGGTTCAGGTTCTTTAGATGCATCCAATCTTTTAAAACCTTATTTAACAGATGGGCATATAAAGTTCATTGGTGCCACAACTTATGAAGAATATAAAAAGTACTTTGAGAAAGATAAGAGCCTAGTACGTAGATTTCAAACAGTAGAAGTCAAAGAGCCAAGTGTAGAAGAAGCAATAGAAATCTTACAAGGCTTAAAGGTTCATTATGAAAAATATCATGGGGTAACTTACACAGATGAAGCAATAAAGGGTGCTGTAGAATTAAGCCAGCAGTACATTAATGATAGATTTTTACCAGATAAGGCAATTGACCTCATTGATGAAGCTGGTGCATGTAATACAGTAAAAGAGAAAAAAGGTAAAAAGAAAGTCATTGATTTAGATATGATTCAAGAAACACTTTCTAAGATATGTCATATTCCAAAGCAAACAGTAGAGAAAAAAGAAGTGACAGCACTTAAGCAACTTGAAGGAGTACTTGAAGATCAAATCTTTGGTCAAAATCAAGCTATCAAACAAATCGTTAATGCGATTAAACTATCAAGAGCAGGTTTAAGTGATGATAATAAGCCAGTAGCAAACTTCTTATTTGTAGGGCCTACAGGTGTAGGAAAAACAGAAATTGCTAAATGTTTGTCTAAGGAATTAGGTGTAAAACTTATTCGCTTTGATATGAGTGAATACACTGAGAAACATACAGCATCTAAATTAATTGGTTCACCACCAGGGTATGTAGGTTATGAAGAAGGTGGCTTATTAACAGATGCTATTCGCAAAACACCATATTGCGTGCTTCTTTTGGATGAAATAGAAAAGGCTCATCAAGATATCTTTAATATTTTATTACAGGTTATGGATTATGCCACATTAACAGACAATCAAGGCAGAAAAGCTGATTTTAGAAATGTAATTTTAATTATGACCTCTAATGCAGGTGCATCTAAAATAGGTAAAAAGCTAGTAGGCTTTGGTGAAAGAAGTATTGAAGGTGAAGCAATTCAAGATGAAGTGAAGAAGGTATTTACACCAGAGTTTAGAAATAGATTAAGTAGTATTGTAGTCTTTAATCATATCAATGAAGAGATGGCAAATCTCATTGCCAAGAAAGAGTTAAACAAATTTAAGGAAATTCTTAAGGCAAAAAATATACAGTTAACCTTTGATAAAAAATGTATTGCGTATATTGCAGAAAAGGGTATTTCAACAGAGTTTGGTGCAAGAGAAATTGCAAGGCTTATTGAAGATGAAATTAAACCACTTTTAGTAGATGAAGTTTTATTTGGTTCATTAGTAGATGGTGGTAGTTGTAAAGTGACAATGCTAGATAAGAAGTTTAAGTTAACTTTTAAATAAGAAATACTGTAACTGTTTACTTTAAGAATGAATAATTATATTAATACTAAAAAGGAGCTGTCGCATTAGTTGATTAAAATCAGCTAATGCGACAGCTCCTTTTTAA
>JAZKZQ010000261.1:0-3988 GCA_045612745.1 Cellulosilyticum sp. | reverse complement strand
TCTCTTGCTCCAATAAAGGTATTTGTATCACAGATTGAAACCAGATGATTTAGATTCAAGTGGTACAAAACAAACATCTTGCTGCACAGTTTTGTATTCCATTCTCCAGCGATAGAAGGTATTTGGTTTGATGTCATTTTCTTGACACCAAACCATGTGAGATTGTCCACTTTTAATAAAGCGGGTAACGAGATCAAAACGTTCTTGTTTGGTTGTAATCTTTCGTGAATTCAAGAGCATACTACCTCCTTAAAAATACTTTAAGGACAGTATACTCAAAGATTAGTAAATAAAGTAGGCGTGCTTGATGTGACGCTTACTAATAAAACAACCTCCTATGATTTTATTTTATCATAGAAGGTTGGCATATTTTGTAATTTGCAGATTTTTGTTCACACACTCAATATTTACCATTTTTTGAAGTAATATTTGTAGATACATACCTTAAAAGGGATATGTATCCATATTAATGTTAAGTAAGTATTCTAAAGGATAATTAAACAAACACCTTAATTCGTTTTACAATTCTTCCCATTCTATACATTTTGGTAATTGATAACTCTCAAAAAACTCCATTACTGCAGTAACTGCATCTTCAAATTTTAAAATTGAATAATTAGCTACTTCTATTTCTTCACTATCCGTATTTGTATAAAAAATACTAATACCATCCTCATCTAAAAGAGGAAATTTATTTATTGAAGAATACCCTGGGTCATCCTCTTCCCGAAAATAATTCAAACATGCATAGTTTTCTTTTACAGCCATTATCATATATGGAAATTTTTCATCTGTTGAAATAATAAACTCATTTACTCCTTTCTCTGTTCTTTCATTCAAAATCAACCTTAATTCCTTTAAATCTCTACATTCTTTCGCTCCATTAAAATGTTCTACTAACATTTTTGTTCTCCTTTCAGTTTCCTTTATATCTTTGACTTATCTTAGGGTCGTTCGGTGACCCAATAAATATTTTAACATAATGGATAGCTTTACTATTGTTTGCAACCGCATTTTTAGGCGGAACTACTGTTAATGTTGCTCCTTCTGGTAAAAATGTAGCTAGCATGGTATTACAATAACCACAAGTTCCATTTGTATTATTTTGATATACTGTTACATCATAAATATTATTTTCTCTCATATATAATGCTGCTTTTTGTTCAACATGACCATTGTTACGATAGTTAATATATCTTGGGTCACCATTTCCAGATGAAAGTGGTATTTGTGTTCCATCATCTAAAACCATTACTCCATGAGTTGTCTTACCATCATATTCAGGTAAATTAATAGAAATACTGCCACTCTTACTAGGGTTACTCACTCCCTTAGATTCACATTTCTTATCTTCATTTCCTTGATTTTTATATCTACTTTCTATCTTATCCTTTTGATTTTTATCCCCTTTTTCTTTAACACCCCCATATATTGTTCCTGTTTCTATAGGCTTTGGTTTTTCACTTTTTCCTATAATGATAACATCTGATGTCCTATCCGGTATTTCTATCACTGGCCACTTATCTATAGATTTTCCTTCTACCTTTGGCATAGGATGATCTATAGACTTTCCCTCTACCATTGGTCTAGGATTATCTATAGGAGATGGTCTAATCAACCCACCAATAACTGTTTTATGTACGTTTTCTATTATATCATGTGTATGTGCTGCACTCATACTATTTACAGCTTCATTGATACTATTTTTTACTTCTTCATTTTCTGCTTTACTTGGTTTAATGCTAGCATTGATTTCTACAATGCCTAGTAAAAGTAATAATTTAAGTTTAGTTTTCAATGTAGCATCTTCTACTGCTTTACCTACCGCCTTAGCTACATTTTCTAAATTATGGGTTTTACTCTCTATTGAAGCAAGGCCAACTAAGCATGTTACTGCTCCTATTATAGCTCCAATTGCAAATACTACTGTTATCCCCACATATTCACCCCCATATAACTGCTCTACCTGTTTTTATAAATATATAAGATCTTCCTTTTTTTTGATTTCTCGATGTATACCATTGTGAATCATGATTACACCAATAAACTGTGTTTCATGAAAACATACTGTATCTAGATTACATTCCTCAAAACATACATTTTTTAAATAACCTTTAGTAAAGTCACTTAATTTTAAATCACAGGCTTTAAATTTAAAGTTAATAAGGGTTGCTTCTTTGAAATTAGTACCTGATGCCCAACTTTGTATCATTGTACTTTGCTCTATATGTGCTTTTTTGAAAAAAGCTGCTGTAAGGTCTTTATACATTATTTGTACATTCTTCATTTCTATTTCTCGCCAGTTGGTAAATACTAATGCATCTCTTTTCTTATGTTGCAATAATTTTTCAAACTGCTCCTGCGTTGCCAATTGACTTTCATAATAAAAAACCGTTTGTGCCTCATCTTTATAACTTCCCCACGTTACTTTAAGCTGATTTGCTTTTGAGATCCTCTTAAAACTTTCTTCTTCATCCCATTGTCTTAAAAACTGCATCACAAAATAAAATATACTCATCTTAAACTGCTTTAACGTAAAAAATGGTGGCTACGAAACACCACAAAATATGTATAATTTCGTAACCACCATTGGGTAGATAGATATCTTCTGAACTATTATTAGATATTTTATCAACTAAAAGTTCTTATTATATAATTGTTTTTACACTATTTATAAGCCATCTTATGTTTTTTCTCTCCTAAGATGCATTCATCTACTTCACCATGAAATTTTCTATCCTCTTCTTTTTCAGCATCTAAAGGAATATCTCGTATCTTTAAAATTCCATTCTCAATACTTACTGATTGTTTACTAATAGCATCATTAATACTTTCCATCCCTATTTCATTTATAATATCTTCAGACCAATAATTTATCCAATGAATTGTTGTAGGTAATTTCCCTTCCATATATTTTCCATATTTTCTAGTTATGGCTCTATTTGAAATACATCCCCAAAATGGTGCAAATTCCCCTACAACATCTTCAAATAATGTACTAATCATATTTGCTACTGATAGATTAAATATATCTAATGTTAATGGTAAACTTATGATTATTGTATTATAGAATTCAGGATGTTTATTTCCTACTGTTAGTTGGAATCCTGTTGAATTTTCCTCCTCTAAGGAAAAAAAAAAGAAATTGTATATCCTAATTCATCAAATATCTCTCTCCCTTCTCTATTAACACCTTTTTTCAAAGCCTCTTTGAATTCTTCTATATTCCAGTTAAATAGCTCTATGTTCTTTTTTGAAGTAGATGTTAAGTAATTCGGACGCAATTCTATTGGATATTCTTGAAATATATTTAACACTTGAAACGTCTCTTCTGCTATCTCATCAAATGATTTACTTTTTTCTTCTTCCCTTCTCCATAAAATAATAGAATGTCTTTGTATCACGTAAATACCTCCTATTTTTTTGGTTCATAAATCAGTTCTATCCCTGTGATATTCTCATCCATGAATAACTCTTGAACAGCTTCTAAAGTTTCTTTTTCTGCAAAATGCCACTCTATTTTTGCACCTTCTGATGCTTTAATTTGCCTTTTAGCTTCATTTATTAATGATTGTTTTCCATTAAACCAAGTATAAAATTTCACACCATTTTGTATCCATACCATTCCCTCTTTTCCAGTGACCTGCTTTTGATAAGCTCTTGAAAAATCGCTCATACTCTCATTCACCTGTTTCCATGTACCACTTAATCCAATGCTATTAGCGTTCAAAGTTGAATTGTCATTTATTCCCCTCTTTCCACCAACTCCCCGTACTGTACTATCTCGTATAAAGCTAGGTACATCTTTTTTATCAAATATCCTACGTGTCCCATCTTTATAATCTATTACAACTTGTCCTGTTCCTGTATCTGTAACTCTAGTAATAGTATTTGGATCAAATGGTGATGTTACATCATTTGTAATGCCTTGAGTATTAGTAGAACTATTAAGCATACTTGCTGCTTGTACTGCTACTCCAGCTCCTGC
>JAZKZQ010000260.1:0-11937 GCA_045612745.1 Cellulosilyticum sp. | reverse complement strand
ATTCCCCAACTACATCCCAAAAGTACCCGTAGGACCATCTCTAAATAGTGGTAACCTAGGTGGCTCATAGCTCCACCACATAAAAATTATTAAAATGACTGCAAAGACTATAATCACCACATATGCTGGTAGTCCCTTAGCCTTTTTATACACATGCAGCCCCAAAAACTGCCCCAGTATAAGCACAATAGGTACAAGTAAAATATCTACTACCAACGATTCTATACCAAATGCTTCTGTATAAAAATAATAAAGCATAGGCATTGTAATAAGAGAGATTACTATGGCAATGAGCCCACCAGTAAACCATTTATCATAATCTAATACACTATTGTTTCCTCTAATCACTAGGTATACACTCCACCAAGCCATAGTCGGTATTACAAGTAGTTTTAAATGTTCCCAAATACTTTCATTTACTGGTGCAAACAACCCCACAAAATCATTATCTCCCGTCCAATCATATAAAAAATGCATGATGCAACTTACTAGAAATAACACTGGAATACCAATTAATGCCCACCTTTCCTCTGCATTTAATCTTCTTCCTTTCATGTGATGCCTCCTCTAATTGCTTTCACTTAGCAAATAGCTCTCTACATTATATATATTCCTTATAACTTGCCTATATTAAATTTTCTCCAATTCTTTTACATCCATGAGCTCAATAATTATACCTTCTGTGGAAATCACCATGTTTCTCTTTAAAGTGGTTATAGTCTAAGGCCTTAATTATTATAACTAAAAAAATATAGCTGTTAATAACCTAGCAAACCAGCTATTAACAGCTATATCTTATGTATTTACATACACCAAATTACTTATCTAAGAGCCTTGATTTTATAAGAATTTGAATCATCTGAGCCATCTGCACTATATACTTTTAAGTAATATTTCTCATTCCTTTCAACATCAATTGTTACTGTATCATTAGCTGAACCACCCCTCGTTGAACTACCTAATCTGTCTCCAGATTCATCATAAACCTTTAAATCATAATCACAGTCACTTGGAATACTATATAATTTAAATTCAATAGTCTCATCATCCTCAGCTCGATAATACCACCAATCTACATCATCCTCTGACTCAATATATCCTCTGGCAATTTCTCCATCCTCAAAATAATCAGCACGCTTCATGGTATCATTATGTTCTACTTCGTCTGAATATGATGATGCCATAGTTGGTACGACACATGCTGTCGCCATTACTCCTACTACTAATGCAAGTCTTAATTTTTTTACAACATTACTTCTCATCTTTATTCTTCCCCCTTGAATTGTATATAATTTTAAAACTCTTATTAATTTTAACTCTATTCAATTAATTTGTAAAGTCAATATTATTTTTTCCAAATTTAATTTACCAAAGGAGCCTTGAAAAGCTAAAAAGGCATACTCCCTACCTTTTATCTTTCTCTAGATAATCTATAGGAAATATGCCTTTTATCATTCCTCTATAATTCCTTTACATCCCTGAGCTCAATAATTGTACCTTCTGGTGCAATCATCTTACTTAATGCAGAACCTTCTACCTCATAAATATCTCCACCATTTTTCTCTTTAAAGTGGTTATAACCTAAGGCCTTAATTCTAGCCACCTCAGCTTTTACATCCTCCACTAGAAAGCACATATGGACTAGTCCTTCTACTCTACTATTAGGTTTCATTAGAACTTCACCAGCTTTACCTGTCTGAAGCTCAATCATAAAGTCCTCTAGCTCTAGCCAAGTATTATAACTGCGTTTATGAAAATCAGGCGACTCCTTTATTAACTTAAACCCCATAATATTCATATAAAAATCTAAGGATGCTTTATAATCATCTGTTTGTATACATACATGGTGTATTCTTCTCATTTTCTAATGTCCTCTATGCTTCTGTTTTCTTTTTTCTTGCCTCTGCTCAAACTTCATAGCCTTTTGTGCTTCTTTTTCTGCCTTACTTAATACCTTACGTTCCATTTTCCCCTGCTCTTGTTGTTCCTTCAAAGCTTGTTGTGCCTTCGTACCAATCCCTTTTTCTTGCATCTGCTTCTTAGCAGCACGTTGCATTCTTTTAGGACTCATACGCTTTTTGCTTTCTAAAGCCTCCATTCCTTTAACTTCTCTGGCATTTAATCTGTTCCAATTCCCAAGTACAAATGCATATACCTCATTAATCCTAGGTTCACTGCCAAAAGTAATCTTACTCACCTTATAGCATCCTTCTTCTTCCCATTCATAAATCCCTCGCCAAAATGGTTCTTCAAAAAGCACTGTTAAACTAATCATGACTTGTGCCATTATAGTTCCCTCCTTTTAGAATGTACAGACATTCTTCTCTTTAATAACTGACAAAGAACGGACAACCAAAGGAGGCAGGTTACTGACAAAATCATTTTTGCGTCTGGACTACCAACCAGAACTGTGTTTTTATCTTTGTCAAATTTATTATACTCCTAATGCTACCTACATCAATACTTTCTCTCTATAAATTTGATTGTATATAATCTAGTATAAATTAACTCTGCTTTGTTTATACTAACTCTAAATTGTTTTATCAACATAAACAATTTCATCGCAAAAGTACTACCCACATATTACCTCAAATATTTTATCTGGGCTAAGGTAAAATTATTTAATTTACGAAAGGAGCCTATTAACACACATGGATAATAATAAAAATCGTATGAAAGAACGCGGAAAAAGTAATCCTGAACTTCGCAAAATGGACCCTAAACACAATGATGATGCCGGCATTATTAATGGCAACAAAATTGGTGTTCACGGCAAGAGAGAAAAAAGTAATTAATATATAAAGACGTGTTAATCATTTTTCTATAACACGTCTTTCTTTATATTCTTCTATAAAATTTGTTTCCTTATCTTATTTTATAATAGATTCTTTTTGTACCACTATAAAAATAGTCTGTATTTTTAATTTATATTATTGTATTATTAAATAAAGTGTATATTCTAAATATACTTATATCAAATAACTACGAATATCATTTAATACTAACTGGAGGGGTTTTATGAAGCGCTTTACAATTATGAAAAAAGTTATATTATTCTTTGGTTGTAGCTTACTTGTCTCAGCACTGATTATTAGTATGATTACATATATTACTTCTAAAAACATACTAGAAAACACTACAAAGCTTACAAGTAAACAAACATTAGGAGAAAGTCAGAAAGGATTTACTACCTATTTAAAATCATTAAGTCAACAAGTAGACTTATTAACCCAACAAGATGCATTAAAACACTTGGAAAATCCCGATATTGTAGAAGATAATCTAAAAAGTACTTATGATTCTTTAACTGCTGCCCTAAAGACAGCTCCTGGTGCTGTGCGTTGTTATTATGCTACTGAAAATTCCCGCTTAATCACTACAGTGGTCTCTCAAAAGGATGGTCAGGCTCAATACACCTCTACTTTAGCTGAAAATACAGACTCACGTAATGAAAATTGGTATATCGAAGCAGTTAATAGTGAAAAACGTAATGGCGTATCTGCAAGTTATACAGAACCTTACTTTTCTATTGTTGATAATGTGCAAATCATTACTGTAAGCCAATGTATTAAATCTGGCGATAAGGTTGTGGGAGTTGTAGCCATTGATATCGCCTTCCACACTATTACAGAATTTGTAAGAAACATTCAACTCCTAAATACAGGCTCTGTTTTTCTTGTGAATGATATAGGACGTGTACTGGTTTTACCTAAAAACAATCCTTTAGAGATCTCTCATTTTAGTAATTTATCAATTTGGCAAGATATAGTCACACCTCTCCCTATAAGTATCACAGCAAATATTGAAGGTGAAACTTATTATGTGACTAGCTTTACAGACTCTATTACTAACTGGAAACTTATAGGCCTTGTTGATCAAAGTGAAATTACCTCTAGCTTAAATACACAGCTTATTTATACATCTCTTGCTGTACTCATTGCACTTGTCATAAGTATATTGATAGTATTACCACTTACAAAAGATATCAAAGCTAAATTCAATAAATTAATGCTTGTTATTAACGAAGTTGCTACAGGTAATTTTAAAACACAACCTATTATTGCGGGTAAAGATGAATTTCATCAACTGAGTGTTAATATTAACGAAATGATTTTAAGTATATCTACTTTACTTACTCATGTAGAAGATACTGCTAGCACACTCTTTGTTACAGCCGACAAAATCTCTACCATTACAGCCCAAACACAAGATACCTCTTCAAATGTAAAAATTGCTATTGAAGAAATATCCATCGGCACCTCTCAACAAGCTGAAAATTTACAAGATATCAATCTTCAAGTCGATGCACTTGCTAAACAACTAGAACAAACTAACAATTATACTTCTCATGTAAAAAATATGTCTTCTGAAACACAAGTACTTAGTAATAATGGTTTAAATACATTAAAAGCTTTAAATGAAACATCATCACATTCTCAAGAAATCTCTCAAATAGCTTATAATGTCTTTAAGGAGATGACAGAAAGCATTAATAAGATTAACTTTATCTCAGACACCATTATTGGCATTACCAACCAAACTAGCCTGCTTTCTTTAAATGCAAGTATTGAGGCTGCCCGTGCTGGTGAAAGTGGCAGAGGCTTCGCCGTTGTAGCAGAAGAAATTCGTAAACTTTCTGAGGCCTCTAAACAATCTACGGATGAAATCAAAGGTATTGTTGATGAAATTCATGCAAAGTCACAACAAGCTAATGCTTCACTTGAAAAAAGTAATCTCCTTTTAACTGAGCAATCAACAGCTATTAAAGATACTGAAAATGTATTTCATAACATTCTTAATTCTATCGAAAAACTTATTGCAAGCATATATGAAATCGATCACCTTAATAACAATATGATTGAAAATAAAAATACAGTCATTAAAAGCATGGATGAAATCGCCGCTATCTCTGAAGAAACAGCTTCATCTTCTCAAGAAGTAAATGCCTCTACAGAAGAGGTTTCTACCAGCATGTCTACCCTAAGAGATCAATCTGTACAACTTACAGAAATCGCCCATGTTTTAAAAGAAAATTTACGTCATTTTAATCTGTAGTAATATTATAAATACATTTTTAAATTTCCTTTTTATAGTATACAAATTATAATCTTTACATAAGCACAGAAGAAGAGGGCACTCCCTTAGCCTCGCTAGGGTAATGCCCTCTTCTTCTATATCTAAAAAATCCTAAATATCCATCATCAAAAAGCTACCATTACTGTACTGTGTATTATTTCTATTGCCATATGTCGTATGCTAAACTCTTTATATAAGGCGGAGTATATATTTCTTTACCAATAGTATCTACTGCTCTATAAAAATCAAACTGCATCATTTCACCACTAATATAGTAGCTTGCAATATAATCATTTATATCAACTAATGCGTAATATCTTTCATTACTATCTTTAGCACCATAGCCAAAACACTTGCTAATCATAGTTTCCTTTATTCTTGCCCCTTGTACGCTGTAGAGGATATATCCTCTGTCATTATATGTGATTAACGCATGTTTCAATTTTTTCTTTAATTGGCAATACATTAAAAAAATCATTATCCTTATCCCCACTAATAGTATGCATCCCCATCCACGCCTGCCTAGGGCAAATCATATAGCTATTGATTATACTCCCTGCAATATTCATGATTAACTCTCATTTTATTTTTTTGTATTTTAGTTCAATTATTTCCCAGGGAGAATTTTTTATACAAAAAAGTTCTAGGATATATTGCATCCTAGAACCTTTTTGTTAATAATATAAAAAAGCTTGTAGCCTTCTTCATTGCATTATTTCTTATTCATTTTCTTATCTTTTAAACTTTTAGGCATATCGGCTTCAAAAAATATAAACGTTGATTTAGATCCACAAGCTTCTTTAACAGCTCCTTTTGCACATTTAGCAATTCCATTTAAAACTAGCTTTTTCATTTTATTCTCTCCTTTTCTTTGTACAGTCCTAATGCAAGCCTTGCAATCAATTGTATACAAACAAGGGTTGTGGCAATATCTAAATACTTATGTACACATAATATTAGAAAGCAACTTACTATACTATATAAACAACTTATGAATCGCGTTCTTTGTTTCCTATGCTGCATTTCTTCTTCTGTCTTAGGATTCTTTTCACTATTTAAGCTTCCTATTCTACATAAACCGATGGTACAGACTATGCTACAAATAATTAAAGTATATTTTAAATCCCATTTTTCTTGAAGATAGACCATTATTAGCGTTGCAATAAATGTACCGATGGATACAAAAAAACATTTGTAATAAGCATTCGCATGATACCCTCCCGAATAATGTCTTAATCCAACTAAAGCCAAGATAAAAATCACAGTTAAATATACTTTATCTAATAGGATACCTATTCCCATAATCCATGTAAAAATCCATAAAGCAGATAAAATAAGTTGCATGCCATAATGATAAACCTCGTATTCCTCTACTTCAATCACACCTTGTTGTACTAATTTTTTTGTAATCCAGCTTGCTAAGGATTTCATTTTTTCCTCCCAATAAATAATGTCTTTTATTTAAACTAATATTCCTAAGAATACTAGATTGGAAGCACCATACTTTTAATATCTTCTTCATTATTACTAAGCTTTTTTGTCCTAAATATTCTCTTTTACTCGATTACTTATTGCAATTAATGAAAGATTAATAAATCATCTCGATCATGGCATGTTGTATACCTGCTCCGTATGTCCATAGTATAATATCATCACCACGCTTAATAGTACCTTGTTCAATCCCTTCCTTTAAGGCTAATATTGGGCTACTTGCTCCTGTATACCCATATCTATCACCTATATATGGTATTTTTTCTTTGGGTATTTGTGTAATTTCTGCAAAAGTATTATAACTACTTAGTGCAAACTGTGAAATACAAAATACTTTTACTTCCTCTAACTGTGCCTGATTAAGCTTGTCCATAATCACCTGTACCCCTACTTCTACACCTGGATCTAATCCTGGCATAGTATACAGCACTTCATCGGGCTTTGAATAACCATCTTTTGGATAGACGATACTTTCTAAGCCATATTTTAGTAGCTTAAAGTTTTTATTCTTTATACCACTTGTTTCACTTCTTTCTAAAATAATGGCGCATCCAATATCACTTAAGACCCCAAAAAAAGGAGATGTTTTTTCTATATTTAGTTTGGAAGGACAATCACCTTGTACAATCAATGTATATTTCATGGATGAGTCTGACTCAAAATATTGATCTGCTATATCTAGTGCAACTAACATACCTGTGCAATTCTGATTCATATCAAAATACCTTATATCCTCCCTTCCCTCAATAGCTTCTACTACATAACGTGCCATTGTTGGTGAAATATACTCAGGTGTTTGAGAGATGAAAATAACCATGTCTATCTCTTCTCCACTTATTCCATTCTCCCCTAATGCTTTTATTGCAGCTTGACAGGCTAAACTTACACTGGTTTGCGTAGCATCTGCCATATAACGTATATCTTTTCCTGATATATCTTCATAATAATGTAATAAACTATTCCTCTGTTCTTCTTCAACCTGATTTAAAAAGTACGTATTATCTACCTTTTTATTGCCTAATGCTACACCTATTTTCTCTAAAATTCTAAATCCCACTTTATATCCCCTCTCTATAATACCTCTGCTCTATATTATATCATTTTGTTTAATATTTTCTACTACTTTTTAATATAAAAAAAATTAAAATTTTATGTTTTTTTCATCCTGAATAAGTCAAAAACCTTGCACATTTTTTCCACCTAATCCTGCTTCTAAGGCAAGTTGCAATAATATAGGATTACTTGTTAATTCAAATTGCCCATTAAACCCTACTACAACGAACCCCTTATAATAAACAATGCTTTTACTAATTTGCTTTGGGTTAATGGGACTAATACGAAAATCTTCTTTTGTAAACGCTCTTTCTTCAATACATTCTATAAAACGTTCTTGACTACTAGCGATTATAAGCTTTACTTCTTTATGAAAAATTATGTTCTTTTTATCAGGTGTTAAATCGTATTCTCTCATTAACTTTGAAAAAGTAAAAAGCTTAAAACTTCTCCCTTCATATTCATAACCAATATCATGAATAAATTGTTGATACGCTTCTTCTCCTATCCAACTTAAAATGGCTGCCTGTATAATATGATTCTAGTGAGTTGGTAAACTTATCTTTTTATTACTCCTAAATATTACATATAACTTCATCTTATCCCTTATTTCTAAATAAACTATCAATAGTTCACCATATTCTGTAATTTTTTTCACTTTAAATATAGTTTTTTACTTCATATATAAATTTTTTCTTATTTTTTACGATAAAGTATATGCAGTCTATTCTAATTATAAAAGGAGTTTTTATGAATACAAATTCAAATAATTTTTCGCAGAATAATAAGCTTGTATTAGTCCTGAGCTTTCTTATTAACTTTTTCCTAACTATTGGCAATTTTGTACAAATGTATAAAGGAAACAAAATCTTTATAGTTGTTATCGTTTGTTCTTTATTATCCCTTGTCAATGTTAGTGGTCTAGTCTATCTTTATAAAAAAGATAAAAACTCAAAGTATTTTAAACAGTTTAGCTTCTGGGGTTTTTTAGCTGTTTATATTTATTCGCTATTTACATCTTCTGCTATAGGTGTGTATGTATATATGATACCTTTTATCTTCTTATATTTCGCATATTTCGATGTCAAATTTATAATACAAGTTATTTCTATAACATATACATTTAACATTTTACGTGTTTTATGGCTTATTTTTGTGCTTAAACGAACTGGTGCACAATTTGGTGGTGAATATTTAATACAATTAATTTCAATGTTTATAATCTGCCTTATTGCTTATTTAGGCACACAAGTTTCTAATCAAATAAATAATGAAAAATTAGATACATTAGATGCAGCCAAACGTCAGCAAGAACAAATTTTAAACAATGTACTTGAATTAGGTCGTATACTTGATACACAGTCTCAAGAAATTTATACTGTAGTTTCTGAACTTGAAAACTCAAGTGATGTTTTGACAACTACTATAGATGAAATCACTGTTGGGATCGAACATACGACACAAAACATTCAAACACAGAGTCAATTAACACAAGATATTCAGCATATTATATTAGATACTTCCAATGCTTCTAAAACTATGACAGAGATTTCTTTAAATACAATTGGTCAAATAAGCCAAGGACAAGAAATCATTGAAAAGCTTGGTAAGCACACAGCTGCCATGAATACAAATAGTGATACAGTCTATGATTCAATGATTGCACTACAAGCTAAGACAGCTGAAATTAGTCGTATTACATCTGCTATTACAGATATCGCAGATCAAACTAATATTCTTTCTCTCAATGCAGCTATCGAAAGTGCTCGTGCTGGGGAAGCGGGTAAAGGGTTTGCCGTTGTTGCTGATGAGGTACGTAAGCTCTCTACACAAACAAGTGCTTCAGCGAATACAATCGCCAGTATTCTAAGCGAACTTCAAGTGATGGTTGAAGCATCCGTTGCTGCAATGACTGATTTTAGAACTACAAATGTTGAACAAAATAAACTTATTCAAAACACTGCCACAATCTTCAATACAACAATTGAAAGTATGAATGAAGTAAATCACAACATTCAACTTGTATCTGATAAAGTAGATGCTATTCTAACTTCTAATGACCAAATTGTAAATAGTATCGAAAACATCTCTAAAACAAGTGAGGCAAATCTTGCAAACATTGAAGAAACCTATGCCGTTACAGAAACAAATAATGTTCAGATTGCACAAACAAAAACTATTGCACAAACGCTTTTAGCAACCTCTGAACAAATTAAGAAATACCTATAAAATACAAAAAGGGATTATAACACAATTAATTCATTGTGCCATAATCCCTTTTTTATATATTATTGCTTCTCTTCTTCTATTACAAGTTGTTTCAGTAAGATTTGGTAACTCTCAATAACTATAATCTGCGGTAGACTATAAAGCTTATCCTTCATATCCTTTTGTGTGCTATCTCTATCTTGATGTGTATGTAATACAATGAGTACGCTACATAACTTACTTTGTGCGGCATTTATTAATTTTGTCTTTGCTTCTTCTAAGGTTTCATCTTGCCGCTGAATGCGAATTGCCACTGGTCTATCCTTCATATGATATTTCAAGAACCCATCTATGCCACAGCTACGGTGTACGGGAACCGCATCTAATGCCTTAAGATAGTTTAAAATCTCTTGCTCCTGCACCTTATATCCATAAGTTTTTCCTTGAAGCATTTTAGACTCAGTCTTCACTAAACTTTGAAGCCTATTTAAGCTTATCCTAATAGCTGCTTCTGATTGATCAATTCCAATAAATCTACGTTGTAATCTTTTTGCAGCTACAGCTGTTGTTCCTGAACCAAGGAAGGGGTCTAAAACCACATCCCCCTTATCTGTTACCATTTCAATTAATCTTTCTAGTAATAGTACAGGCTTTTGTGTTGGATATCCTACTCTTTCTAATGCCTTAGGATTTAAAAAAGGGATTTCCCACACATCTCCTAATGGTACCCCCTGTTTAGGTTTTCCTACTAATATTTCACCTATCTCATTTCTTTTATAATCAACCCTTCCACCTTCATAGCGGTCTCTTTTTTGAAGAAGCTGTTCCACATTCGTTGTGTTAGAATAGGCTTGATACTGCTCATAAAATTTAAACTGCTTTGTCTTACTATAAAAATAAATAGTCTGATGGTTATTTTGCAAACCTTTTTTGTGCTTAGACCACCTTTTATAGTACCAAATAATTTCATTTTGAAACTGTTCCCTACCAAATATCTCATCTAATAAGACGCGTAAATTATGACTACTTGTTTTATCACAATGTAAAAACAAACTGCCTGTGGGTTTCAACACACGATGACATTCTACCAACCTACAACGTAAATACTCTACATAGTGCTTTCTACTTTCCCACTTATCCTCTAACCTATAGACTTCTCCAGTTTTTTTATTAGTAAGTGTATGGGTACGTTGTGAAAAAAAAGGTGGATCCAAATAGACCATATCAACCGTTTCACTTGCAATCTCTTGTAATCGATATAAGCAATCTCCCCACAAAATCGCCATATGCCTAGCCCTCCCTAGCTTTTCCACGTAATGTTTTCTCATTACCGCAGCTTAGCCTGTATTGTCTTGAATTCACCTTTTAGTACTATCTTATTCATAGGAATACTCATTTATACTACTTGATTAATGTAAAAATTCGGTCAAGCATTACCGCTACTTGCGCACGACTTGTTGGCTGCTTTGCACCAAAGCTGCCATCTGGCTTTCCACTTATAACACCCATTTTTACAAGTGCTTGTACTGCTTCTTTCGCATAACTACTGATTGTATCTTGATCTGTAAACTGAATACTTACTGGATTTATTTCAGCCATATTGATATTTCGTACCTTAATTGTACGATAAAGCATACTACTAATTTCTTCATTTGTAATTGGGTCATTTACCCCAAATGTACCATCCATACGTCCTGATGTAATCCCTGCATGATAAAGGGATACAATGCCATCTGTATACCACTTTCCTAAAGCTACATCTTTAAATGGATGTGTTTCACCCACTTTCTCAATGTTAAAGGCTCTTGCTAAAAGTGTGGCAAATTCTCCTCTTGTAATAGAGTTGCTTGGCTTAAAGCTACCATCTGCATAACCTTTGATAATCCCTTTACTTGCCATATTCATAATAGCTGACTTAGCCCAATGATTTTCGATATCAGTAAAGCTTACATTGCTGTTTTGTGTATTGCTAGCATCTTCATGATTAGGATTCTTATCATTAGTATTGTTACTACCTGTATTACTATTGCCACTATTTCCATTACCGCTATTAGTATTCCCACCATTTGAGCTACTGCTATCATCCTCAGTATTTGTACTGTCATTATT
>JAZKZQ010000259.1:0-6663 GCA_045612745.1 Cellulosilyticum sp. | reverse complement strand
GTTTCTGCTTTCATAATCTCTAATTGATGTTTCTCTAAACAGGCAATTGTATGCTCACAATCCTCTGTTCTTAAAATAATTAATGCATCATCACTTTTTGAAAAAGCATACATATATTCAAGACTAATTCCATCTTCTGTTAAGGCTGCAAGCATTCTTTTTAATTCTCCTGGTTTATCTTGTAATTTGCAGCAAATAACAGGTGTTATTTGTACTGAAAATTCTTGCTCCTTTAAAAGTCCCATAGCTTTCTTTGGTTCTGTTACAATAAGTCTTACAATACCATACTCAGAAGTATCAGCAATAGATAGGGCAGATACATTAATATCTGCATCCCCTAAGATCTGCATCACTTCATATAGTCTACCAGATTTATTCTCAATAAAAACAGACAGTTGCTGTATAATCATTTTTCTTCCTCCTTACTATATCCCTCTTATTTTACCTACCTACTCTTATTTTACCATCATTGATTTTTAATAAGTTTACTTTTTATTTTTTTCTCTTATCAATAATACGTTTCGCTTTACCTTCACTACGTTCAATCGTTCTTGGTTCTACAACTTTAACTTTTACATGTAATCCTGTTAAACTAAAGAGGTCTTCCGTAATGCGTTTTTCTACTCTTTCAACAGATTTAATAGCATCTGTAATTAGTCCTTCCTTAGCTTCTACCCATACCTCAAGCGTATCTAAGTTATTAATACGATCTACAATAAGTACATAGTGTGGTGCTACCTCTGCCACTTTTAAAATAACACTTTCTACTTGTGATGGGAATAAGTTTACCCCACGAATAATGAGCATATCATCACTACGTCCATTGATACGTCCCATACGTATTAATGTTCTACCACATGAACATGGTGTATCATCAAGATGGGTAAGATCTCTTGTACGATAACGAATAAGTGGTAATGCTTCTTTTGTAATACACGTAAATACAAGCTCACCTTCTTGTTTATAAGGTAATACTTCTAAAGTAGTTGGGTCAATAATTTCTGGCACAAAATGGTCATCATTAATATGTAAACCGTTCTTATCTTTACAGTCAAAGGCTACACCAGGTCCTAGAATTTCACTGAGACCATAAATATTCACTGCCTGTATACCTAGTAAGCTTTCGATTTCCTCACGCATTTCCTCTGTCCATGGCTCTGCCCCAAAGATTCCTACACGCAGTTTTGTACTTCTAGGATCAATCCCCATACTCTTCATAGTTTCACCAATGTATAATGCATAAGATGGTGTACATGCAATAGCTGTTGAACCAAACTCCTGAAGAAGTTGAATTTGTTTCTTTGTGTTGCCACCAGAAACAGGTACTACTGTTGCACCTATCCCCTCAAAACCATAGTGTGCACCAAGCCCCCCCGTAAAGAGCCCATAACCATAAGCTACTTGTACAATATCATCACTTGTAATGCCATAAGCAGTAGCACATCTTGCAAAAACATCTTGCCACATTTGAATATCATTTTTAGTGTATCCTACTACAGTAGGTTGACCTGTAGTACCTGAAGATGCATGGATTCTAACAACATCTTTCATAGGTGCTGCAAAAAGCCCATATGGATAATTATCTCTTAAATCCTGCTTTGTTGTAAAAGGAAGATTTTTTAAGTCATCAATCCCTTTAATATCACCAGGCTCAATTCCTATATCTTTCATCTTTTTGGTATAGAAAGGTACATTATTATAAACTCTATGAACAGTCTTAATAAGTCTTTCTCCTTGTAATTTTCTTTTTTCCTCTAAACTTAATGTTTCTTCCTTTTGCCAGTATGCCACGTCTGCACGCCTCCCTAATTCGAAATATTTGAAGCACAATATATATTATTAAGAATTGTAACATTTATCATTTTTTTATTCAATATTATTAATAAAATAAAAAAAGAGTCATATAAGACTCTTTTCCTCATTAACAATTCATTTTTAATGTTTTACTACTCCATCATATACATAACTTTCATTTCTTTCTTCTCATCAATATAAGATTTAATCGTACTAAAATCGTTTTTTGCACTAAGATTTCCTATATTTGAGACGCCATGCATGAGCTGTTTCCAAAAGCTGACTGGTTGTTCATCATAATATAATTCACAGTCATCCAAGTTATATGCTTCTTTTAATTGACTTACAGCTGTATCAAATGTAGTAACTTCATCAATAAGGCCAATTTCTTTAGCCTGTAATGCACTGTATACCCTACCATCTGCTAACTTCTTAACAGTCTCTTCCTTCATGCCTCTGCCCTCTTCTATAACATCAACAAAGATTTCATAACTCTCATTTATCATGCTTTGTAAAATTGCTCTTTGATCATCTGTTAACGGATTACCCATGGCTTTATTTTTACCAGAGACAATATTTTCTGTCTTAATGCCAATTAATTTTTGAAGTCCTGTGGTATCTGTAAGAGACATGATGACACCAATAGAACCTGTCATAGTCATACGATTGGCATAAATTTTATCCGCTGCCATACATACATATAGCCCACCTGAAGCAGCTGTTTGGGCCATATAAGCATAGACCGGTCTACCTGTTACTTCTTTATACTCTTTAAGTTTTAAGTAAAGTTCATCTGATTCATAAATACCACCACCTGGTGAGTTCACATATAGCATAATAGCCTTATTGGAATCATTCTTTATTAAGGTATCAATACGATTCAATGTCCATATATGATTATACGACATTTGCCCTTCCGCAATAGTGCCTTCTACATAGATTACATCTATTGTATTCCCTGCTGGTATATATGCTGCACTACTACTCATGCTACCTATTGATAAAATGCCTTTAAATATATTACTCCACAAAGTAACGAACATAATGCACCCACAAACTACACATAGTGCTACAAGCAAAGGATGCATAGACTTCTTAGGTGGTTTATTTCTCTTTTTAGGGGATGGCGGTGGCACCTGTCCTCTTGGTCTTGTAGCATTTTTTTGTACTACATTTTGTGTTGCATCTTGTGCTGTATCTTGTACTGTTTCTTGTGCTGTTTCTTGTGCTGCTTCTGATTCCATATTATTGCCTTCTTGATTATGTATTTCTTCTGGTTCAAACTGATTACTCGAATCCATTTGTTCCCCTCCTTAATTGGCTTAAGCTTTCCTTAAGTCATTCTATTTAACTATACGTTACTTTGCCTCACAGTATGCCTCTTTACCTGTTGTATAAAGATTATTTCCTTCACTATCAATAGTTACAATAACGGGGAAATTCTCAACTTTTAGCTTATAAATTGCTTCTGCACCTAGATCTTCATAAGCTACACATTCCATCTCTTTGACACATTTAGAAAGGAGTGCCCCAGCACCACCAATGGCTGTTAGATATACAGCTCCTTCCTTTTTCATTGCTTCGATAACCGCACCATTTCTTAAACCTTTACCAATCATAACCGTCTGTCCCCACGCCATAAACTGTGGTGCATAAGCATCCATACGACCACTTGTGGTAGGTCCACAGCTTCCAATAACCTGACCTGGCTTAGCTGGGGCTGGCCCTGCATAATAAATTGCTACATCTTTAAGATCAATAGGGAATGCTTTTCCCTCATTATAATCATCCACAATTCTTTTATGCGCTGCATCACGAGATGTGTACATAATTCCATTTAATAAAAGCTTTTCACCTGCTCTAAGCCCTCTTGCCTCTTCCCTTGTCATCGGCACACTAACTACTCTACTCACCTTAATCCCCCTCCTACTTAATTAACTATTATTGTCTTAATTAGCTTTTTCTTAATTCACTATTTTCCGCTGTTTTACAATGTTTGAAAAGCTAGCTGGGGTATCTCGGCACTACTAAGCTACCTTCGAAGAAATTTGTTGATACGCTTAGGGAAGAAAGTTAAAGCGTTTTTAGCAGTGCTGTCTGAGCGTAGCGAGTTCACTGCGTTGCTTTAATTTTCAAGCTTAGCGTATCACAAATTCCGGAGAGTGTAGCTAGTAGTGCCGAGGTACCCCAGCGGCCCCTTTTCACAACACCTCTTTATAAAACAATACTTTGATGTCTATTAACATGACATCCCATATTAATAGCAAGTGGCATAGATGCAATATGACATGGATACGTTTCAATATGTACAGCAAGAGCTGTTACCTTTCCACCTAGACCTTGTGGCCCAATACCCATTGCATTGATTTCCTCTAAAAGTTCTTCTTCTAATGCTTTCATACGTGGATCTTCATTATGACTACCCACATGACGTGTAAGTGCTGTCTTTGCAAGAAGTGTGCTTTTCTCAAAGTTACCACCTATACCTATCCCTACAACAACAGGTAAACATGCATTAGGACCTGCTAGACTTATAGCTTCCTTAACAGCTTCTTTGACACCCTGAATTCCATCAGATGGCTTAAGCATATAAACTCTACTCATATTTTCACTACCACCACCCTTAGGTGCCACAAGAATTTCAATTTGATCTCCTTCTACAATTTCATAATGAATAATAGCTGGGGTATTATCTCCAGTATTTTTACGATAAAGTGGATTTTCTACAATAGACTTTCTTAAATAACCTTCTGCATAACCACGACGTACACCTTCATTAATGGCATCTTTCAAAAGCCCACCTTCTACATATACCTCTTGACCTAACTTCACAAAAATAACTGCTGAACCCGTATCTTGGCAAATAGGAATATCTTCCTTTTTAGCAATATCTGCATTTACACAGATATCTTCTAAAATACTCTTGCCTACTGGGCTCACCTCTTTTTGCTTGCCTTCTTCAAGTGCATCATAAACATCCTTTGGTAAATAATAATTAGCTTCGATACACAATTTTTTTACTGCATTTGTAATCTCATCAACATGTATTTTTCTCATCTTAGCTATTCTCCCCTATGATCTATTTTTCTCACTGGCTTAAACTGTGGTAATGCGCCTAGATTTTGTAACATTTGCAAAGTAACCACTAGTGCAGGTCCTATGATTAATCCCAATACACCTATTATTTTATATCCAATATATACAGCCATAATTGTAACTAATGCATAAACCCCAATTTGGTTTGCTAATATTCTAGGTTCTATTGTTTGTCTTACAATAAATATTATACCATAGATTATTATTAATCCTAACCCAAGTGAATAATTCCCTACTATAATATTATAAAAAGCCCAAGGTAGCAATATTGCACCACTACCAAACACTGGCAAGGCATCAATAATTGCAATAATTAAAGCTAAAAGTAATGTATAAGGTTGTCCTAAAATAAATAAACCTACTAAGCAGATTACAAAGGTAATACTCATCATAATACACTGTGTTTTTATATATCCACCAATTGCCTGTAATAAGCCTTCTTGCATTACCACAACCTTATCAATAATAGTGTCAGATAACTGTGCCTTTACAAATCCCTTAATATAATAATGATCCTTTGTCATGAAAAAAGTTGAAAGTAAGGTAATAATAATAAAGATTACTACATCTGGAACTGCAGCTACTGCACCATAAACATTTGGTATAAAGGATGTAATAAGACTGCTTAAACTCTTTAAAAACTGTGCAATCACCGTATCTAGATTGCTAAGTGCCTCTGTAGCTGGCACTAATTTAAAGATTGCGGACAGCTTATCTTCAAATATATTAAATCCCTCTGCAAAACTATTGCTATATGAAGGTAGGTCATGAGCTAATCCTATAATCTGTATCCATAGTTTCTTAATAATAACAAATATTGTACCCACTAAAGCACTCAGGATTGTCAACATACTAATAATTGTGCCTAACCCCCTATTAAGCTTTATTTTTTTATGTGCCCAAGTTACAAAAGGATTTAATATACATGAAAATACCCAAGCCACAATAAAAGGGGCAATCAATCCTAAAATTCTTAGTTTAAAAAATATATAAACCCCAACTAAGATAGCAATCATAATCAAAATCTTCCGGCCTACCTTGTCATACCACCTCTCTAAACGTTCTGTTAACATACACTTCCACCTTTCTCTTCTTTTATATATTTTCGACTTATATGTATTAAATATAACCCATTAGCTTAATTTTCAAACCATTATATCCTTAATATATGTGTGAAATATAAAAAGCATTTATTTGATTAGTCTAAATTAACTTCTCCCTTTATTTTAGACAAAAAAAATACACCACATTGGGGGATGTGGTGTATAAAATAGAGTTTTGTAAGGGTTTGCTATTTGAATAACAATGTTACTTTATAATGTGTTTAGGGGAGTTTCGAGTTTAGGGGAATAAAGTAACATTCTTATCAATTTTTGTGATCGCTTCCGTTGCGACCACTGTTCCGTTCTTCTATATATTACCATCATTTCTTGTACAAAATAATTCTAAATTGTAAACAAAATGTTAATAAGTTACTTTTTAGCAATAATTTATACATATTTTTTACTTTTACATTTTTTTACATATTCTTTATTCATCTAATATCTCTAGTTTTACATAAAATTTAATAATCCATTGTCTTAGTAAAACCGAATGTGTATTAACTATTTATAAGTACATAGCAAAAAAAGCACTGAAATATTAGTCACCTAATATTTCAGGGCTTATGTAGTGCGGGGAAAGGGACTTGAACCCTCACGGTCATACAATCACCAGATCCTTAGTCTAGCCTGTCTGCCAATTCCAGCATTCCCGCATCTATTTCGTTTGTCC
>JAZKZQ010000258.1:0-3197 GCA_045612745.1 Cellulosilyticum sp. | reverse complement strand
AACATATATCTTAATGCTTACCATTCTTTCACTGTAATAGTTTATTTTTCTTAATTATAACTTTTTAAAGATTTCTGTTTCTACTTGTAACTCTCGTGCAATTTTATTATTTTTATCAATTAATCCTGTAATGCTATTCATTTCTATTACAAGGCTTTGCGTACTTTCAGCTACACCATTAATACCATTTGTACTATCATTAATAGCAGATGTAATCGTCATAATGGCTTTTATTATTTCTGAAACTCCCTCTTCAAGTACTTTCGCCTTTGTATCAAATTCATTCATTGCTGTCTCAATATAGTCTGCATCTTGTTTATATTGATTACTAGATTCAACTACTGTTGCAAACTCTGGAAGAATAGCATTTTGTAAATAATGAATAAGTGCATCTGCATGATCTGATAAATTATGTACTGCTTTAGTAACTTGTTCGTTAGTTGTTTGAATATTACTTGCTGTCTCTCGGCTAGAATCGGCTAACTTTCTAATTTCTTCTGCTACTACTGAAAAACCTCTTCCTGCTTCACCAGCCCTAGCTGCTTCAATAGATGCATTTAATGCAAGTAGATTCGTTTGACTTGCTACATTTAAAATATCATTTGTTAGATTATTAATATGATCAATTCCCGCACATTCTTTAATAGCTTCAGTAAGTTCTCCTAGAATTTTACTTACCTTTTCCTCTATCTGTGTCATGGTCATACGTGCTGTTTCTTCCATTTGCCCTGCACTTTGTTTCATATCTCTTGAATAATCATTAATCTCTGAAACTCTTGCCGCAATATCCTTAACATCATCACCTACTAAGCTAGCATTTTCATTAATAACGCAGGTATTTTCTGATACCTCTTCCATTGTGGCTGATAATTCTTCTGTTAATGCAGATAACTCAGCTGCATCTTCTTTTGACACATTTACACTATCTAATACTTCTTTTCCAACCTCATTCATCTCTTCAGAATCTTTTTTTATCATTCCTAATATATGCTGAAGTTCATCTAAAAACGTATTGACCCCTCGTGCTATAGCAGAGATTTCATCATCATATTTTACTGTAATACGTTTTGTAAGATCCCCCTCTTTTTGATTAATATCGTTAATGATAACTGCTAATTCTTTTTCTATGTTTACAACCGGAGAAATAATACGCTTCATCATATCAACTATAGCTAAAACAATTACCCCTATCGTTATAACTACAACAATACTATTTGCTATAATGGCACTTTTATAAGAAATTTTTAATTCTTGACGTGCATTATTAGATTCAAGTTGTATACTTTCAGTCAATAGTTCAATTTGTTTATTCATATTGCTAGCAGCATTTGCTAAGTCTATGTTGGCATAAACATATGCTTCTGCTGTTTTATTCCTCGCACTATATGCAGTCAGTTTTGCAAGACCATCTTTAAATGTAATATAATCTGCAATGAGCTGCTCATAAGTTTCTTTTTCTCCTTGATTAATGTAATTCACATATGTATCTAAATTTTCTTCTATATTTTTACACTTTTCTCTAATAGAAGTTGCCAGCTCAATTTTTCTATTTAAATTAATAGCAATAATATGTGAAAGTGCTTCTTTGTGAATACTTTCTGTTTCTTCTTTAATCTCCCCTAATATAGTTATACTTGTCATATATTTATCTGCTATTGCTGAAGCTTTTTTATTAACATTATTTATACGTCCAATGCCCATTATACTTGATAAAATTGCCATCACTGCTAATAAAATAACTGGCCCCATAACAAGTATTTTTATACTTTTCAACCCTTTTTTACTCATTTGTTTCTCCTTTATGTCTCTACAAGCTCTAGCCTTCTGTCACTTCCATTGTTATCTCTTTTACCATTGCATCCATAAGTTGTTGCATGTTATTGGCTGAAGCTTTCCCCTCTATTAGTGCCTTTCCAAAGGCTGCAACCGGATCCCAATATTTTGGTCCTACTCTTTGCAAGCTTGCATATTCAGATTGTGTAATAAGTGCTTGAATAGCCGGAGATGCCTTAACTTCTTCATTATCTGCTGAAATAATATTACTTGGCCCTAAACCTCTTTCTTTAAAACGAAGCGTTTGATTTGCCTCATTTGTAAACCACTCTGCCAGTCTAGCTGCCCATTCTTTTTCTTCTGAGTAGGCATTTACACCTATCATCTTGTATCCTGCATAAGATGATAACTGTATCTGTTGACCTGCACATGTATAAGTTGGTAATTTTACAGCTGCAAAATCTTCTCCCCATGCTTCTTTTAATGCATTTGCACACCATACACCACTAACACCTGCAATTACACTGTCATCCTTTGCACCAGCTTTTAACCCATCATCTCCCATACTTTTGAATCCAGGATTTCTAACAATAGATGCTATAGCATTACCTACATCCACACCCTTTATATTGCCTGATGTACTATTCCAGTCACAATAGTTAGTAATGCCGTCCTCATTTAATCCAAGGTTAAGCCCTGTATTACCAAAGAAGGAATATATATACCATCCTGAAGTTAAGTCCATAGTTACTTTTTTATTTAAAGAACTAGCTACCTCTAACATTCTATCTAATGTTGTTACATCTTCTTCTGATAAATACTTCTTATTATAAAACATAAAATAACCGTTATCAGCAGTCATAGGATATGCATATATCCTTTCATTAATTGTAGCAGCCTCTACTGCACCTCCTACATTTTCTTGTCTAATTTTATCTACTTCCGAAATTTCTTCAATCACCCCTGCTGCAGCTAATTCCATGAGTTGGTCATCCACAAAAGTAAATACATCAGGTGCTACACTTACATCATCTAATATTCTTTCTTTACAAGTTCCTTCCTCTTCAACTTCTACTTTAATATCAAAGTTAGCTTGACCTACATATTCATTTTTAAAGTTTTCTACCATTTCTTTTAATAATTCTTGTTCTTGAGATCCTCCCCATACTGTTAAATCAACCACTTCCACAGGATCTTCTGTAAACTCATTTTGTATATTACTATTTTGACTACAACCACTTAATAGTGTACATAATAGCAACGCCACTGTAGTAACTTTCATTTTTTTCATGTTTATCTTCCTTTTCTTGTATTTTTATCTATATATCGGCAATTTTCATCAATCATATTAGGATTTTTATTTCTTAATTTTTAATTAGACCATGAATTTATTTCATTTCCTAAAGATAATCAATTTAGAATTA
>JAZKZQ010000257.1:0-28351 GCA_045612745.1 Cellulosilyticum sp. | reverse complement strand
TACAAGTTACTAGTTTCTTCTTTTTTTACATGCTCTTTAATCTCTACAACTTCATATTTAGTAATTTGCTCACCAAATCTAATTTCAATTACATCACCAATTTTTACATCTGTACTAGCTTTAGCTACTTTACCATTAATTACAACTCTACCAGCATCACACGCCTCTTGTGCAATTGTTCTTCTTTTAATAATACGACTTAACTTCAAATATTTATCAATACGCATAATTATCTCCTTCTACTATTCCATAAAATTTACTACTCTACACAAAAGTGATTAGCATCACTTTTTCAGGAGGAGGAAGGTTAAAAATTCAGTTTTCCTACCTCCAAATAAAAAAATCTACACTTACGTGTAGATTCTCTTTTTATTAATTAGCCTTCTTTAACGATATCTTTAAGTTGTTTTCCAGCTTTGAATTTAGGTGCTTTTCCACCTGGAATAGGCATTTCTTCGTTTGTTTTAGGATTTCTTCCTACACGTGGTTTACGTTCTGTAACTTCAAATGTTCCGAAACCTACTAATTGAATTTTTCCACCAGCTTTAAGCTCTTCCATAACAACATCTTCGAATGCTTTAAGTGCTTTCTCTGCATCTTTTTTGCTTAATTCAGCTTTTACAGCCATAGCTGCTACTAATTCAGATTTGTTCATTGTTTCTTCCTCCTCTATTCATGCGTTAACATGGATATATGTATTGAACACTAGTCTCTACTCAATACTCCACATTTGCCCTAAATTCCCTTTGATAAAAATGAACTTAAAACCTGTTTTCCTTGCGTAAAGCTTTAGTTTTCAATATATCTAAATCTATTTATAAACTTTTCCATTGACTTTGTCAAGGCAAATTCTGCATTTATGTTAAAAAAAGTGGATAATTTTACTATGTGAAGCAGTAAACCTCCTATTTCTTCATCAAATTGCATATTTTCTACGTTTTGTTGGCTATTTTCAAGGGCTTCAACCTTTTGTTTTATTTGGCTTAAAACCTCGGAAATTTCCTCTTCTACAAGCCCTGCTTTCTTTGCCTTTTTATAAACCTTTTGACTTCTAGTAAGAGCTGGCAAGGCTTTAGCAACCCTTTCTAAGGATTCATACGGTGTCATTTCATTTTTTTCCTCTTGTTTTAGTTTCTCCCAATTTACAAGCACATCTTCTGCTGTATTCACATCTTTTATGTCACCAAAAACATGAGGATGACGATATACCATCTTACCTGCAATATCATTTACTACATCCTCCATTGTAAATTCCCCGGCCTCTTTAGCAATTTGTGCGTGCATTACAACTTGTAATAACACATCACCTAACTCTTCCTGCATATTGGGTATATCTTTATTTTGAATGGCTTCTACTAATTCATAGCTTTCTTCGAGCAAACACCCTGTAAGACTTTCATGAGTTTGTTCAATATCCCAAGGACATCCATTCTCACCTCTTAATCTTGCAATAATTTCTAATAACTCTTCATACGTATACTTTTTTTTCATTACTTTTCTCCTTTTGCCTGCTTATACCTATTTCTCTACATGCACTTTCTATGTATTCTTATCTGCATTTTAGCACATCTTAGCACCTTATTTATATACTATCTTTTATTTTATAGAAAAAGCCAGTAACTTATGCAGTTATTGGCCTTTATTTCTATTGTTCCATTTGTTTTCCAATGAAGCCTGATGCGGAGTAAGCTAGCTTTTCTTCAACTTCTCCCATCTCGTCTTTATTTGAAGATAGGAAAATAACTGCACCGATGGCATCTCCTTCACATATAATAGGAGAAATTACCTCTGATTGATAGACATCTGTATTACCTTCAGATAAAATAGGGACAAATTTCGCATCATCCTTTGATGCTTTAAATATAGTACGACTTTCTATCACCTTTTCTAAATTACTACTAATACTTTTATCTAAAAACTCTTTTTTGGAGCCTCCGGCAACAGCTATGACTTGATCTTTATCTGCGATACATGTAATGTGTCCAGTAGCCTGTGCTAAAGCATCCGCATATTCTTTTACAAATGAACTAAGTTCACCTACGGGTGAATACTTTTTCAGTATAACTTGCCCTTCATTATCTGTAAAAATTTCTAGCGGGTCGCCTTCTCTAATGCGCAACGTTCTTCTTATTTCTTTGGGAATAACTACACGTCCTAAATCATCTATTCGTCTAACGATGCCTGTTGCTTTCAAACAAAACAACCTCCTTAATGTCTAAAAGTATATATGTTTCATATCTTCGTTTAAAACTATTATGCTACATAATTTACAAAAATATGCATATGCAGTTACTTTTTTACAGTCCTTTATAGAAAAACAAGACTACAATTTCAAACTCTGTAGTCTTGTTTTTAATTTTTTATTTCATTACATTAACCTGTTCATAAGTATCTGCCTTTTCTATCTTAAGTGCTTCACTCATTTCTGATAATTCATCAGATGCAAATTGTACACGCACTTCATCTAAAGCTAATACCTTAGCCTTAGCATCATCTAATAGATTTCTTTGCATTACTTTTACAACTTCATAGCCATTAACTGTCTCTACCACTTTGGGATATACTTTTCCCACTTCTCCGAGTTCAAATGCCACTTTTTCTAAATTACTATCTACCTGTCCTCTTGCAATTGTATATACACCTTGATTATCAACCACCGCTCCGTCTTCAGAATAAGTAGTAATTAATTCTTTAAATGTCGTTTCATCTCCTGCTAAAGCTTTTTTTAGTATTTCTTCTGCTTCACTTTGTGCTTCTTCATTTTTATCTCTTGGCAATAACTCACCCTGTTCATTGCGATTAGAAATTAATATATGTTCTATAACTACTGTGTCTTGCTCACTTTTCACATCATTTATAGCTCTAGCTAATTCCTCTTCATTAGGCATATAATTTTCACCTAACTTCTGAATGACTTTATCTACTAAAGTACCATAAGTCACAAATTGTTCAAAGTCTTTCTGTTTTATATGAAAAGCTTTTGCAAAGGCTTCATTTTCTTTCATATATACTTTAGCAGATTCTTTAATTTGCTTTTTATCTTCACTTGTTAATTTAATTCCTAGTTCATCTGCCTTTTGCTTAGCAGCTACTGAAAGTTTTAATGAATTAAGTGCTTTATCCTTTGCATACTCTTCTGGGGTCTTTCCTTCAACATTATCTAGTTCCCATATGTTAGTGGTTACACTTTCAAAGTACTTTTGAGTCATCCAAAGACAAATTCTATAAACTGGTTCTGATATTTTCTCACCATTTATAGTTGCTACTGTTTTATCTGAACTCATACAACCGGTTATACCCATTGTTGACATGACAATTATTAATATATAAGCTAATATTCTTTTTTTGCCCTTCACTTGCATCTCTCTCCCTTATAGCTTTTCTTATGCTTCATATAAGTTTTTTACTTTATCCTTATTATAGCCTATTAATTGTCACTCTTCAATTTTTTAAGCTCACGTAACACATTCTTAATATAAGTAAGGAGTTCTTTCTTTGGTATATCTTGTACTGATACCTTTATCATCGATTCTTTGCCAGCCACAAATTTCATACTACCATGATATGTGGCCATTAATTCAGGCATAACTGCTGCATTAAGTGGTGCATCTTCTTTAAATTTAAAAGTTACTATTTTTTGATTTTCAGAAACCAGTGTCATATATAGTTCATGAGCCATAGCCTTAATCATGGCAATATCTAAAAGATTATACACCGACTGTGGGATATTACCATATCTATCTTCGATTTCCTCCCCTATATCCATATACTCACTTTCTGTATGGATAGAGGCTATTTTCTTATAAATATCTAGTTTTTGAACCTCATCTGGAATATAGCCACCAGGAATATATGCATTAATTTTAATCTCAATGGTTGTTTCAAATTCATCTTCTGATGTTTCACCCTTTTCTTCATTTACAACTTCACTCAGCATCTTACAATATAAATCATATCCTATGCTTTCCATATGCCCGTGTTGTTGTGCACCTAAAAGATTTCCTGCACCACGAATTTCTAAATCTCGCATGGCAATTTTAAACCCTGCACCTAGCTCAGTAAATTGCTTGATTGCTTGTAAGCGCTTTTCTGCAATTTCTTTAAGGACTTTATTTTTTTGATACATTAAATAGGCATATCCCATTTTATTAGAACGTCCTACACGTCCACGTAGCTGATAAAGCTGACTCAGTCCCATACGATCTGCATCATTCATAATAATCGTATTGGCATTAGGAATATCTAGCCCAGTTTCAATGATTGTCGTACATACTAAAACATCAATTTCTTGGCTAATAAAATCCATCATGATTTTTTCAAGTTCTCTTTCACTCATTTGTCCATGTGCAAATGATACTCTTGCATTTGGTACAAGCTTTTGAATCTTCATAGCTTCATCTTCGATATTTCTAACCTGATTATGAAGATAGTAAACCTGTCCCCCACGACCTAACTCTCTATTAATAGCATCTTTAATAAAGTCTTCACTATACTCTATAACGTAGGTCTGTATTGGTTTTCTTTCAAGTGGTGCTTCTTCTAGTACACTCATATCTCGGATACCAATAAGACTCATATGCAAGGTTCTAGGAATAGGGGTAGCTGTTAAATTCATAACATCTACCTGAGTACGCATTTGTTTTAACCTTTCTTTATGTGTTACTCCAAAACGTTGTTCCTCATCAATAATAACAAGACCCAAATCCTTAAACTTCACGTCTTTAGATAATAATCTATGAGTACCAACTACAATATCTACACGCCCACTAGCAAGCCCTTCTATTGTTTGCTTAACTTGCTTAGGTGTACGAAACCTTGATAAAAGCTCTACTGTAATCGGATAATCTGCCATACGTTCAGCAAAGCGCTTATAATGCTGTTGTGCTAAAATCGTTGTTGGTACGAGATATGCTACCTGCTTACTATTTTGAACAGCTTTAAAAGCTGCACGAATAGCCACTTCAGTTTTACCATATCCCACATCTCCACAGATAAGTCGGTCCATGATTTTATTACTTTCCATATCCTTTTTAACATCTTCAATGGCTTCTAATTGATCATTTGTCTCCTCATAAGGAAACATTTCTTCAAACTCTCTTTGCCATACATTATCTGGATCGTATTTAAAACCTCTATCATGCTGTCTTTGACTATAGAGTTTTATAAGGTCTTTAGCAATATCTTTAATCGCACTCTTTACTTTTGCTTTAGACTTTTTCCACTCAGAGCCACCTAATTTACTCAGTTTAGGTGCCTTACCTTCTGCACCTACATACTTCTGCACCATATCCATTTGATTAATATTCACATATAAAATATTATTATCTGCATACTCAATTTTTAAATTGTCACGACTAATACCTTCAAAAACAATCTGTTCAATACCTTGAAATACACCTATTCCATGCATTTCATGTACAACATAGTCTCCAGGAGAAAGCTCTAAAAAGCTTTGTATTTTAGCACCACTAAACTTTTTCTTAGATTTTCTAGGCTTTTTGTCTTGTCCAAATAAATCTTTATCAGCTACAATGTGCCAATTTAAGTCTTTATAATAAAAACCTCGTTCTAGAGCACCCTTATAAATTAAAATTTGTCCTGGTATTACTTGTTCCTCTGGATTTTCTGTATTACTTACAAGTACGCCTCTTTCTTCTAGTGCATCACTTAGCCTTTGTGCCTTGGCACGCATACCACATAAAATCATGACACGTTCTTTGTCTTCTTTCCATTTCCTAAGATCTTCTTCTAATAAATCAAGATTACGATATACATTACTATGCTCATGTACATTTATAGACATGGTTAAATTTACAGGCAATTTCTGTTCGCCAGTTTCAAATTTCATAAGATATACTTTCTTAAAAGCATCTATCTTTTCACTAATCACTTCATACTCAAAAATTAACTCTATTTGTTTAGGTAAAATATGCCCATAATTCAAACGGTCCTTCATACTCTCTCTATACTCAAATAAAGTACGTTCACTTCTATCCTTTACCTTGATAGGTTCATCAATGAAAATAATTGTATCTTTGGGTAAATAATCTAGTATGGACACCGTCTCAAGTTCTGTATATGGCACATAAAGCTCTAGCCCTTTAGGACTAATGTCATTCTGAATTTGTTCGATTGCCTCATTTACCTGTTCTTCAATCTTTTCTATACTTTCTCGTTTACCTTCTTCACGTAACTTTGAAGTGAGTTTTTTAAGATCTTCCTTAATAGCTGGTATAGCCTCACGAAGTACTGCTGGAGAAAATACAATCTCTTGATTTGGTACGATGAAAAGCTCCTCTACTTTTTCAACAGAACGTTGTGTTTGTACATTAAAACTTCGGATAGAATCAATCTCATCATCCCACAATTCAATACGATAAGGTTCGTCCATTGTAGGCGGATAAATATCAATAATACCACCACGTACTGCAAACTGTCCCATTCCTTCTACCCGCCCCACACGTTCATATCCAATTTGAACTAGCTTATTTTGTAAAGCAGTAATATTCAGTACTTCTCCTACCTTTAAGGTTATGGTATAGCTTTGCCAAGTTGCTTTAGGGGAAAGAGGATTTAATAGAGATTGCACAGGAATAATTAATACAATATCTTCTTGTCTATTTAATGCCTCAATCACACGAATACGAGCTGAGGTAATATCCATACTATGCACATCTGCATTATAAAAAAGAATATCACGAGAAGGATACGTATACACCTTACCTTTCCCTTTAAGTGCCTCCATATCCTCAAATATTCTTTTTGTACTTATCTCATCATAAGTAATAATTACAGACGGTAAATTCGCAAATTCACTGACGCCATAAATAAAGTGACCTTTACAAGCATCTACCATATTGGTTACTTTAATTGCTACGTTATTTTCAAATGTTTTTGCCGACTTAGATTCAAGTAGACTAAGCATTTCTCTCATACCTGCAAGCTCTCTAAGGGGCTCTACTAGGCCTTTATATTTATATGCCACTATTCATCACCATCTTATTTTTTGTTATACAGATTCATTGCCTTATTAATATCAGCTGTTACCATACATTCTACTGCTTTTACAACATCATTAAGTCTTGGTCCTATAATCTTCATATCCTCTTCTGAAAATCTTCCTAATACATAATTAGCTAAATCCCAACCTGGTGGTTTTTGACCTACACCTACTTTAACTCTAGGAAATTCTTGTGTACTCATATGGGCAATGATGCTTTTAATCCCATTATGTCCTCCTGCACTCCCATTACTACGAATACGAATTTGTCCCACATCTAGAGAAATATCATCATAGATTACAATGACATCTTCATTACTAAGTTTTTGAAAATCCATACATGCACGAATCGCCTCACCACTTAAGTTCATAAATGTCTGAGGCTTCATTAGAATTACGCGTTCACTTCCTATTCTACCTTCACCGATAAGTGCCTTATATTTATTTTTATTAACCTGTATATTATACGCCTCGGCAAGACTATCTATCACCTCAAAACCTATATTATGACGTGTTGCTGCATATTGCATCCCTGGGTTGCCAAGTCCTACTATTAACTTCATATGTCCCTCCATGTTTTCTTTTGTTAACTACTCTTTATCATATCACGATTTAACTTTGTTTTCCAATTTTATAAATTTACTTGCTTTCATTATTCCCCAATCATAACCCCTTCAATCCCCCTCCTTACTTTATTCAAAACTTACCATCCTTTAACTTCTAATATGTTCTTATATCTATCTCATCATTCGTCACCTGTCTACCTCTTATCTCTATATAAAGCTTATGTGGAAGACATACTATTGTTTCACCTATATTACTTATAAAGCCAAACGTCTTACAAATGCCATCTGGACAATCCGCCTCCACAACACCAATACACTCATCTTTAATACTGATGGTATTACTACCTTCTTTAGTATTAATTTGAATCCTTTTTTCCTTTATTTGACCTGTAAGGGGAATCTGTTTATAAAATTCACCATCTATTGTGATATATGCATATGTTTGATTATAGCTTCCTATTAAAAAGGCTTTTATAAATAAATACGGAAGAAATGAAATTACAATGAGCACTACTACAATAATTTTATCCCATCTTGTTATCTTTATTTTCATCTCATGCAAGTCTCCTAAATTATGATTCAATTTATACCTCTCTAAATACTATACCTAACTCTTTCCTAAAAGCCTACTATTATTTTTATATTTCAAATATTTTATAATTTAATCTTTGACGTTATAATTAAAAATATATAATTGCTTTTTTAATGATTTCACATCATTAAGCTTAATAAATAACACTAACACTTAAAAATATGAAATCTATTTATACATCTTTAAGGAGGATTTTTATTGAGGACTATAATTAAATACATACTACCTTTATTTATTATTATTTTTACAGGTTGTCAAAAAACTAATGATGCTACAAATCCACTTAGTCGTACTGAATTTATACTAGGTACAACCGTTACCATTTCTCTCTATGATCATCAATCAAATGCTATGCTCGATAAAGCTTTTAAACATATTTCACAACTTGAACATGTACTAAGCATTAATAAGTGTGGCACTTTACTAGATGAGGTGAATGAATCAGCAGGAAAATCAGCCATCAAACTAGATACCAATACCTTTAATCTCATACAGAAGGCCCTTACATATAGTCATTTAACGAACGGAGATTTTGATATTACTATTGGTCCTATTGTAAAACTCTGGAATATTGGTTTTCCTAATGCCCGTGTCCCAAGTGCAGATGAAATACAAAATAAATTACCACTTGTAGATTATAAGAACGTGGTTTTAGATGAACAAAATCAAACTGTTTTTCTCAAAAATGCTGGTATGCTCCTTGACCTAGGGGGTATTGCTAAAGGCTATGTAGCTGATCAAGTGGCAAATTTATTACAAGCTGAAGGTGTAGAACATGCTATTATTGACTTAGGTGGCAATCTATATATGCTAGGCAGTAAACCTAATAACACTCCTTGGACTGTGGGGATACAAGACCCCTTTAATCCTAGAGGAAATATTATTGGTAGTATTAATGTGATTAATAAATCTGTTGTCACCTCTGGGATTTATGAACGTTATCTAGAACAAGACGGCATCAAGTATCATCATATCTTAAATCCTGATACAGGCTATCCATATACTAATGAACTCGTCGGTGTAACCATTATTAGTGACACTTCTATAGATGGTGATGCCCTCTCTACTTCAGTTTTTGCCAAAGGTCTTGATGAAGGTTTAAAATTTGTAGAATCTCTCAATGATATAGACGCTATTTTCATTACTTCTGATTATAAAATATATACCTCATCAGGTATAAAAAATAATTTCAAACTTACAGCAAGAAACTTTACACTTACTAACTAAAGATTTGTAATATAAACAAAAAGACCACACAGAAAGTCTTACCCTTTCGTGTGGTCTTTACTTTTCTACTTGAAGATGTCACCTAAAAACCTGCCTTTTGCAAATCTCTAAGTTGTACTATTTTTAAGGAGCATCTTCATACTAATCAAATAATTTAGATACTGATAAATCTTCGTGAATACGTCTAATAGCATCAGCAAAAATAGGCGCTACTGAAATCTCTTTGATTTTGCTGATTTTCTTTTCTTCTGGAATAGCAATTGTATTAAGAATTACAAGTTCTTCAATAGCTGAAGCTTCAATTCTTTCTAATGCTGGTCCTGAAAGAACACCATGTGTACAGCAAGCATACACAGCAGTTGCACCTCTTTCTTTAAGTGCATTGGCTGCATTACAAATTGTTCCAGCTGTATCAATCATATCATCTACTAAGATAACGCGTTTTCCAGAAACATCTCCGATAATATTCATAATTTCAGATACATTGGCTTTAGGTCTTCTCTTATCAATAATTGCGAGAGGTATATCTAATTTAGTTGCAAAAGCTCTAACTCGTCCTACACTACCAAGGTCAGGTGATACAGCTACTACATCATCAACTTGATCACCTAATTTGTCAGCATAGTATTTTGTTAAAAGTGGCATACCAACTAAGTGATCTACTGGTATGTTGAAGAATCCTTGAATTTGTGAGCAGTGTAAGTCCATTGTAAGAACTCTATCTGCACCTGCTGTTTGAAGAATATCTGCTACTAGTTTTGAACTGATTGGGTCTCTTGCTCTTGTTTTTCTATCTTGTCTTGCATAACCATAGTATGGAATAACTGCTGTAATACGTCCTGCTGAAGCACGTTTCATAGCATCAATCATAATTAATAATTCCATAAGATGCTCATTTGCTGGTGTCGATGTTGGTTGAATAATATAGACATCTGTACCACGTACTTTTTCATCAATCTTTACGCTAATTTCACCATCACTGAATTTCATAACTTCTGACTTACCAAGAGTTATATCTAATCCTTGAGCAATTTCTTTAGCAAGTACTGGATGTGCATTGCAAGTAAACACTTTAATATCAGTGTAATTTCTAATCATTTGAGTTAGTCCTCCTTCAATATAACGACCATGTTTTCCGCAAAACATTATAACATGAGCGTATACAAAATGCAAAGCATACATTCATTTTCGTGACAATATACTATGTTTTAACTTATTTTTGGCGTTTTTTTGTAACCCATTCCAGCTTATTTTCTTGTTTTGCACGCGCAATTCCTAAACTATCTTTAGGTACTGTGTGAGTTATTGTAGAACCAGCTGCTGTATACGCATTCTCTCCTACTATTACAGGTGAAACAAGATTTGTATTACATCCAATGAATGCATTATCACCAATAGTTGTACGATGCTTCTTCTCACCATCATAGTTTACAACAACTGTACCACAACCAAAGTTGACATTCTCACCCACATCTGCATCACCTATATACGTAAGATGGGAAATTTTTGTACCATCCCCAATATTGGCATTTTTAATTTCTACGAAATCACCAACTTTAATATTTTTACCAATATGAGAGTTTGGTCTAATATAAGCAAATGGTCCTACATGTGTTCCTTCATCTACACTACTATCTAATATTACACTAATCTCCACATCTACATTGCTACTTAATACTGCATTCTTAAGCTTTGAATTGTAACCAATATGGCATCCTTCCCCAATAATTGTTTTACCTTCTAACATACAACCTGGTTCAATAACTGTATCCTTACCAATCACTACATCTGGGCAAATATATGTGTTATTAGGGTCAATAAGTGTTACCCCATTTGCCATATGTTTTGCATTAATACGTTTCTTCATAACATCTGTTACCTGTGCAAGCTGAATTCTTGAGTTAACACCTGCAATATCATCTTTTTCTTCAGTAGCCACAGCATCTACAAGATGACCTTCATTACGTAAAATCTCAATAGTATCTGTTAAATAATATTCATTTTGTGCATTTTGATTTGTAATTTTTGATAATGCATAGTCAAGTAATTTACCATTAAACACATACATGCCACCATTAATTTCTTGAACTTTTTGCTCTTCAATATTTGCATCTTTTTGTTCAATAATTTTTAATAAACGACCACTTTCATCTCTTATAATACGCCCGTACCCTGTTGGATCATCCATAATAGCTGATAATACTGTTAATGCATTATTTTGTGTACGATGAAATGCTAACATTTTCTCTAGAGTCTCCCCTGTAATAAGTGGTGTATCCCCACATAAAATCAGTACTTCATCTGCATCTTTTATAAAGTCTTTAGCCTGCATAACAGCATGGCCTGTTCCTAACTGTTCTTTTTGAAGCACATAGGTCATGCTATCTCCAAGTTTAGCTTTAATATTTTCTGCTTTATGTCCAATAATAATACATATTTCATCTACTCCTACATACTCAGCTGCTGCAATAGGATATTCTACAAGTGCTTTATCAAATACTTTATGAAGCACCTTGAGTTCATTTGACTTCATACGTGTGCCCTGACCAGCTGCAAGTATTAATGCTTTTGTTTTCATTTTACTCTTCCTTTCACGATTTTATTCCTTTGTATTCTCTCACCTTATTATACTTTATGCAATACTTATCTCAAATCATCTTTTTAAAAATAGATAACTACTTACATCCATTTATAATACTAGTAAAATTAAAAACCAATAACTTTCTTAGTCCACAAAAAAAGGATGCTGTAGCATCTACAACACCCATATAGTAAATATGTAATTATTCCTCTATATCTAAATCACTTTCATCAGCGATAGCTACTTCATCAGAAAGTAAAATCATTTCGTATTTTTCAAGAACTTGATTTTGAATACGATCTCTTGTTTCTGAGTTAATAGGATGTGCTATATCTCTAAATTCCCCATCAAGTGTTTTGCGGCTTGGCATAGCAATAAAACGTCCTTTATCTCCTTCAATAACTTTGATATCATGTACTACAAACTCATTATCAAATGTTACTGATACAACAGCTTTCATTTTTCCATCTTTATTAATTTTTCTTACCCTGATATCTGTAATTTCCATGAGTAAATCCTCCCTGTTTTTGTCTAGTGCCTTTTGTTGGCTGCCTATTAATATATCTATTATTATTAGAATTATAAGATATTTTCAATAAATAGTCAATATTTTTTTCTTTTGGCTCATTATTCCAACATCTTTTTGTATCTTCTTCACTGTAAAACTATCATTTTTTCTTGTTTTTTATACATATTAAACAATATTTCTTTTTTCTAACAAAATAATCTTATCCTTAGTGCCGATAACCTTTTGTCCATCAGATATAAATACTTGTTTATCTAGTATAGCATTTTCTATAACACATCCCTTACCAATTGTTGCGCCTTCCATGATAATAGAATTCTTAACTATTGAACCTTCTCCTACAAATACACGCCTAAATAGTACAGAGTTCTCAACTTGTCCATTGATAATATCACCACCACTGATAATACTATTAACAGCCTTAGCCTGCGCATTAAATTTCGCCGGAGGCTCATCTTTTGCTTTTGTAGAAATATAAGGATATTCATTAAAGAATAAACCTCTTACTTCTGGTGTTAAGAAATCCATGTTAATATGGTAAAATTCAGGGATATCTCTAATTCTTCTCCAATAACCTTCATAATGATAACCGTAGATTTTTAGTTTTTTACGATAACGCATCACAATATCATTAACAATACTATATCTACCATCCGCTTCTAATTCCTCTAATAATCTAATAAGTAGTTCTCTGCCAATTACATATTCGCCAAGAGATACTGTTGTATTTTGAGGATCTATTGGTTTTTCTTCAAACTCTATCATTCTATCGTTCTCATCTAGTCCAATTACACCATAGTCTTGCACTTCATAAGTTTTCATGTCCTTATAAATAATTGTGATGTCTGCACCTTTTTGTTCATGGGCCTTAATGACCTTTTCATAATCTATTTTATAAATTTCTTCACCAGATGTAATAACAACATACGGTTCATTACTTTTCTTAAGAAACTCTATATTTTGAAAAATACAGTCTGCTGTTCCTTTGAATCCAAAAGAATCTTGGCTAGACATATTAGGTGTAAATAAGAAAAGCCCAGTCTTCTTTCTTCCGAAATCCCACCATTTAGATGACCCAATATGGTCAGCTAAGGATCTTGCACTATATTGAGAAATAACAGCAACTTTCTTAATTCCTGAGTTGCTTAAATTACTCAGGGCAAAGTCTATAGAACGGTATGAACCACCAATTGGCATAGCTGCTACATTTCTTTGTTTTGCAAGTACGCCTAGTGTTGTTCTTTTACCACCTGCTAATACAATACCTACAGCTCTCATTTGATTCCCCCCTTACACTATTAGTGAATGTCCACTTTCTAAAACACCATCTAAATAATGTTCTTGTAATGTATGTCCACCTATTTCACAATTCTTTCCAATAGTGATATTATCAGGTACAACTGTGTCATCACCAATAACTGTAATACCACTTGAATAAATATGTGCCTTCGTGATGTGTGGTATATTTTCACCTACACCTATTACTGTATTTTCCCCAATCTCTGACTTCTCAGATACAATACAAGTATCTAACTGTGCACCTTTATGAATTACAGTCTCAGCCATAATAATGGAATTTTTTACAACTGCTCCTTCTTCAATAATAACCCTTGGTCCTAGCACCGAATTATGTACTTCCCCATAGACCTCACACCCCTCTGATATTAGGGATTGTCTTATTTCAGCACCCGCTCCTATATATTGTGGGAGTTGATGTTCTATATTAGTATAAATTTTCCAAAACTCATCATACAAATTAAACACAGGTACTGTTTCTGTAAGCTCCATATTTGCCTTCCAGTACGCCTCAATTGTTCCGATATCACGCCAATAGTCATTAAACTCATATGCATATACATTTTTCTCACTATTAATCATACCTGGAATAATATGTTTACCAAAATCGCTTGCCTCATGAATAGTATTATCTTTAATTAAAGCTTTCTTAAGTACATCCCATGTAAAGATGTAAATACCCATAGATGCTAAATTGCTCTTGGGCCTCTGTGGCTTTTCTTCAAACTCTATAATCCTTCCCTCTTCATTTGTGTTCATGATACCAAATTGATTTGCAATATCCATTGGTACCTCAATAACTGCAATCGTAGCATCTGCATTATTTTTCTTATGTTCTTCCAGCATAGCACTATAATCCATTTTATAAACATGGTCCCCTGAAAGCACCAAGATATATTCTGGATTATATTCATCTATATATCTAATATTATGGTATATAGCATTGGCAGTTCCTGAATACCAAGATCCCTCATTACCTTTAACGAACGGTGGTAACACTGTCACCCCTCCGCTTCTTCTATCCAAATCCCATGGTATACCAATACCTATATGTTTTGTGAGAAGAAGTGGCTCATACTGTGTAAGTACTCCAACTGTATCAATACCTGAGTTAATACAGTTACTCAGTGGAAAGTCTATAATTCTGTATTTTCCCCCGAACATAACAGCAGGCTTAGCAATCTGCTTTGTAAGAATGCCTAACCTGCTCCCTTGCCCACCAGCTAAAAGCATAGCGATCATTTCTTTTTTCTTCATGCAATCCCTCCTAACTATTCATAAGTGCAATTTTAGAATAAGTTTGAATCAATTTATGCATAAATATTTTAACATTTTACCAATTTTTTTACAATATTAAATTTGTATATTATAATCTAAAAATTTATAACTTTTTAATAAGTTTTCCTGTGCATCTTTTTTATATTCCACGATATACGTTAACCTCTTTCGTAGATTCATTAACATGATCTAACCATAATAATGTTTTGAAATCACTGACTACCTTCTCTTCTGGTATCTTAGTTGCCATTAATACACCTACGCCTACAATTTCTGACTCAAACTCTTGCATAAGGTCAATAATACCTCTAGCTGTTCCTCCAGCTTTCATAAAATCATCAATGAATAATACTTTTGAACCTTTTTTAATAGCCTTTGTTGATAAACACATTGTCTTAATACGATGATTACTACTTGTAATATAATTCATATGAATAACCGTTCCATCTGTTAACTTACTTTGATTCCTTACAACAACCATTGGTTTATTAAGTACCATAGCTGTCATAAGTGCAATCGGAATCCCTTTGGTTTCTACTGTGATAACATAGTCTATCTCTACATCTTTGAAGAGGCTAGCTAGAGCAATTCCAATATTTTTAGAAATATTTGGTGTATACAAAAGATCATTTGTATAAATATATCCACCTGGAATAATACGATCCGGACGATTCATCAAAGTACATAATTCATCTGTGAACTTTTCCATTTGTTCTTTTGACATAAGTGGATTATAGTATACCCCTCCTGCAGCTCCTGAAATAGTTTCAATTGCACCAATTTCATAGTTAGAAAATATTTCCCTTATCGTATCTAAGTCTTCACTAATTGTTGATTTAGCACAGTTAAAGATATTACAAAAATGTGTTAGTGTAAAAATTTTATTTGGATTATTCGTTAAGATATTAGTAATTACACTAATACGATCGTGTTTTTGTACTTTTTTCATTGATTATCTCCTTCGTTGTTTCCTTATTATAATTTATAGAAATTATTTTTATCAGTACGTATATTGCAAAATCATTTTTATACATTTACACTTATTATATCTAAATAACCGAATGTTTTAAAGCTTCTACTTAATAACATTCACTTTTTAAAAATATTTATTAATTAATATCTACTTAGTATATACTTATAAAATATGATGATGCATAATATGATAAGAGGTATCTTATTTTGAAGAGGCATCTTATTTAAAAGGATAATTTACATTCATTGAAAGGATATTAATTCTATGACAAATCTTATTTCCTTATCTAACAAGAAAAAAATTCACTTTATCGGTATCGGTGGTATCAGTATGAGTGGTCTTGCTGAAATTGCCCATACTAGAGGCTTTACTGTAACAGGTGCAGACATGAAAAGTTCACATACAACATTACATCTTGAAGCACTTAATATTCCTGTATATTATGGTCATGCTGCTTCTAATATTGAAGAAGATGTAGATTTAGTAGTTTATACAGCTGCAATTCATGATAATAATCCAGAAATTCAAGCAGCTAAAGCTGCAAACATAGAACTTGTTACACGTTCACAATTTTTAGGTCTTATTATGAAAGATTATGACTTCCCAATTTGTGTTGCTGGAACACATGGTAAGACAACTACAACTTCAATGCTTACTCACGGACTTTTAGCAGCTAATCTAGATCCAACTATTACAGTTGGCGGTATTTTAAAAGCAATTAATGGAAACATCCGCATTGGACATACTAAATACTTTGTTACAGAGGCCTGTGAATACTGTAATAGTTTCTTAGATTTCTTCCCTAAAGTAGGTATTATCTTAAATATTGAAGAAGATCATCTAGACTTTTTTAAAGATATTCATGAAATCCGTACATCTTTCCAAAAATTTGCATCTACTATTCCAGCTGATGGTTTCTTAGCTATTAATGGCACCACACCTGATTTAGATACCTTTAAAGCACCACTTCACTGCAAAGTTGAATCTTTTGGTTTAGATGACTCTTATGACTGGTATGCCAAAAATATTTCGTTTGATGATAAAGCATGTGCTAGCTTTGATGTTTATTACAAAAACACCTTTATGATTAATCTCAAACTACACGTAACTGGTACACATAACATTTTAAATGCCTTATCTGTATGTAGTGTTTACAATTATCTCGGTCTTGATTTAAACATTCTTAATGAAGGTCTTAAAGAGTTTACTGGTGCAAATCAACGTTTTGAAATCAAAGGTAAATTTAACAATATCACTGTCGTAGATGATTATGCGCATCATCCAACTGAAATTGCTGCAACTTTAGAGGTCGCTCATAACTACCCACATAATCATCTATATGTCGTGTTCCAGCCACATACCTATACACGTACAAAAGCATTTTTAAATGAATTTTCTCATGTACTCACAAAGGCTGAACATGTTATTATTACAGATATCTATGCAGCTCGTGAAAAAGATCCTGGGGATATCTCAAGTAAACACATTGTAGACCTTATGGTTAATGCTGGTAAGGATACTCTTTATATGAAAGACTTTACCGAGATTGCCAACTACTTAAAAGCAAACACTTCAGAAGGTGATTTGATTATTACTATGGGTGCTGGTAATGTTAACCAAATTGCAGATATTCTATTAGGATAAATTGTACTATAACTTAAACTTTTAAGAATATACACGTTTTATATTAATAAATAACCTTATAAATACTAACAATATATCAAGAGGGTATCCTACTAAGTAAATTTATTAGCTACTGTAGGTGCCCTCTCTCCCTTTTCTTTTATTTTTTCTTATCATATTTTCTACGTTTTGTGCTATAATACTAACACAGAAAATGATTATTCACAAAGGAGGTGTCTTAATGGCATATATTAAATCAAAACTCACAAGTCAAGCTTATGTGCATATACCCTACTGGTTTATTACAGACTATATGCCAAAGGCACTTAGTGGGGATTTAAAAGTATATCTTTATCTATTTGCTCTTTCTAGTGATCCTAAAGGTGTTCGCCTTTCCCTAGAAGATGTAAGTGCCAAATTAGATATGCTCTATTCAGAACTACTTCAAGCACTTCGCCATTGGCATAAAAAGAAAGTACTTTGTTTTGAAGAAATTTCTAGTGATGAATTCAATCTTGAGTTCTACTTAGATAAACCTGAACTTACACCACAACTCAAAGATTATACTGAAACTAGTGCTGTACCTAAACCTTCACTTAGCAAAATGATTATTAGCCAGTCTAGGCCAGAATACCGTACAGAAGAAATTAATCTTTACATTCAAGATTCTAAAGAGGTCACCTCTCTTTTTAAATTTGCAGAAGAGCATTTAGGTAGGTTATTAACCATTACAGATCAAAAGATTTTATTTAGCTTTTATGATTGGCTGCATATGCCTTTTGATCTTATTGAATTTTTAATTGCACATTGTGCTTCTAATAATCATAAAGCTATTCATTATATTGAAAAAGTTGCTATTAGCTGGGTAGATGAGGGTATCTTAACAGTAGCACAAGCAAAAGAGAAAGTTAATCAAAGTAAAATTTACTTTAATATTTTATCCGCTCTTGGATGTTCTAAAAACAACGTGACAGAGGTAGAACGAAGTTGTATAGATAAATGGCTTAAGACTTATAATTTAAGTATGGATATTATCCTAGAAGCCTGTAAACGTACTGTGCTTCAAACTAGTAAACCAAGTCTAAATTATACTGATCGTATTTTAACTTCTTGGTATAATGATGGTGTTAAATCATTAGATGATATTATCGCTCTCGATAAAGCTCGTGAAAGTAAAAAAGCCATTGCTAAAAGTGGTGAGCAAACTACTATGAGTAGACAAGCTCCTAAAGTTACTAAATTTAATAATATTTATTCTCATAACTGGGATTTTGATGAACTTGAAAAATTAGAACGAGAATATATCGAACGTACATTAAATGGAGGAAGTTAAAATGAGTACTAAAGAACTACAATATAAGCGCCTTATTCGTGAATATGATTTAAAGCGTAATGCAAAAACTCAGGCTTCTTTAAAACGTACAGCTGAAGTTTATGAGAAGGTTCCCCAGATTGAAAAAATAGATAAAGAACTTAGTCAAACTGGTATTAAACTTGTACGACAAATGCTTAATAAATCTCAAGGTACTACTACACTAAATGATTTTCATAAGCATAGTGATGATTTATTACTAACTAAAAAAATGCTTCTCGTAGAAGCTGGTTTTTCACCAGATTACTTAGACATACATTATGATTGTCCAATTTGTAAAGATACAGGTTTTATTGGTAATTCCACCTGTACTTGTTTCAAACAAGGACTTATTGATATGGCATATGAACAATCTAATCTAAAAAATATATTGACACTAGAAAACTTTTCTTCTTTCAATATAAACTATTACTCAAAAGAAAAGATTGAGGGACAACCATATTCACCTTATCACAATATGTCTCTTATTTATCAGATGTGTGTCGGTTTTATAGAAAAATTTGATTTTGAAAAAGGCAATTTATTATTTCATGGTAATACAGGTCTTGGCAAAACTTTCTTATGTAATTGCATTGCAAAGGAGCTTTTAGATAAAGGATATACTGTCTTATACCTTACAGCACCACAATTATTTAAATTATTTGATGAAGCTAGATTTCATCGCGAAGACCTCGGTGAGGATTCCAAAGATATTTTAAATACATTAACAAATTCAGACTTACTTATTATAGATGATTTAGGGACTGAGTCTTCTAATGCACCATCTCTTAGTGAGTTTTTTGATGTGTTAAATACCCGTTATTTAAATCAACTCTCTACTATTATTTCCACTAACTTAGCACCTAATGAATGGAATAATTACTACTCAGAGCGTATTGTCTCTCGTATTTTTGGAAATTACACTTCTCTTAAATTTTACGGAAAAGACATTAGACTACTAAAAAAATATACACAGAAATAAAAAGCATTGTTGCAAAACTACTTTTTGCAGCAATGCTTTTTATATTTGTCCTTATTTTTAATAATTTCTTGATATTTTTTATATGTCTTTAATATATATAATATAGATGTCATTATATTATGGAGGTTCTTATGTTCCATACAGTTCAATTATCTAAGTCGGACCCAACACCTTTATACATACAGCTTGCTTCTGAACTTGCAAAACTTATTCAAGCTGATTTATTAACAGGTGGCACCAAATTACCTGCTATTAGATATCTCTCTAAACAGCTTGCTATTAATAGAGATACTGTGGTCAGTGCCTATAAGCTCTTAGAAAACCAGGGACTTGTAGAGGGTCATATCGGCAAAGGCACTTATGTCGTCCCCTTTTCTACTAAAATGGTTGAAAATCCAACTGTAAAATCAGCTCATATCTATTGTAGCCATTTAGGTTTCTCTAAAGATCACTTTCCTTCTTCTATCTGCCTTAATCTTGCTACGAAGCTTATTACCGAAGAAGGCTGGAATGCCTTTTCTGATCCACTTTATCGTAATAGACACTTTTTAAAACAAAATATTGCTGAGTTTATGAGTCGAAATCTTAATATTCATCCTCATTTTGGAGAGGTTAGACTTATTAAATCCATAGATAATCTTCTACTTTCTCTTTTTAAATTTTCACCTAAATCAGGAATTTGTGTAGAAGGCTTCAGAGACTTAAGTGCTTCTTGTTACCTACGTTCCATAGGTGCAAAGCTTTATGAAATTCCTTTATTAGAAGATGGCTTAGACTTAGATGTGTTAGAAAAATACTTACGTACTGGTACAATCTCCTATATTATGATTTCACCTTACTTACAAAACCCTACTGGGCTTTGTTATAGCGAAACTAATAAAAAAGCCCTTATTAATTTAGCCAATCAATATGATTGTTATATTATAGAAGATGGTACATTTAATGAATTTATATTTGATAATACACCCGTCATGCCACTCTATGAGCATTATTCTAAAGAGCGTGTTATATTCTTATATCATTTTTCTAAGCTCTATATGCCTGACCTTACTTATAGTTTTGCAATTTTACCACATCTCCTTATAAAACGCATATCTGATGATGTTTCTTGTACTTTTAATGAACAACTTCTACTTTATTATTTGGAATCTACTAGCTTACCAAAACTCAAAAAAGAACTCTTTGAAGAATGCAAACATAAATATAATTATCTAGCAAACTCTTTAACAAAACTTACAAGTAAAATAGAAGTTCAGTCTAGTCATGGTGGACTTTGCTTTTGGATTAAACCTCTAAAAACAAGTAGAGAGACACTTTGCCATCACTTATCTAAATCTGGCTTCATTGTCTCTCCAGGTAATCTTTTTACAACTCAAGATAATTGTGAGTTTGTAAGACTTTCTATCTCACAACTTTCACTAGAAGATATTGAAAAACTTATCTACTTATTAAATACTCTTAGCTAGTGAGTTTATTGCTTCAATTCATAGTATAATCTATAAAAAGTGACTTTAGCCAATATGCTAAAGTCACTTTTTATTACCTTCAAAATATCTTACTATACCTAAATAAATACTCCAAGCTATCTTGTCTTGATAAATATCATCATTTAACTTACTTTCTTCATCTGCATTGGTTAAGAAGCCACATTCTACAATGACAGATGGAATCTCAATAGCTTTTAATACATAGTAATTAGCATTACTTTTTTCTTCCCTCTTATTTGTAGTATCTACATTTTCTTTAATACTTTTTTGAATCAAAGAAGCTAACGACTTACCAAGTTCAGAATTTTTGCTATAAAAGACTTGTGCCCCCCTAACGCTAGGTTGTGAAAAGGAGTTTTGATGAATACTTACTACAATATCTCCATCTGCTGCCATCTTTTTTCTTTCAACCATATCTTTACTTTTATGCTTAACACCTTCCATACCATCTACATCATTATCTGTTGTTCTTGTCATTACTACCATAGCACCAGATTGTTCAAGATAATCTCTTAATTTAAGCGCAATCTTTAAATTTAAATCTTTTTCATCTTCTCCATTAATTCCTGGTTTCCCTGGGTCAAAACCACCATGACCAGGATCTACGATAATCACTTTAGAAGCAGTAGCACTTCCAATAGTTTCTACTACTTCTTCGTGAGAGATATTAAACCTAAGATAAGACGCACCACAAATTATTACTGCTAGTACTATTATTAATAATGGTATTTTAAAATGACGCATATACTCACCTCATCTTTTCATACTAATCCCTTTTAGTTTATTAAAGTGAGATGAATTCTATACCATCTATTTTTCTAAGAGTGCTAATGCATCCCAGCTATCTAAGTTTTCAAGACCTAATTTCCATGCACCATATCCTACTAAATCATACTTATTCGCAATTTCTATTCTTTGTGCTATTGTTTCTTTATTTTCAAGCCAAATTTTATAAGTACCATCTTCTACTTGTTTTTCTGCATAAAGTTGACCACTATTAGGATCTAATGTAGGTGTCACACCCCATTCTTTTACTTTTGCTTCTGCCGCACCCATTGTATATGACTGTGTTTCTAAACCATTTGGTGTTTCCTTCCACAAGCGTGTAAAGAAAGGAATACCTAATACCAGTTTATCATTTGGTACTTCTTCAAGATTTTTCTTAACCCCTTCTTCTACCCAAGGAATTTCTGCTACCGAACCTGCTTCCTCTGACCCAAAGTGATGCTGATCATATGCCATGACAATAAAATAGTCACATACTTTTGCTATCTTTGCTCTTTCATAATGGCTTGACCAATTAGATGGCATATAAACATCTACTGTAACTAAAATACCTGCTGCTTTAAGTTGTGGATATAATTCTCTCATAAATTCTACCCATACATCACTTGTTTCCGTTTGAATATTTTCAATATCGATGTTCACACCATCATAACCGTATAATTTAGCCTTCTCAATCAGCTGATCAATAACATGTTGTCTTTTTGCTGTACTTGATAGTATTTTTTTTGTAAGACCTGGTTCTGTAAAGTTATGACTCATAAGTGCCCAAACTTGCAGTCCCCTTTGATGTGCCATATCCACATATTCTTTACTGCCTATATCACTTAAATTACCCTCATCATCAGCAAACTGAAACCATGTCGGTGAAATCACATTTGCTTCTTGTACACGTGAATATTTTCTACTATTCCAATCACCTGCTGTTTGCACTGTCATTTGGTCCCACACAAGCCTTACTTTTTCACCTAAAGGATTACTTGGCCATACTTCAGCATTATTTAATGCTTTACCTGCCACATTTTTAACATCTTTTAAATTATCCTGTGGTATATATCCAATAATACCATTTTCACTTCTTACTCTAGTAAAACCGTCTTCTGTAGAAAATACTACTACCTTTTGCCCTCTTCTAAGATTTTCTGTTATTGTAGTTTTTTGAAGTGGACGTGTTCTTAAGCTTGTACTACGCTTTACAGTACCTATTTCCCTATCTTTAGTAGTGTCATTGATAATAAATAACTTATTATCTTGTCCTGCAGAGATTTCTATACCAGCTTTCTCTTTAAGAAGATCTTCTCTAACATATAACGTTCCTTCTATATCTTTAATGCTATATTCTGCCTTAATTTCTTTCCCATTTAAAAGGGCTTTATCACTATCAGGATATAATCTTAACACATTTCTTACATCGGTTACTGTCATAACCTTTTCTACTTCATCATAAAAAATAACCGTATCTAAATAGTCTCTGATTACATCATAACTTATATATATTGTACCATCTATTATTCTTACAGGATCTTTTAAATTGATTCGTTGATCCTCATAAACTAAATTATATTCATTTTCCTTAAACTCATCAAAGTATTGCAGTGGATTCACCACATCTCCCACTGGCATAAACTTACTTGCCGCAATTGCGACTAAAACTATCACTATTAACCCCACAATGACTTTTTTAAACATTTCTTCCCTCCTAACAAATCTAGTATAACACACAAAGGCTAATATATAGCATATTAATCTATCAATTTTTAGATAACGATAAATTTTACATCTACATGTTTTAAGCTATTCATTAGATTTTATAATGTAGCATCACTATTATGTATTATTACAAACATATAAATAGAAAGGATGCTACTACACTTTAAGCAAGTAACATCCTTTCTATATCATATCTTATTTTTCAATTACAATATTTTGATCTCTGTTTGGTCCTACACCAACCATAGTAATTTTACATCCTACAAGTTCTTCAATTCTTGCAATATAATTTTTAACTGTTTGAGGTAATTCTTCATAAGTACGAATATGAGAGATTTCTCCCCATCCATCCATTTCCTCATATACAGGTGTACATTTCTCTAAGTCTTCAAGACTAGCTGGGAAGTATTTAATTACCTCACCATTAAATTCATAACCTGTACAAATTTTAACTTTTTCTAAGTCTTTTAATACATCTATTTTATTAAGTGCAATTTGAGTTAAACCACTTGTTCTCACTGCAAACTCACCAATTACTGCATCAAACCATCCACAACGTCTTGGACGCCCTGTTACTGTACCAAATTCATGACCTTCTTCTCTAATGCGATCACCTGTTGCATCGTGAAGTTCTGTTGGGAAAGGTCCTTTACCTACACGTGTAATATAACCTTTCATAACTCCGATACATTCATCAATCATAGTTGGCCCAACACCGGCACCGATACAAGCACCACCTGTAATCGGATGTGAAGATGTAACATATGGATATGTTCCAAGATCTAAATCAAGTAGTGTACCTTGTGCACCTTCAAAGAGTACTTCTTTACCTTCTTTAATTGCTTCATACACTTCTACTGTTGTATCAATGACATGTGGTTTTAAACGCTCTGCATATGCTCTATATGATGCAATAATTTCTTCAGCATCAAATTGTACATCTTGTTCATATACAAATTTAAGCATCGCATTTTTAACTTTTACATTTTCTCTTACTTTTTCAGCAAATACTTCTTCGTGATATAAATCACACACACGAATACCTGAGCGCTCTGCCTTGTCCATATAACATGGTCCAATACCCTTCATAGTTGTCCCAATATCTTTGCCATCTTTTGCTTTAAGAGACTCTTTTGCTTTATCAAGTGCTTTATGGTATGGCATTACAAGATGTGCTCTTGAACTAATTTTAAGCGCACTTACATCAATGCCTTTTTCTGCTAAATTATCTATTTCACCTAAAATACCTTCAGGATCAATTACTACACCATTGCCTACCAAACAAGTTTTTCCAGGATATAATATACCAGAAGGTATAAGTTGGAATTTATAAACTTCATCATTTACAGCAACAGTATGTCCTGCATTATTTCCTCCTTGGCAACGTACAACTACATCAGCTTTTTCTGATAAAATATCTATTATCTTAGCTTTTCCTTCGTCTCCCCATTGTGCGCCTATTACTACTTTAGTTGGCATGGTTACACATCCTTTCAATACCTTCATTCAGGTTATCATTTTAACATTGATATCATATCAGATATTTATTTATAAATCAACAATATAGGTGAATATTTATTTATTTTAAAAAGAAAACGTTCGTTAAATTTGCGTTTTTCTTTCTTGTAGAAATTGTTTTCAATTTGTTTATTGACAACTTTTAACTATATTGCTATCTTTATTTTATCCTCATGGCACTTGACTTATATTTATATAAATTATTCACATAACGATGTAATAAGTTTTATGTTTTTCTCAAAAACTAATTAAATATTTTATTGTATGTCTTTAAACTTACAATAAGTTTTTTCGTATAAAATTCATTTGCATTAATGAGGAATTTGCCTATAAAGAACAATAGAGGAGACTAAAAATGGATAGAAAAATATATATTTTGGGGCACAAAAATCCTGATACAGATTCAATCTGTGCCGCAATTTCTTATACTTATTTAAAACGTGCACTAGGAATGGAAAATATAGAAGCTGCTAGGCTTGGAAAAGTAAGTAAAGAAACACAATTTGCTTTAGATTACTTTGGAGTTGAAGCGCCTACTTTATTAAATGATATTAAACCACAAGTAAGTGATTTAAACTTCTATAATGTACCACCTGTATATGTGGTTGACTCTGTAAAAAAAGCTTGGGATATAATGACAGAAAACAGTCGTCAGATGATTCCTGTCCTATATCACGACAATAAACTTGCAGGTATTATCTCAATGTCTGATATCTCTAAAACTTATATTGGTCTTACAGATGGTTCAGTCCTTAAGGAACACAAAACACCTTTTATTAACGTACCAGGTGTTTTAGAAGGAAAGATTATCAGTGGTAGCTATCCTCATGCTTATGTATTAGGAGATGTTTATACAACTGCTTCTCTCTCATCACATACTACTTTAAATAGCTCAGATATTATTATTACAGGTTCTCATCAAGAACTCATTCAAACTGCACTACACTCAGGTGCCGGATGTGTTATTATTACAGATCAAAATATGGATCATATTAATGTAGATATTCCAAATGATGTAGAGTGTGCTGTTATTTGTACAGGTCTTACATTCTTTAAAACTATTAAGATGATTTCTCAAAGTATTTCTGTAAAAAATGTATTAGTAAAAGATAATATTACTTACTTTGAAACAGATGACTACTTAGACGAAGTAAAACAAGCGATGCTCAACTCTTCTCACAGACATTTTCCAATTTTAGATGAAAAAAGTCATGTAAAAGGAATTATTTCTAAACGTCACTTATTAGATGTTCAAAAGAAAAAAGTTATTTTAGTAGACCACAATGAACGCGAACAAAGTGCTGATGGTATTGAGCAAGCTGAAATTTTAGAAATCATTGATCATCACCGTGTTGCTAACTTAGATACAGGAAATCCTGTTTTCTTACGTGCAGAACCAGTTGGTTGTACAAATACTATTATAGGTAAAATGTTTGAAGAAAACAATGTTATGCCACCTAAGGCAATTGCTGGTATTATGCTTAGTGCGATTCTTTCAGATACACTTATTTTCAAATCACCTACTTGTACGCAAGATGATATCCGCATTGCTACTAAGCTAGCTGAAATTGCCGAAGTAGATCTCTATGCATATGGTGCTGAGCTTCTTGCTGCTGGTACTTCTCTTGAAGGTATGACACCTGGTGAACTACTTAACATCGATAGAAAAGCCTTTACTATTGGTAAGTATAATATCAGTGTAGCTCAAGTTAATACTGGTGACTTCAAAAGCTTATTCACTATCAAAGATGAGATTTTAGCTGAAATGCACCGTATTGAAGAAGAAGAAAATCTTAATCTATGTATGCTTATGATAACTGACATTGTAGTAGGTGGAACTGAACTTCTTGTAACAGGTACAGAAAAGCACATTGCTGAACAACTCTTTGATCTCGCTCCTGATGAAGACAGTGTGTTCTTAACTGATGTTTTCTCAAGAAAAAAACAAATTGTACCAAAGTTAATGAGTTTATCTTAAATCCAAACAGGATTAATATCATATTAAAAAGGTGGCATAGCAAAATAATAAACTATTTTGCTATGCCACCTTTCCTATATAAAAAACTAAAATATATATCCAAATCTCTTATAAATATTTTGCTAACACATCTATAGCATGTGTTTGAATCATTAATTTGCCATGTTCCTTTAAAAACACTTCATTTAAGTCACTTGAAACAAATCTGTTTCCAAATTCATCTAATACTCCAGCTAATGCATCATTTTTTACATTAGCCTTTTTATTTTTATCTAATATAAGGTAGTATTTTTGATTAAATTTATATAATGAATTATCCCCAGCAAACATTGGTTGAATGCGATGAGCTACCATACATACATTCTCAAAATCATTAAATAAATAAGTGATAGATGTCGCCTTACTTTTAGTTTCTTTAACTTGTTCTATCCCTTCACTTCCCATAAGTGCTAAATCAGTTAATCTATCTTCTTCAGGCTCTTTAAAAGTACGATGTGTAGGTCTCTCACCTATAGCTTCTAACTTTTGCTCTATCTGCGAAGGATCTTCTACTTTTGTAACTACAATCATAATACTATCAGCAGATAATGGTACAGCTTCGATCATAAGTGGTACATTATCTGTCTCAAAACCAAAATCTTCATAGGCTCTAGCCATCATATCTTTAAAAAGTGCCTGTGCCTTCTTAGAGCCATAAGCAAGTTCACTAATTTTTAAATCTCTATCAGTAAGGTCTGAGTGATTCAAAGTCACTTGGATCTGCGTATCGCTAAGCTTTTCTATCTTCATTCAAATCACATCCTTTCTTCTTTTAGTTGTTTCTATATATACTATATTAGTTTAAGTATAATGTAAACCCACTGCTTCTGTAAAGAGTATA